>NZ_KI421445.1:356863-396334 GCF_000472645.1 Bradyrhizobium sp. WSM2254 | reverse complement strand
GAAACAGCACCAGCACCGGATAGCCTGGCCGACCGGGACTCCCCTCATCCCGCAAATGGCCGATCAGCTTCTCGAACCGGTACCACTTGACCAGGCCAGCCAGCCGATCCAGCGCCGCATTGGCGCCGGCCCCCTTCGGCATCAGCGCTTCCACAAAGCTCGGCTGTCCCGTCTGCTTAACCGCCATCGCCACCCTCCAAGGCTTTGCCCTAGGGAATCACAATTGACGAATTACGCAACAGGCCCCTTGTGGGAGAGGGCGGCTCCGTTCGTAGATGGGGGCTCGCTTGGGTGAGGGGTCTGTCTCCGCACACGAATCTCGCGAGATGAATTCGCGGAGAGAACCCCTCATCCGGCGCTTCGCGCCACCTTCTCCCACAAGGGGAGAAGGAAGATTTTGACGATTTCGGAATAATGGAAGTGTGCCCCTGTTTTGCCCGACGAGTCAAACGGCGGGGATGCCCGCTGCTGCGCCCTCTCCCCTTGCAGGAGAGGGCAGCGCCGCCGGTAGACACGGACTCACTTGGGTGAGGGGTCTGTCTCCGCCTCGTGGCCTGCCCGCGTAAGCCGTTGATTTTCCAATCCCCGCCTACTGTGCATGGGGTTGATTTCGCACTTTTTGTTTGACGAGGGTCGTCATGCCGGGGAGGCGCTTACGCCGCCGCCGGCAGATCCGGATCGGCGATCGCGCCCGCAACACGCACGCGCACACGCAGCGCGTTGCCGGGCAGATAGGCGATCGGCATGTCCTCGACGTCGACGGTCTTGAGGCTGTCGCGCGCAGCACCTGCCTGGACGGCACGGTCGGCTGCGATATCGCGCGCGGCGGCGATGGCATCCTCGCGGCTGAGATCGCGGAACACCTGGTCGGCCTCGCCGCTGACTTGCGCGATCGCAGCGCCGACCGCATTGGCGCAGTCGCCATGCGGCACGCGCACGATCTCGGAGATGCCGGGAAGGCGATCCGGCACCAGGAAGGCGCCGCCGCCGACCGCGAGCAGCGGCACGTCGCCGGCTTCGGTCTTCATGCGGTCGATGTCCTCTTCCAGCTTGCGCCAGGCATCGCGCAGCGCGCCGTCGATCAAGCGCTTCGGCAACTTGGCGACGCGCGAACGGTCGCCGATGTCGATCAGGCCGGCCGCAACCGCGATGTCGGTGGCGGTGAGGCGCGATCCGCCGAACACCAGCGCGTCCGTCGTCAGGCGGTAGCCGACGCTGAGCGGACCGACGCGGACCGGGTCCTCGTCGACATGGCTGCCGCCGCCGAGCCCGATCGAGAGCAGATCGGGCATCCGGAACAGCGTGCGCACGCCGCCGACCTCGACCACGGCATTGGCCTCGCGCGGGAAGCCGTGACGAAGCTGGCCGATGTCGCTCGTGGTGCCGCCGACGTCGACGACCATGGCATCGTCGAGGCCGGACAGATGCGCGGCGCCGCGCATGGAATTGGTGGCGCCGGAGGCAAAGCTCATCACCGGGAACGCGGTGGCGATCTCGGCCTGCATCACGGTGCCGTCGTTCTGGGTCAGGAACAGCGGCGCATCGATGCCGCTGTCGGCGATCGCCTTGCGGAAGGCCGCAACCGTGGTGACCGCGAGATCGTGCAGGGATGCATTGAGCAGCGCGGCATTCTCGCGCTCCAGAAGACCGATGCGGCCGAGATCGTGCGACAGCGTCACCGCGACGTCAGGACAGATCTCGGCGAGGATCTCCCGCGCCGTGGTCTCGCAGGAGGGATCGAGCGGGGAGAAGCTCGAGCACACCGCGACCGAGCGCAGACCCTTGTCCCTGATTTTTCGCGCGGCCTCCTTCAGCCCGGCGGTGTCGAGCGGCATGAACGGGCGGCCGTCGTAATCGTGGCCGCCCTCCAGCATGAAAATCTCGCCATCAACAAGCGATGCGAGATCGGTGGGCCAGTCGCAGAACGGCGGCAGCGAGGCGCTCGCGGGCATGCCGATGCGGATCGCGCCGATCTTCTGCACGTGACGGCGCTGCACCACCGCGTTGATGAAATGCGTGGTGCCGATCACGACCGCATCGACCTTGATCGCGGCGGCCGGCTCGGCGCGGAGCGCCTTGAGCGCGTCGAGGATGCCGGAAGTCACGTCGGCGGTGGTCGGGCGCTTGACGGAATGGACGACCTTCTCGTCGACGATCAGCACGGCATCCGTGTTGGTGCCGCCGACATCGATGCCAATACGCTTCATGGGATCTTAAGCTCCAGCCTCTGCGGGCGCGAAGAGGGAACGGTAGTCGAGGTCGTAGCCGAAGGCGCGGGGGCCGACGAATTCGAGGCCTCGGGGACTCGTCAGCACGGCCGGCGCCGGCAGGGCCACGACGGTGACACGCTGGCCGTAGCGCACGGTCTCGGTGCCGACGCCGTGGCCGTTGACGCTGTCGAGCACGCAGATCAGATCGGGCGATGTCGCGATAGCCTTCTCGCCACGCCAGGCCACGATCCATTCGTTCTGGAACGAGAGCACCAGCTTGTTGCCGCGGTCGGCGTCGCTGCCCTCGATCATGGCCGAACCACGCAAAAATCCTTCCGTCGTGCGCCGCGCCACGTCGATGATCTTGCCGGTGAACAGCTTCTTGCCGCCTTCGGTGGCCAGCAGCGCGGCGATCGGATCCTCGTGACGACGATTTGCCTCCTGCACGGCGCGGCCGATGCCGATCGCCTTGGTGGTGGTGAAGTGGATGCCCCAGTCCTTCACCTCGCGCCCCGTGCGCGGCGCCTTGCTGGTGGAGGCGATCGAGCCCATCTCGACGCAGATCTTGCGGCTGGCCCGCTCCATCCACTTCCAGCTCGGCACCTTGGTGACGACGGCCTCGATGCCGCGCGGATCGTAGAGGGTGCAGGGATAGGGACGCAGGTCGCCGATCGCGACCGAGGTCATCTGCGCCTCCGGGAAGGCGCGGCCCATGCAGTCGGCGTCGACCACGGGGATGCCGAGATGGGCGGCCGCCATCAGCGCCTGCACGCCGTTGCCGCCGCCGATCTCGACCGACATCACGGCGCGGAACTTGATGCCGTTGATCTCCTCCTGCATGCGCACGGCGCGCGCGATGTTGCGGCTGTCGGCGAGGCGCTCCTGTCCGACCAGCGGCGCACCCATGTTGGAGACCACCGCCACCCAGTCCTCGTCGTCGAGGCCGAGCGGTGACATCAACTGCACGCGGTGCCCTTCGGCGTAGAGCCGGCGCAGATTGAGCAGGCCGAGATAGGGGCTGCCACCGCCGCCGGTGCCGAGGATCCAGGCGCCGACCGCAAGCGCCTCGATCTCCTCGAGGCTGATCGTCTTCAATTCCACCTTGCTCACGAGACCAGCTCCTCGACGATACGGGCCGCGGCGGCAATGCCGAGGATCACGGGGCCGGGATAGGCCGTGCGCACACGCGCCTTGTTGGCGCTGGTGTAGCTGATGCAATCCATCACCACGAGATCGGGCTCGAGGTCCGCCATCGTGCGTGCGGCTTCGTCGACGACGGCGTCGCTCGAGCCGGGACGCAGCGTGATGCCGACGACTTCGACGCCTTCGCGCTGCCATTTCTTGTCGATCAGCATGGTCTGTTCAGGCAGCGGCGAGAACACGCCGAGCCGGCCCTTCGGCAGCACGGCCTCGACGAGATTATGCAGGATGGCCGAGGGCAGGATGACGAGGCCGTCGGCCGCGAGATTGGGGAATTTGCCGGTGCACGCCATCAGCGTCACGCCGACGCCCTCGTGCTTGAAGCGGGTGATCTGCTGGCTCGCGCGGCGCTCGACTTCCTTCTTGCTGATGGTGACGCCGTCGCCGTTCGGCAGCAGCGTGAACAGCGTGTCGTAGCCGTCCATCGGCGGGATCGCGTCGATCTCGGCGCGGCTCATGCCGTCGAGCGCGCCGCGCAGCTCGATCTCGATGCCCGGCGACAGCACGGCGGCGATTTCCGATGCGACGGTCGGGCGCGGACTCTGGCCGATCACGACCACCCCGATGCGCTGGTGCTTCAATGGCATGTTCATGTCTAGTCCTTCAAGACGACGAGATCGGCCGGCGTCCAGTCGAGCGTGACACCGTTGCCGGGAACGAACAGGCGGCTCGTGCCTGCATTGGGCTGTTGCACGAGGACGCGATGGCCGCCATCGAGCGTGATGCGGTAGAGCACGGCGCCGCCGAGGAAGTTGGTGTTCTCGACGATGCCGTGGGCGGAGCTGCCGGCTGCGGTGGCGGCGTCAGCGCGCGGGATGAGACGAATCTTTTCGGGACGCAGCGCCACCGAGAGAACGCCGGTGCCTTGCGCCTCGGTGGGCGGCAGCGCCAGGATCAGGCCCTTGCCGACGTCGAGCGCCGAGGCAATGGTGCTTGTCGTCGTGCGTTCGCCGCGAAAGATGTTGGTGTCGCCGATGAAGTCGGCGACAAAGCGCGTCGTAGGCTGGTTGTAGATCTCCGTCGGCGTGCCGACCTGCTCGACGCGGCCGCCGTTCATCACGGCGATACGGTCGGACATCGCCAGCGCCTCTTCCTGGTCGTGGGTGACGAAGACGAGGGTCAGGCCGAGCTTCTTCTGGAGCTGCTTGAGCTCGAACTGCATCTGCTGGCGCAGCTTCTTGTCGAGCGCGCCGAGCGGCTCGTCGCAGAGCAGGACGCGCGGCGCGATCACGATGGCGCGGGCGAGCGCCACGCGCTGCTGCTGGCCGCCGGAGAGCTGGGCGGGTCGTCGGTCCTCGAGGCCGGACAGCTCGACCATGGCCAGCGCCGCCTTCACCTTGGCTGCGATGGTCGCTTTGTCGAGCCCGCGCATGCGCAGGCCGAAGGCGACGTTCTCGGCGACGGTGCGATGGGGAAACAGCGCGTAGTTCTGGAACACCATGCCCATGTCGCGCTTGTGCGCGGGCACATGGGTGATGTCGGCGCCGTCGACGCGGATCGCGCCCGCGCTCGGCGTCTCGAAGCCGGCAATCATGCGCAGCGTCGTGGTCTTGCCGCAGCCGGACGGGCCGAGCAGGGAGAAGAACTCGCCCTGCCGGATGTCCATGGCGACCGCGTCCACCGCGCGGACGCCGCCGTCATAGACCTTGCTGACGCCGGCGATCTCGATCGATGCGCTCATGCGCGGAAGATCCGGTTGACACGCTGGTCGATCTCGTCCTTGCGCTCGTTGTACCACTTCCAGTCGACCTGGATCAGCTTCGAGACCTTTTCCGGCGTGGTGAGCAGCTTGGCGTCGTACTTGGCGTCGAGCTTCACCTTCTTGTTGGCCGGCGAGTACCACACGGTTTCCGCAAGGCGCTTCTGCACCTCGGGGCGGAGCATGTAGTTGACATAGGCGTTGGCGAGCTCCTTCATCTTGCTGCCGGGGGTGATGGTCAGGACCTGCTCGAGCGACAGCACGCCTTCGCTCGGCGAGACGAAGTCGGTCGGCTGGTTCTGCCCGTCATAGCGGTAGATGCCGGAATCGTGGATGACGCAGAGGCCGACTTCGCCCGACAGCAGCATCTTCTCCATCGCGCCGGTGAAATCGACGATCTTGATCGGCTTGAGCTTCTCCAGTGCGGTGTAGGCCGCATCGAGATCGGTCTGTCCCTTGCCAAACAACGTGCCGCACATCATCAGGAAGGCCTGGCCGAGGCTGTTGACGGGAATGACGTAGCCGCCGCGGACGCCGTTGTATTTCGCGTCCCACAGCTCCTTCCACGAGGTGATGCTGCCATAGCCCTTGTCGGTGCGCAGGCCGAGTCCGATGGCGCTGGTGAAGATCGAGACGCCGACGATCTTGTCGCTGACGGCATAGGGATAGACGTCGGCGAGGTTCGGCACGAGCTTGGGATCGATCTTCGGCTCGACGAGGCCCATCTCGGCCGCCGCCCACTGCTCGTTGGAATTGGTGTGCAGTACGTCGTAGATCGGCGCGGAGCGCGAGCTCGCCTGAAGCTTCGGCAGATAAGGGAACGCGGAGTCGATCTGGAGCTTGCACTTGAACTCGCTCTCGAAGGCGGGGCCGATCTCGGCCTTCATGATCTCGCCCCACTTGCCGCCCCAGCCGGTAATGCGCAGCGTCGGATCGTCGGCGCGCGCGACGTAGGGCGCGGCAATCGTGCCGATGCCGAGCGAGGCGCTCGCGGTCAGAAAGCGGCGGCGGCTGAGCCGTGAGGATCCCAGAGCTTTCATCATGTCTCGATTCCTTCGGTACAATGAGCGGTTACAATTTGACGTAGGAGCGCAGGCCGACCGTGCGGTCGAGCCCGATGACGACGACAAAGGCGAGGACGATCGAGACCACGGAAGCAGCCCCAATCGTGCCGTCCAGATCGAACTTGAGATAGTTGAACAGCGTGACCGGCAGCGTCTCGTTGCCCGGCGAGACCAGGAACAGCGACACCGGAAACTGGTCGAAGGAGACGATGAAGGCGAAGATCGCGCCTGCCAGCACGCCCGGCTTGATCAGCGGCAGCGTCACCTCGAAGAAGGTGCGCAGGGGACTTGCGCCGAGGTTCTGTGCCGCTTCCTCCAGACGCGTGTCGAAATTGTGCAGCACGGCGAGCGTGGTGCGCACGACGTAAGGCAGCGTCACCAGCGTGTGGCCGGCGACGAGGCCCCAGGTCGGACGCCCCACATCGAGCAGCACATAGGTCTGGAACAGCGCAAGGCCGGTCAGGATCGCCGGCAGCATCAGGGGGGACAGCATCGTCGCCACGATCAGCCGCGTGCCCGGCAGATTGCCGCGCGCAAGCGCGAGCGCCGCGGAGGCGCCGAGGAACGTTGCCGCTATGGTGGTGAGGACCGCGACTTCGAGGCTGAAGCCGAGCGCATGCATGAAGTCGCGCGATGCGAAGAACTTCTCGAACCAGCGCAAGGACACGCCGACCGGCGGAAACTGGATGAAGGGCGTCGGGTTCAGGGCGAACACGACGACGATCGCGATCGGTGCCAGCAGGAAGACCAGGATGGCGATGTTGACGGCGAGATAGAGATAGCGGCCGTAATGCCTGACGCTTCCCGCCGTCCGCGCGGGAGCCGCCTGCCGGGCCGCCGCGAGGGGTGGGCTGTGCGAGGCGGTGGTTTGCATCGTCGGCCTCACTGCAATTCGCGCTGGCCGGAGACGAGGCCGAGCGCGCGGTTGTAGGCGACGACGAGCCCGAGCGAGAGCATCAGCAGGACGATGCCGAGTGCGGCGGCGAAGCCGACGTTGAAGTTCGCGGAGATCTGCTGGTAGATCAGGATCGGCAGCGTCATGATCTGGAAGCCGCCGAGCAGGATCGGCGTGACATAGGCGCTGATCGCCAGCGCGAAGACCAGCAGCGAGCCGGCGAGAATGCCGGGCAGACTCAAGGGTAGCGTCACCTCAAGGAAGGCGCGCAAGGGGCTTGCGCCGAGATTTTCCGCGGCCTGCTCCAGCCGCTCGTCGATACGGCCGATCACGCCGGTCAGCGTCAGCACCATGAAGGGCACGTAGATGTGGACGAGGCCGACCACGATGCCGGTCTCGGTGTACATCAGCTTCAGGGGCTGAGAGATGACGCCGAGCGACATCAGGGTCTGATTGACGACGCCCTTGTCGGACAGCAGCGTCATCCAGGCGAAGGTGCGCACCACGATGCCGGTCAGCATCGGCGCCAGCACCGCCATCAGCAGCAGCGCGTGCCCGGTGCGGCTCTTGATGCGCGCCATCCAGTGCGCCAGCGGATAGCCGATCGCGAGCGCGACCAGCGTGGTCACGAGTCCGATCCGGATCGTGGTCCAGATCACCTCGAGATAAAAGGGATCGTCGATCATGCGGGCGTAGTGACGCGTGGTGAAGGCGACCTTCGGCGCCACCACCGGATTGCCGGTGAGCACGCTCATCAGCGCCATCAGCCCGATCGGCAGGAAGAAGAAGAGGGCAAACAGCAGCGCGCTCGGCAGAATGAAGAGCGCAAGGCCGTTGGGACGCGTGGTCGCGGCGCTGCTCATCGCGACCCCGTCTGAACGCGCGCTGTATCCTGATCGAGCGGATCGCCGGTCATGCGCCGCAGTTTTGCGGCCATCGCCGCCAGCTCACGGCGGACATTGGCGCGCTCGGCGGCGGTGGTCGCCTGTACCGAGTAGGACACCGCGATTCCGATCATCTCGCCGGTTTCGCCACTCTTCAGCGCAAAACCTTGCGAGCCCACGCCTTCGATCGATTCATCGGCGGCCTCGGACACGCCGGTGCGGCGGATCTCGTCCATGCGCGCCATCAGCTGCTTGAAGTTCTGCGGCGAGTTGCGCGGCAGCTTTGGATAGGTCGCGGGCACGCGCGCGCGAATGTCCTCGTCGGTGAGGCGGGCGAGCATGGCGCGGCCGTTGGAGGTGGCGAGCGCCGGCGTGCGCTGGCCGGGCGGATTGACGACGCGCAGGGGATTCGAGCCCGGCACGATCCTGAGCACGACCTGCTCGTAGCCGTCGAGCACGGCGATGTAGCCGGTGTGGCCGGTGCGGGCGCAGACCTCGCGCAGCTCGCGCTCGGCTATGCTGATGAGATCGTCATGGGCGCGGTGCAGCCGGCCGAGCTCGAAGGTGAGCAGACCCGGCCGGTAGCGGCGGGTGTGCGGGTCCTGCTCGAGCAGGCCGCAGTCGCGCAAGGACCGCAGCAGCCGCGAGGTCGAGCTCTTCGGCTTGCCCGTCAGTGCCATCACATCCGCGAACGACAGATCCGGCCGCGCGCTGGAAAAGCAGCGCAGGATCTCGATCGCGTTGGTGAGGGCGCTCATGAAGGTCGGTCCAAGGTAGTTCCAAATTTCGGAACCTTGTCCCAAATTCTAAGCATGGCGCGGAAACGGGCAAGCGGAAATTTCCGGCAGGGTGGTGCCCGATTGCGCAGATGCAGCGGAAGGTCGCTCGCCGGTTCGAAACGGCGCACCACGGATGGGCGGTGCGCCGCTTTGGGATCAGGCCGCTTCCGCGGCGACGTTGCCGATCCAGTCGCGAGCAAGTGTTACATCGGCTTGCGACAATTGATGGCCCGCCGGCAGGACCTTGTGCGTCACGCCGGCACCTGCCTGCGACAGCAGCGCAGCGAGCCGTGCCGAGTTGCTCGCGGGCACGATCGGATCGGCCTGCCCGGACAGGAGCAGGACCGGCTTGCCGTCGAGCTCCGCCTTGGGCGGATCCGACAGCGGCACCATGGCGCGCAGCAGGATCGCGCCTGCCAGCACGTCCGGTTTTAGCAGCAGCAGCGCGGCTGCGATGTTGGCGCCGTTGGAGAAGCCGACCGCAACCGGCGCGGCGATGCCGTAGCGCTGCCGCGCCTCGCTGACGAAGTCGCCGAGCTCGCGCGCGCGCCGGCGCACGTCGTCCTCGTCGAACACCCCTTCAGCGAGGCGGCGGAAGAAGCGCGGCATGCCGTGCTCGAGCACGCTGCCGCGCGGCGAGAGCAGGGCCGAGCCGGGCGAGATCATCTTGCCGAGCCCAAGCAGGTCGTTCTCGTCGCCGCCGGTGCCGTGCAGCAGCAGGAGCGGGGCCGAGCCCGCGCTGGTCGCGGGCTCGAAACGATGGATGAATGCACTCTCGGTCATGACACGCTTTCTTCCAGGCTCGGCAGTACGCCTTCGATCTGCTTGCGGTGTTGTTCGAGGAAGCTCGGCAGCTTCAAGTCGCGTCCCAGCGTCGCCACGGGTTCGTCGACGGCGAAGCCGGGGATGTCGGTCGCGATCTCGAACAGCACGCCGCCGGGCTCGCGGAAGTAGATCGAGCGGAAGTAGTTGCGGTCCCTCTGCTCGGTCGGGTGCAGGCCGTGATTGCTAACCAGCTTTTGCGCCATCTGACCCTGCTCGGCGTCATCGGCCGCGCGGAAGGCGATGTGGTGCACGGAGCCGCCGCCCTGATGTCCGCGCAAAAAGCCCTTGGCCTCATAGATGTCGACGACGCTGCCCTCGGCATCGCCCGGCGCCTTGAAGCGGATCACCGAGCCCTCGCGCCCCGTCTCCTTGAAGCCGAACACGTCGGTGAGGATGGCCGCCGTCTTCGCCGCGCTGTCGAGCAGCAACGTCACGCCGTGGAAGCCGCGGATCGCATGCTCGGCCGGTACGTCGCCATTGCTCCAGCCCGGCTCGTTCTCGGCACCGGGAATGCCGACCAGCGCGAGCGCCATGCCATCGGGGTCGGTGAACGGCAGCACGGACTCGCCGAAGCGCTTCTCCAGCGCCTCATAGGCAATGCCCTTCTCGGTGAAGCGCTGCGTCCAGTAGCCGAGCGAGCGCTGCGGCACGCGGAAGGCGGTCTGATGGGTCTCGCCGACGCCGCGGCGCCCGGCCGGCACGCCGGCCCAGGGGAAGAAGGTCAGGATGGTGCCGGGGCGGCCGGTCTCGTCGCCATAATAGAAGTGATAGGTGCCGGGATCGTCGAAATTGACCGTCTTCTTGACGAAGCGCAGGCCGAGATCCCTGGTGTAGAAGCCGAAGTTCCTGATGGGGTCGCCGGCGATCGCGGTGACGTGGTGCAGTCCAGACATTGTCGTCCTCCAAATGCGGGGAGCGGTCTTGCTCTGGCCGGAAATATCGTTCCGCTTTGGATTGGAGACAATCCATGCAAATATGACGTCTATGTCTACGATTTGGAAACAATCGCTGGAGCGGGCGCTTGGATAAGGTCGCCAGCCTCCGGGCCTTCGTGAAGGTGGTCGAAAGCGGCAGCTTTGCCGAGGCGGGCCGTCAGCTACGGCTGTCGCGCTCGGCGATCAGCAAATACATCGCCGACCTCGAGGAGAGCCTCGGCGTCCAGCTCCTGAACCGGACCACCCGCCACGCGAGCCCGACCGAGAACGGCCAGCGCTATTTCGAGCGCGCGGTCGTCATTCTCTCGGAGATCGAGGCGGCCGACCAGGCGGTGGCGCAGCTCCAGTCGGCACCGCGGGGACTGTTGCGCGTCAACGCGCCGATGTCGTTCGGCACCATGCGGCTCGGGCCGGGGCTGGCCGATTTCATGGTGCGATATCCGGAGCTTCAGCTTCAGATCGTGCTCAGCGACGATCTGCTCGATCCCGTACAGGATGGTTTTGACGTGACGCTGCGGATCGCGGAGCTGGAATCTTCCAGCCTGATCGCGCGCAAGATCATGCCGGTGGCGCGCATGATCTGCGCTTCGCCCGACTATCTGGCGCGTCACGGCACACCGAAGCATCCGCAGGACCTGCGCGAGCATGCGTCGCTGACCTACGGCTTCCTGCTCACCGGCAATCAGTGGAAGCTCACCGGCGCCGACGGCGATCACTGGATCCAGCCGGCCTGGTCGCTCTGCGTCAACAATGCCGAGGTGCTGCGCGATGTCGCGATCAAGGGCAGGGGGCTGGCGCTGCTACCCGAGTTCATCGCCGCTGATGCCTTGCAGAAGGGCGAGCTGCGAACGGTGCTGGATGATTATTCGGCGCCGCCGCTCGCGCTCTATGCGGTCTATCCGCCGACGCGGCATCTGTCGGTGAAGGTGCGGCTGTTCATCGACTTCCTGGTCGAGCGTTTTGGCCGCGAGGAGGGGACAGGTGGCGGGCGCAGACGTGCGGAGGCTCGGTCGTGAAGGCATGAATCTGCCGGGCTACGGTGCGGTGGGCGGCATGAGTTCTATTCATTCGTCAACGTTGGTGACAGTAATTCCTCGAAAAAGCTCTTCCGCGAACGATTGGAAGAAGTCCGGCGACCAGCAAAGACCATGAGGATTGTGTCTTTGCTGAGAGTCCCCGCGCTGTGGCTGGATACGATTATACCGTAACGGAAACCTGAACTTTCTTCCCGTCGCTTGGGACTCATATTTGCGTCCCGACTTTGCGCCTTAGGACAGAGTGCTTCAGCTGCTGCCGGGGCGTTGCCAAGGGCTCTCTTCCGTGCCACCGCGAAGAGCCGGGGCATGACGAGTAGCTCGCCAGCACTTCTCAACTTGATTTCAACAAGCGCAGGAGGAAGCTATGCGGAAGTCTCTCACCTTTTTCCTTTCTGGCGTGATATTGGCCGTCGCGGCGTCAACAGCCGTAGCCGGTGAGCGGGTGCTCGAGTTCAAGCTGGTTACGAAGCCGATCGACCTCAAGGTCATAGAGGCCGCAAACGTCGAAGGACAGACGGTTGTGACTGGCAAGTTCTTTGGTGTCGCCGTATTCAACGATGGCCGTATCGGAGTGAAAGAGTTCGTCAATGCTTCGGACCTGCTCAAAGGTTCGGGCCCCTTCTTCGGCTATAGCACCTACACGTTCGAGGAAGGCTCGATTACGGCGCGCTACACCGGTTCGGCCAAAGACGGCAAATCGACGGGCGAATACACAATCCTGTCGGGCACAGGTGCCTATGCGAACGCCACGGGCACGGGAACAATCGAAAGCGCTCCGAACCCATTCAAGGGCGTCAACCTGTTGAACATAAAGCTCGTCGTTAAAACTCCGGGCTCGTGACAGCTGTACACAGGTCCCGCATAAAGGAGTTGATCCCTTGTGTGGCGCGTTGGCCCGGCCGGAAGCATATCGCCGGCCGGCAAAGTTCGAAGAGCTCCAATCTGGGCAAATCTAACTGACCGAACCTTGTTCGGCGGGCTGAAGCAGATCGTCCAGCGCGCGCATCGACGCCTGCTGAAGCTCGGCGAGTTCGCGCGCAGCATTTTGGTGCTCAGGCGATGACATCGCGGGCGCCGCCAGCTCGACGTCGCGGCAGCGATCGAACAGGCGGACGAGCCCGAGCGCGCTCGCCGCGCTGCCGAGCTGGTGCGCAGATCGTGCGAGCTGCGCGTGATCGCTGGCCGCCGCAGCCTTGGCGACGTCGTCGATCAATCTTGCGCTGGTCTCGCCCAGCAGATGGCGGAGCTTTTCGATTTGCGCAGGCCCGAGCAGCTCCCGCTGATCGTCGAGGAAGTGCCGGTCGATCAATCCGTCTGCGGCAAGTTGCGATGCTTCCGGCGCGTCCCAGGGATCGTCCTCGATCGCCTCGCGCAGCGCATTGATCAGGATCGGCTTGCTGACGACCTTGGCGATCCCGGCGTCCGCGAGCCGCTCGCGGGCGCTGCCCGACACGTCGGCCGTCACGGCGATGATGCGCGGCATCGTCGGCAGACCCAGCTTGCCGATCTGCGATGCCGCCTCCACGCCGTCCATGTCAGGCATGTGCAGATCCATCAGGATGACGTCGAACGCTTGATCGCGGGCGAGCTCTATGGCCGACGCGCCGTTCCTGGCGATCGTGGGGCGATGGCCGAGCCGGTTCAGGATCGCTTCGCCGACCTCGCAATTGACGGGATCGTCGTCGACCAGCAGCACGCTGAGCCGCCGCGACGGCGGCAGGACCGTACCTTGCGCGATACCGCTCGCGGCGCGGCCAAGCGGCACCTGTAGCGTGAACGTGCTGCCCGCGCCCGGCGTGCTCTCCACCGTCAGCTCGCCGCGCATCAGGCGCGTCAGTCGCCGCGCGATCGCGAGGCCGAGGCCGGTGCCGCCGAACCGCCGCGCGATGCTGTCGTCCGCCTGGACGAAATCCTCGAAGATCCGCTCATGCATGTCGGGCGGGATGCCGATCCCGGTATCGCGAATCGTGATGCGCAGCAGGACGTGATCGTCGTTCTGCTCGGCAACCGCCTTCAGGCCGATCCCGCCGCGCGGGGTGAACTTGATGGCATTGCCGATCAAATTGAGTAGGATGCGATTGAGCCTGACAGGATCGCCGTGCACGGAGGTGTTGACCGTCGCATCGCTGGCAAGATCGAACGTCAGTCCCTTGTCGAAGGCCTGCGGGCGCATCAGATCGGCGGCGGCCTCGATGAGCTGGTCGAGACGGAAGTCGCGTGTCTCCAGCGTTTCGGCGCTGGCTTCCAGGCGGGCATATTCCAGGATCGCATCGACCAGCGCGATCAGCGTTTCGCTCGATGCGGCGGCGGTGGCGAGGTGGCGGCGCTGCGCTTCGCCGAGGCTGCCGTCGTCCAGCAGTTGCAGCACGCCCATGACGCCGTTCAGCGGCGTGCGCAGCTCGTGGCTGACGACCGCGAGGAAGCGCGACTTGGTCTCGTTGGCCTGGACGGCAATGCTGCGCGCACGCTCGGCCGCGTCATGCTCGGCGAGGGCGTGGTCGCGCGCCTTCTCGAGCTCGGAGGTTCGCTCGATGACCTTGCGCTCGAGCGTCGCGTAGGATTCGCGCAAATGCGCGGCCATCCGGTTGAACTGGTCGCCGAGCGCTTCCAGCTCGTCGCCGGTCTTGATCGCGAGCCGCAGGCCGAGATCGCCGCTGCCGATCCGGCGCGCGCCCTGCGTCAGGATCTGGATCGGCACGGTCATGCGCCGGCTGAGAAAGAGCGAGACCAGCACCGCGCAGGCGAGCAGAACGACGAGGAGAAACGTCGAGCGGCCGATCGACGCGTAGATCGGCGCATAGGCTTCGGTGAGCGGAAGCTCGACGAACACCACCCAGCCGAGCGAGGGCACCGTCGCATAGGTCGACAGCACGCGTTGACCGGACAGATCTTCCTTGATCAGGCCGCCTGACGGTGGCCCGACGCCATCGAGTGCGGCGCGAACGTCGGCATGTCCCGAAAGATCGCTGCGGCGTAGCGCCGGCCACAGATCCGGATGTGCGATCAACAGCCCCAAGCGGTCGACCACATAGGCCTTGCCGGTATTGCCGACCCTGATCCCCGCGACGAGGTCCCAGATGAAGCGCAGATTGACTTCGGCGACGATCACATTGGGACCGCGGCCAACGCCGCGCGCGGCGATCGTCATGAACGGCTCGGTGTCGCCGAAGAAGTATACCGGCCCGTAATAGGTCCGGCTTTCGTTGGCGCCACGGAAGGCGGGCGAAGCGGAGAGGTCGATCCTGCTGCCGATACGGTCCGCGACGCGGCGCGACACGCGCACCTGCTCGCGACCTTGCGCGTCGAGCTCGGCGATTTCAGCGATCGCGGGCGAGAGGCGCAGGAGGCGGATCGCGTTCAGGCGCTCGTCCTCGTTCGTCGACAGCTCCGGGGGCAGGCGGGAGAGCCATCTGATCTGGTTTTCGATCTGGCCGATGAACTGGCCGATCTGAATGGCCGCCGACGCTGCCTGCTCGCGCTGGGTTGCCGCGAGGAGCTGCTTCTGCTCGCGATAGGAGAACCAGACGTCGAAGCCGGTGTTGATGGCGAGCGCGGCAAAGGCGAGGGCGACGATCGAGTAGAGATATTTGCGGAACAGCCGGCCGGGAGGCGTCCGCAAATGTCCCTGGTCGATCGTCTCGTTCACTCGCGGATCTCGTCGGCGCGTGCGAGCAGCGTGAATGGTATGGTCAAGCCGAGCGTTCGGGCAACCGTGCGGTTGATCAGCAATTCGTATTTCCGCGGCGATTGCACCGGCAGATCGCCGGCCTTGGTGCCGCGCAGGATGAGATCGACATAGTCGGCCGAACGGACTTCCAGCGTCGGCCCGTAGCTCATCAGCCCGCCTGCATCCATGAAATAGTGGAAGGGATAGATCGTCGGTACGCGATACTTGGCGGCTGCCGCGACGATCGCCTGCCGGTTGACCACCAGAAAGCTGTCGACGAGGGCGATCATCGCCGCCTTGGGCGGTTCGGAGAAGCGGCTGACGGCTTCGTCGATCTCCGTTGGCGCGCCGACGGGGGTGGGGGCAACGGACACCCCGGATGTCGCAGCTTCTTGCTCGATCGAATCGAGAAAGAAGCGCCCCGCACGAGGCGTGGTCGCCGGGTTGAACAGGACACCGACGCGAGCAACATCCGGTACGGCCTCCCGGACGAGCTGAAGCCATTTGCCGCCCATCTCGGCGGTGCTGCTGGTGAAGCCGGTGACGTTGCCACCGGGGTGCGCAAGGCTTTCGACGAAGCCGTTGCCAACAGGATCGTTGGCGGTCGCGAAGACGATCGGAATGGACTTGGTGGCTGCAAGGACCGCTGCGGTTTCGATCGTCGACCCCGTCAGGATCACGTCCGGCTTGAGCTCCAGCAGCTCCTGAATCGCCGCCTTCAGTTTGTCCGGTGGGCCGAAGGTCGAACGGAGTTCGAGGCGGAAATTGACGCCTTCGACCCAGCCTCGCTGCCTGAGCCCGACGATGAGACCACCCAGGCGCGAGGTCGGGCTGTCGGTCATGCTCCTTCTGGTCAGTTCGTCGTCGAGCGACAATGCCGTCAGCGATGCGACGACCCGCATGCGATCAGGTGTTGCGCCGAGCGCGAGCCATCCCGCAGCGGTTGCTCCCGCAAGGCGAATGAACCCGCGGCGATCGACCGCGAAAGGCCGTTCGTTCATGAAATTCTTTGCATGATGCTTGCCCCAGGGCGGATGCTTAGCGCGAACGGCCGGCAACCACAATTGATGAAAAAATGCGCTTGTGAATGTTCATTCGCAGCGTTTGGCAACCCGATACCGTATTCCTACGCCGCTGAGGAGTCGCTGGTTCGAGCCTTGTCTGCTCCGTGATGTTTTGTAACGCCTTGTGGCATTGCAACATTTTCCGTCTCAGGTGCGATGGCGGTTCGGAGAAGCCGATTTCGTGACTGCCGATTTTTGAAGCGTTCTTTCAAATTGTTTCGAAGGTTTTCGATGCGCAAAATCTATCTCGTTCCGGCCCTCGTCGGTCTTCTCACCTCCGTTGCTGCGGGTCCGTTGGCGGCCCAGAGCGCCGTTCCAAAGCAGAAGGCCGCGCAGGCTCCGAAGGCTGCCGCGGCTGGGGCTGCTCCGGCAGCCGGCGCTCCGGCGGCGGCCACGACCGAGGCGCCGAGCGCCGGCGCGGATGACAAGGTCAAGGCGATCGACGGCTTCCGCTCCGCCAAGTTCGGCATGAGCGAGGCCGACGTGCGCGCGGCGATGATCAAGGACTTCAACGCCAAGCCCGACGCCATCAAGGCGCAGGACAACGCGTCGGAGCTGACGCATAGCATCCTCATGTCGGTTCCAGAACTGCTGCCGAACGGCGGGACCGCCGAGCTCTCCTACGTGTTCGGCTACAAGTCCAAGTCGCTGATCCAGGTCGGCGCCGTCTGGTCGAAGGGGACCGACGCGGCGATCACGGCGGAGAAGCTGTTCTCCAACGCCAACATCCTGCGCGCCCATTTCATGGGCGAAGGCTTCAAGCCTGATTCCATCGCGGTCAACATGCCTGTTGCCGGCGGCATCGTGATGTTCCGCGGCAGCGACGCCAAGGACCGCTCGGTGATCCTGCTGCTCCAGGGCACGTTCGAGAACAAGGAGAATAACCAGCGTGTGCTGACGCCGACCAGCCTCCTGCTGTTCTACGTGGCCGACGCCAAGAGCCCCGACATCTTCAAGCTGCCGCCCGGCCAGTTCTGATGCCGGACGCTTCCACGACATTCTCCCACCCGGTTGTGGATCGGCGTCAATGCCGATGACGAGGATATGAAATGCGCGGACCATCTGCGACGCGAAATAATGACGAGCTGACGCTGCGGGGGCTTGCGCGCTTCCGTTCGATGTCGCTGCTCTGCGCGATGCAGATGGTCTTTCTGCCGGTGTTCAGCGTCCGCCTTCAGGCGCAGACGGCGAACGTCATCGTTCCGGATGGCCGCACCGGGACCTCCCTGCACACCTCCGGCAGCGTCACCAACGTCACGACGTCGACGGTGTCCGGCAACAACGCCTTCAACTCGTTCTCGCAGTTCAGCGTCGGGCAGGGCAACACCGTCAATTTGCAACTGCCGACCGGCACGCAAAACCTCGTCAACATCGTTCGCGACGCGCCGGTCTACGTCAACGGCACGCTGAACTCCTACATGAACGGCGCGATCGGCGGTAACGTCTATTTCGCCGATCCCAAGGGGTTCGTGGTCGGCCGTTCCGGCACGGTGAACGTCGGCAGCCTCAACGTCTCGACGCCGTCGCGCGAATTCACCGACAGCCTGATCGGCGCGGGCGGGGTGATCAACGGCACGGCGGTCGGCAATCTGATGGCCGGCTCGTTCCCGGTCTCGCCCGATGGCAACATCCGCATCTACGGCCGGGTCAATGCCATCGACGGCGTGCGCCTGACCGGGCAGAACGTCTATGTCGGCGGCGCCACCCAGCGCGATATCGCCAATCTCGATCACGCCGCAAAGTTCGCGGCCTCCGTCAACTCCAAGGGGCTGCGCAGCGCCAGCGCCATCACCGTCAGCAACGGCTCCATCCATATCGGGGCGGTCAACAACGCCAGGGTCAACGGGCGCCTGACCGCGCGCAGCAAGACCACGACGCCGAGCAACATCACCGTCACGGCCGGCAACGCCATCGAGGTCGGCAAGAATGCGAGGCTCAGTACAGCCAGCAAGACCGCCGATGCCGGCAACATCACGCTGAAGACCCAGGGCGATCTGACCGTCAAGAGCGGCGCGAAGATCGATGCCAGTTCCGCTAAGGGTAATGGCGGTCTGGTCGACCTCAGCGCCGACGGCCAGTTCGACATCGGTAACAAGGTCCAGATCAACCTGGCGGCGCCGAACGGCAAGCAGGGCACACTGGTCCTCGATCCCGTCGACATCATCATCGGCGAAGCTGCTCAGGGTGACGCCAATGTCAACATGTCGAATGCGACGGTCGCGGCCGCAATCGCGGCGCTGAACGGAACCGGCACCTTCACGCTGCTGGCGAGCAATTCGATCACAATCGCCCAGCATGGCCGGGTCGACGCCGGCACCGGCGGCGTCAATGTCACGCTGAGCGCGCCGATATTGGCGCTCCTGGCAGGCAGCTATGTGCGCGGCGATACGGTGCTGCTGGATTCCGGTCCCGCCGGCACCATCACTGTCAACGCTGCCACCAATGGTGGCGCGCAGGTGGTGACCAACACCGCGCTGCAGTTCGTGGCTGCGCATCTGAATCTGACCAGTACGGCCACCGCGTTCGTGGGCGACGGCACCAATTCGGCGAACCGGAACGCTGCGGGCTTCATCTCGAACGCGGCTATCGCCCGTTACTCCGCGGCGATGGGGGGCCTCGGCGATCTCACGGTGAGGGCTGCGACCTCCATCACCGTGGATGCCACGGGCGTCATCGACACTCGCAGCCTGGACGGCAATGGGGCTTCGAACGGCAAGTCGCTGGACGTCGCGCTGACGGCCCCGACGATCATCATCGCTTCCGGCGGCCGGGTGCTGACGCACGCGAACAACACCTCCGATACGGTCTACGCATCCGGCAACATCATGCTCGATGCGACCGGTGCTGCCCCGGGCGCGGTGACGGTGGCGGGATTGCTCTCCGGCAACAACATCACGGTCAGGGCGACATCGGTGGCGCTGAACGCGGGCGCGGTTCTGGACACCCGCAGCAGCGATTCCAACGGCAATGCATTATCCAATTCCGGAGACGTCTCGGTTACTGCAGCCACCATCGTTGCGGCGGCCGGCAGCCAGATCCTCGCCGGAGCGACGAATTCCGGCAGCGATACCTATGTCGGGGGCGGCATCACGCTCGACGCCTCCAGCGTATCGAATGGCACCGTCAGCGCCGCCGGAACGCTGACCGGCGCCAGTGTCAGCCTGCTCGCCGGCGCGTCGATCAGCATCGGTTCGGCGGCGCAGATCAATGCCGCCGTGCCGTCGGGGACGGCGTCGATCACGTACCAGGCGCCGACCGTGACCGTCGCGGGCGGCGCGCAATTCAACGCGGATGCGGTCGTCTACAACATTCAGCGCAGCGCCGTCATTGTCGGGGCATCCGGCGACAGCAACGCCTCCGCGGCGGGCTTCCTCTCCAACGACACGATCGCCAGCTACGTCGCCGCGCAGGGCGGTCACGGCGTCTTCACGCTGTCGGCGCTCGGCTCGATCACGGTGGACGCCAACGGCGTGATCGCCGCCGGCGCCGCAGATGTCGCGCTCAGCGCGCCGACGTCGATCACGCTGGCGGGCCTTAGCGCGGTGACCGGCAACAACGTCAGCATCAGCGCCGACACCGTCTCCATCAACGCCGGCGTGACCGGCGGCACCCAGCTCTCGCCCTTGCTGCGCCTTGTCGCCGGCGTTCTCAGCCTCACCAGCTCGGCCGATATGGTGGTGGGCGATGGCGTCAATCCCGTCGTCAACCTGACCAACGCGACCATCAACAGCTACATGACGACGGTTGGCGGTGCGGTCGGCGCGCTGCAGCTCAGCGCCAGTTCCTCGATCACGGTGAAGACCGGCGGCGTGATCGATCTCCGCCACGTCGACGGCTCCAGCGGAAATTCGACGGGCGCCTCCGCAAATCTCGCGCTCGCCGCGCCGACGATCACGATCGAGAGCGGGGCCAGCCTGCGCACCGACGTCACCAATGTCGCGAGCCAGACATACTATACGCCCGGCAGCATCACGCTTTCGGCCACGAACATCACGGCCGGCGCCGGCACGATCAACGGCGGTGTCGTGACGTTCAATGCCGGGGCAGGGACGATCCATGTCGGGTCGTCCAACGCCAATCCGCCTGCCGGCACCGTCTTCCTGAGCAACGCGACGATCGCGAACTATTTGGCCGCGCTGGCCGGCACGAGCACGTTCGCGCTGACTGCAACCGATTCGCTATACATCGACAGCGGCGCCAGCATCGCCGCCGGCGGGACCCGCAACGTCAATTTGACGGCGAGCTCGCTGATCTCGTTCGCTGCCAATTCGACGCTGACCGGCAACACGGTCGTGCTCAACGCCGGCCGCACCGGTACGCTCGCCGTCAATGCCGCCTACAATGGCGGCGCCACGATCACGGCGCAGTCGCCGCTGCAACTGACCGCATCGCAGGTCAAGCTGACCAGTACCGACGACGTCTACATCGGCAACGCTTCCACGGACACCAATGCGAGCGCTGCGGGCTTCATCGACAATGCGACCATCGCGCGCTACGTGACGGCGCTGCACGGCGTCGGCTCGATCTCAATTGCGGCGGCAACTGCGGGTTCCGCAACCACGACGCTCACCGTCGATGCCAGTGCCAGGATCGACGCGACGCGCAAGGACGCGAATTCCCACTCCACCGCCAACGGCGTCAACGTCTTGCTGTCAGCGGCCACGGTAACGGTCGCCGCGGGCGCCGTGATCGACGCCCAGGCCGCCAACGCGGGCGGGACCACGTACAGGTCAGGCACGGTTTCCATCTCGGCCACGATGGACGACCTCATGGGCGGCACCGCGGGCGGCACGCTCACGATCGGCGGCACGGTCAAGGGCAGCTCGATCGCGCTTGCGGCCGGTGGCATCACCGTCGGCAGCAATGCGGCGCTGCTCGTCGATACCCGCGGCAGCGTGCGCTTCGGCTTCTGGAACGAGGAAGACGTCAACAATTCCACCGGAAACAACGGGTCGAGCGGGACTCTCTCGAACAGCGCGATCGCGAGCTATATCGCGGCGATGCAAGCGGGCGGCACCTTCGTTCTGTCCACGCTGGGTGTCCACACCCTGCACCTGACCTCGACCGCCGTGATCAACGGCGGCAGCACGGTCAATGTCGCGTTTTCGTCGAAGGCGCTCGGGGTCGCGACCGGCGCGCAGATCATCGCCGGCGCGGTCGGCGTCAGCTTCGACCAGGACAACGTCTATATCGGGCCGACAGGCGACAGCAATTCGGGCAATACCGGCTTCGTCAGCAATGACACGATCGCCAACCTGATCCTGGCAGCCGCGAGTGCCCGCACGTTCACGATCAGCGCCAACAACTCGATCACGCTCGATGCCAACGCCGTCATCGACACGCGTTTCCTGAACGGCTTCGGCTTCTCGCAAAAGAACGCGCTCAACGTGACGCTGGACGCGCCGACGATCTCGATCATGCAGTATGCCGAGATCAGGGCGCAGGCCATCAACAACGGGACCAGTTTCACCAGCGGCGACGTCAGCCTGACCGCGACCGCCAGCCAGACGCTGCTGTCGGGGCTCGCGAGCGCGACCACCGGCATTACCGTCGACGGCAAGATCACCGGTGGCAACATCACGATCAAGGCCGAGTCGACCGCCACGTCGAGCATGACGAGCTCGATTCTGTCCGATCTGGCGATGGTAGGCGAAACGCTGGGGTCGCTGATCCTCGGGGTCAACGGCGGCTACGTCGCCGCCAATACGGTCGCAAAAGTGGCGATCGGGAGTCATGCCGATATCGACGGTACCGGCGACGTGAAGATTTCCGCGCGGGGTACCCAGGACGCCGAAGATCCCGTGGTCTCGGCGGGGCTCGGTGTGGGCGCGGTCGTCGGCAGCGTGACGGCCGACGTCTCGACGATCGTGTCGTCCGGCGCCTCGATCAGAGCGGGGCAGGGCATTCTGGTGGGGGCTGCAACCGACACCACGCTGAGTGTGTCGACGGTTACGGTCACGACGGCCGGTCAGTTCCTGGCGTCGACGGCGATCGGCCTCGCCAACATCAAGACCGAGGCGACGGTCAACTCGGGCGCTTTCCTGTCCAGCGGCAACCAGGGCCTTCAGGTCTCGGCGAACAATTACAGCAACCTATCGGTCAGCGCGACGGCGTTCGGGTTCAGCCCGCTGGCGGGCACCACCGACGCCGGCGGCATGGGCGGCGCCGTTGCCTATAGCAACTTCAATGTCGCGACCACGGCAACGATGGGCGCCAATTTCGGTGCCAGCGGCGCCAACCAGGCCGGAAATCTCCTGGTGGCCGCCGCGACCGATATCGCCAAGAACTCCACCAGTGCGTCGGTCACGCTCGGGACGCCCGGATTGCTCAATACCATCATCAATGGCGGGGCGGGCGCCTCGACGGGCTTCAAGAGTGTGGCGGGGTCGCTGCTGACGCCGATCACGGATGTCAAGCTGCCGTTCAAGGTCGCGGGCGGTTTGTCGCTGGCGATGACGTCGGAATCGGCCAACGCCGCGATCGCAGCCACCAACGGCGGATCTGCGCCGCGAATCTACACGTCCGGCGACGTCGCCGTGGTCAGTCAGCTGATCGACGACCAGATCCGCAACAACTCGTCCTCGACGGTGAACGTCAGCAGCCCCGACAAGGGACCGCAATTTGCGATCGCCGTCGCGGTGGCCTTCGGGGAGTACACCCACAATTCGAACGCCTATGTCGGCGCGAACGCGGAGATCCACGCTGCGGACATCGGCGTCGCGGCCCTGACGACGATTCCCAACACCAACTCCTGGCAGGAGTGGAACGGACTCAGCGACACGTTCAGCCATCTCAATGCCAATTTCGGCGTCGTCAACAATATCGTCACCACCTACGCCAATGCGAACGCCAGCGGCGGCGGCACCGTTTCCGCCGCCGGTTCGTTCGCCTATTTCGGCCTGACCGACAACACCACGTCGTGGGTCGGCAGCGGCGCGAAACTGTACTCGACCCGTGCGGCGGGCAGCACGGCCGGCTGGACGGCGACGGCGAACTACAACATCGACGGGGTGACCATTTCGCAAGGCTTTGCCTCGGCGCTGACGGTTTCGGCCTACACCTACAACACGTCGATCGACATCGGCGGCGTGTTCGGGCCCTTGGTGCTGTTGCCCGGCTCCGACAGCCCGGGAACGGCTGCCGGCGGTACGCTCAACCTGGTCCAGTCCACCAGCAACACGATTGCCGGCGTTTCCTCCGGCGCCCTCCTGAGTTCGCAGAGCGACGTCAGCGTGACCGCTGACACGACCGACCTGCTGTTCGCGATCGCGCCGACGTCGGGATCGTCGAGCGGCAGCCTGGCCCTGAACGGCATCCTGTCGCTGGCCTTCATCGACAACACGACCCACGCCTCGATCAGTTCGCTCGCGACCGTCATCTCGCCGCGTTCGGTCCAGATTTCGGCCGACCAGAACGTGTCGCTGTTCTCGCTGACGGGCGCAATCCAGCTTGGCACCACCTCCGGCGTCGGCGTCTCCGCCGCCTACATGACGGCGCTCACCGACACGGCAGCCTATATCGGCGATAACCGCAACGACATCGTGAACGGGCCGTTCAGCGCCGACGACCCGAACGCGATCAGCGGCTCGGGCGGCCAAGTGACCACCAAGAGCCTGCAGGTCAACGCCGTGACCGCGGGCCGGGTCACGGTCGCCGCGGTGGCGGCGGTGGAATCCGACCCGTTCGCCCAGGTCGGCTATGTCAGCAAGATCACGGGGGTCTACAAGGCGGCGCCCTTCGGCGGATTGGGAGCCCTCACGGTGGCGCAACAGGCCGCCGCGAAGAAGAACGGGACCCCGAAGTTCAATATCGATATCGCCGGCAGCTCCGCGGTCTCGTCCACGTCCCTCGACACTTCGGCCTACGTCAAGGGCGTCACCGTCAACAGCGGCAATCCGTATACCGTCGCGGACGCGCCCGTCATCCAGGTCCAGGCGCTCAACAACACCATTATCAGCAACGGCTCCGGTTCCGGCGCGCTCAACCTTGCCGGCGGCAACGCGACCAGCGCCGCGATCGCCGGTGCGATCGCGATCGCACTGTCCAGCAATTCGACCACGGCCTACATCGCCAATTCGACGATCACCGATGAGACGGCCGTCAACGTCCGGGCGCTCAGCGGCGGCTCGCTGACGGCGGTCGCGCTGGCGCTGTCCGCGACCCGCACCGGCACCGCCGCCTCGGTCTCGGTGTCGGTCGGTTCGATCTCGGATACGGCGACCGCCTATATCGACGGCTCGACCATCACGGGCGTGAGCGGCGGTACGGCCAATGCAGCCAACGTCAACGCCTACCAGACCTCCAATATCGCGATCGGCGGCGGCTCGCTCTATCTCAACGGCGACAAAAACTCGGCGGGCCTTGCGATCACCTATGCTGAAGTCCGCAATCCCGGCGGCGGTAATGCCGTCGACGCGCACATCTCCAGCTCCAACGTCACCGGACTGAATTCACTGACGGTCATCGGCGACGACGCCAGCGTGATCGCGGCCGGTGCGGCCTCCGGTGGCTATGCCGAGAACGGACTGGCAGGATCCATCGTCGTCGATTCGATCAGCCCCTCGGTGCTGGCCTATATCACCTCGAGCACGGTCACGGTCTCGGGCGGCAATGTCAGAGTGAACGCGGTCAGCATCGATGACAGCGGTCTGGACAACGCGCTCGCGTCGCTCGTCCGCAGCACCAACAACGGCCAGCTCGCAAGCGACAATTGCATCACCTCGAGCGGCTCGCAGGCTTGCGTCGATTTCAGCGGGGCCGTGCTCAACGGCGGCGTCGGCAATGGACCGGGCGCTGCGATCACCTCGATCGCGGGTATCCTCCAGGCCGGCAAGAACAACATCGGCGTGGCCATCGTCGTCGATGCCATTTCCACGACGCACTCGGCCTTCATCAGCCAAACGCAGATGACCGTGACCACCGGCGACGTGCTGATGACAGCGGAAGACTCCTCGAAGATCCAGTCCGTTGCGATCGGCTTCGGTCTGGCGACCGGACAGTTTGCCGGGCAGGGCGGCGCCGTCATCAGCACCATCAGGAACGACGTTTCGGCGGTGATCGGCGGCGGCAACTCGACCCCCGCCAATACGGTGGTGAGCGCGGGTAACGTCGTCGTCCAGGCGCTCGAAAGGTCCTCGATCATCTCCACGGCGGCCGTCGGTGGTGCATCCACGCAAGGCAGCGCCGGCGGGCTTTCCATCGTCTACAGCGAGATCGACAATCAGCTCACCGCCGGCATCACCGGTGCCAGGATCACTGCCGGCAGCGATGTCGTGGTCAATGCGACCTCGAACGCCTCGATCTCGACGGTCGCGGTTGGCGTCGCGCTGTCGTCGCAGGTCGGCATCGCGGGATCGGTTGCGACCAATGTGATGGGCACCAACGTCACCGCCGGCATCAGCGGCGGCGCCGACGTGCTCGCGACCAACAATGTCGGCGTGCTCGCCAACAACACCGACGGCATCGCAGTGTTTGCCGGCGCGTTCTCGATTTCGACGGGCTCGGTCGGCGGCGCCGGCTCGATGGTCACCAACAAGATCGACGGGAGCACCTCGGCCTTCATCAGCGGCGCGTCGACCAGGGTCGATGCGCTCGGCACTAGTTCGTCCGACACTCTCTCGGTCAATAGCGGCACGCTCGCGCACGCCTTCAGCGTCGGCTCCTTCAGCGCGCCGACCGACAATACGCCGGACCTCACCGAGACGCAGGAGACCGTGAAGGGCCTTGCCGTCGTCGCCAGCTCGCACCAGGCGGTCGTCGCCAACGTCGCCAGCCTTGCCGCAAGCACCGGCATCGCGATCATGATCAACCCGATCGTCAACGTGATGTCGGGTACGACGCGCGCCTATATCGACAGCGCCAGCATCGATACGCGGCTGACCAGCTCCACCTCGTTGCCGCAAATCGACGTTGCGGCCTCGAGCTTCTCCTATTCGGGCACGTTCGGGGTCGGCATCGTGGCGCCCACCGCCAGCACCGGCGGCGGCGCGACCATCATCAGCACGACGATGTCGCGGCAGACATTTGCGACCGTCACCAACGCCACGGTCGGCGGCACGGTGTCCGTCGCCGGCGTTCCGACGCCGACCGTCGGCGCCGTCACCGTCAAGTCCAATGCGGAGCAGGACGCCTCGTCGGTTGCGGTCGGCTTCAACAGCGGCTCGGTCGGGCTCAACGTCTTCCTCGCCACCACCGAAGCCTATGTCGATGGCGGCGCGCTCACCGCCAACTCGCTCAGCGTCAGGGCCGCCGACAGCACCGGCATCGCCTCGGCAAACGGCAGTGGCGCGTATGGCAGCTCGGTCGCGATCGGCGCGGCGTTCGTCGTGCAGGTCAGCTCCAACACGACCGAGGCCTATATCGGCGACGAGTTCCACTATCGCGGCAACAGCGCCTCGGCGCATTCGACAGCGATCACGCTCAGCGGCGCGCTCAATGTCAGTGCGACGACCACGGACAATTTCCAGGCGTACTCGATCGGCGGCGCGGTCTCGACCGGCTCGGTCGCCATTGCGGGCATGGCCAATATCGAGATCGCGAACAACACGACGATTGCCGGAATCTACGACACCAATGTGCAATCGGCGACGGGCGGTGCGGTCGGCGCCATCAGCGTCAACGCGACCGAGGTCGTCAACATCAGCGAAATCGCCGGCGCGCTTGCGGTCGGTGCGAGCGGCAGCGGCATCGGCGTCGGCGCCGCCGTCAACGTCATCTCCTTCAAGAGCCAGACCATTGCGGAAACCCGCAACAGCAACCTGAATTCGTCCGGCACGATCTCTGTCGTCGGCCAGAGCACGAAGGAAATTCTCTCCTACGCTGTCACCGCCGGCATCGGCGGCTCGGTCGGGATCGGCGCAACCGTCGGCGTCATCGTGATCGGCACCAACGTCGCGGACGCCGATACGCAGGGGCAGGAGAGCGGACAGCTCAGCGGCACACTGGGGGCCGCCAATAACGGCACCAATTCGGGCCAGGGCAGCGGCGCGGTCGCGAATGGTACGGCGGGGGCGCCGTCCGGCGCCAACGCCAGCTCGACCTATAATGTCAGCACGGTGCTGGAAGGCGGCAATGACGGCGTCACGGCGCAGATCGCGGGCGGCCATGTCACCGCCAACGAGATCGACGTCGGCGCCACCAGCGCAAGCAGCGCGCAGATGTTCTTGCTCGGTGCCGGCTTCGGCAAGAATGCGGGCGTTGGCGCGGCGATCGGCTTTGCGACCGTCAACAGCAGCGTGCTGGCCAATTTGAACGCCATCGCGGTGGCGCCCACCGTCAACGTGCTGGCGACGGTCCAGGATCCGACCGGCGGTTCACACCCCGGCAGGACCATCGACATCCAGGCGGTCGCCGGCGGCGGCGGTCTTTACTTCGGCGGTGATGCCGCCGTTGCGGTCGGTACCGTCGCCAACACGGTCACTGCGGAAATCGGCGGGCAAATCGCCGACACCGCCAGCAATCTCGGCTACAACGGCACCGCTGCCGTCAGCGCCACCACCGTCAACGTCTCCGCCAACGACTCCACGTCGCAGCGTGCCCAGACCGAAGGCGCTTCGGTCGGTCTCGTCGCCGTCGGCGCATCAGTGACGGCGGCCAAGAAGACCAGCTCCGTTACCGCGCAGGTGCTCGACCACAGCACCATCAACGCCACCACCGTCGGGGTTACGGCCTCCGATGCAGGCTTGCTGTGGGCCTATTCTGTCGCCGTCTCCGGCGGCGTCGTGAGCGGTAACGGATCGGCCGCAACCGCGACGGACGATGCCCATGTCAGGGCGAGGGTGGGCTCCTACGCCAGCATCACGACCGGGCACGCCCCCGGCACCGGCCTGATCGTGACCGCGAGCGATACGCCGGATGCGGAAGCCTATGCGCTCGGCATCGTTGCCGGCGGCGCCGCCGTCGGCGCCTCGGTCGCAACCGCGACCGTGAGCTCCGCGGTGTCGGCCGAAGTGCTCGACCATGCATCGCTGACCGGCAATCTGACCGTCTCCGCGTACGAGAATGTCCAGGGCGACGGCAACGCGGCCTATACCAACGCCACCGGCGCCTCCGGCGGCGTGTTCCTCGGTCTCCAGGCGACCGCATCGGTCGCCTCCAACACCTCGGACGTCTCGGCCACGATCGGCGACAATGTCTCGCTGTCGACGGGCAACGTCACTATCCTCGCCAAGAACACCACCGGCCAGAGCGCCAATGCTACGGGCATCGCGGCCTCCGGCATCCTGGCCGTCGGTGTCGTGGTCGCGAATGCGAACGCGAGCACCACAACAACCGCCACGATCGGCAACAACATTAACGCGTCCAATGCGGGCTTGGTGAAGATTTCCGCGATCGGCGTCGACAACAATTACGTTCACGCGATCTCGGGAAGCGGCGGCACCTTCGCCGGCAACGGCGCATCGGCAAATACGTCGGACAGCTCGACCGTCATTGCCGGCATCGGCAACGGCAACCGCGGCGTTACGGCTTCGCCGTCAACCGACAACTTCTTCTCGGCTGCGTCGCTGGCGATCCTCGCCAGCCATATCGACAACTACACGACGAGCGCCAACACCGGGCAGGCGGCGATGATAGGCGCCAGCGGCGCGGCATCGACCCACACGGCAAACTCCGTCGTCACGGCGGGCATCGGCACCAACAACACCATCGCGATCAGGGGCACCAGTCCCGGCCATTGCGACGTCGCGGACTGCGCCGCCGACCTGACGATCACCGCCACCAACGCCTTCAACGAGGTCGGATCCGGTCCCAGCGCCAGCGCGGGCGCCGGCGGCGGCATCAATGGCGTTGGCGCCAGCAGCCAGATCTCGCTGGGCGGTGTCGCGACCATCAATATCGGCAAGAACACGCATATCACGGCGGGCAACGACACGATCGTGAACCCGGGCAATATCACGATGCTCGCGACCAGCATGGTCACCGGCAACGACAGCGTGACGCTGGTCACCGGCGGCGGCATCGAAGGCGCCGGTGTCAGCTCGTCGCTGACCGCGACCGTCGACAACAACATCAACATCGGCGCCGCCTCGGCCTATGATTCCGGCACGCTGGCGTCGCCGTCCTCGGCGGCCGCGGACCGGGTGGTGATCACGTCATTCGGCACGATCGGCGCGGGCACCTACACCCGCTCGACGGCCAGTACCTCAGCTTACGCCAACACCTACGGCGTCGCCTTCGTCGCCGCCGCGGCCTTCGCCAACACCAGCATCACCAGCAACCAGAACATCGTGGTCGGTGCGTCGGTGCTGACCGCGTTCGACAACATCAATCTCACGGCCGGCCAGAGCTCGGACGGCGGGCATTCGACCTACATGGTGGACGACGCCTCCGCGGTCAGCTTCGCCAGGGGCTTGATTGCGGTGCCGGACGCGCACGGCGTTTCGTCCATCAACAACAATACCAGCGTCAATATCGCCGCCGGCGCATCGGTCAACAGCGGCCAGAACATCGTGGCCGGCGGCTACTCCGGAGCGGTGCGGGCGACGGCGACCGGCAGCGGCCACGGCTATGAGCTCGGATTCATTCCGGCCAGCGACGGCCACAGCGACCCGAGCAGCAGTGCGCATGCCGAATTGACCGTCAGCGGCGCGCTGACGGCCGGTATCTACAACTCGCTGCTGATCACCATCAGCTGCAACTCCGTCAACTGCCTCACAGTGGCGCCCGGCGGCGCACCTTTCAGCTACAGCTACACCAACGCATTCAACGGAACCCAGCTGGTCAACACCTACTTCGACCCAGAGGTCAGGAGCACGCTGATCAACGGGCTGAGCAGCTCGCCCAATGCCTTCTCGATCGGACAATTGTTCGCGTCGGGCGGAACCGTCACCCTGAACGCCGACCACATCACCGGCAACGGCGCGGTCACGGCCAAGGGCGCGCCGACCATCTCGGTCAACAACCAGAGCGACGCCAACCTCGTGATCAACGGTGCCTATATCAGCATCGCGGCGGTGGGCGACATCTTCTATACGGGATCGGCCAGCGGCTTCGCGGCGGGATCGACGCCGACGCTCACCCGGAATCCGCACGGCATCTCGACCATCGCGATCAACAATTCGTACAATCCGCCCGATTTCAGCGGTACCAACGGGCCGACGCTGCTCGTTCTGGGCGACATCACCAACGTCAACGGCGTGGTGACCATCAACAACACGCTCGGATCCTACGGGATGTCGGCCAATTTGACCGGTCAGCAGGTCCAGGTCACCGTGCCGAACGGCGCCGTCGCGGTGTCGGCGAACGATCCCTCCGGCATCTATCTCGCCGGTGGTTCGCCGTTCTCGGAATGGCGGAACTTCATGGTGTATCCGGGCGGCAATCCCTCGGCCGGGGCACCGGTCGGCGACATCGCAGCCGCTTATCTTGCGAACACCTTGTTCCCAACCTCCCCAAACGCAGACGAGCTGAACCACAACCTCTACGGCGCAGTCGGCGAACACGGGACCAAGATTGACGGTTCGCCGGCCAACATCAGCATGATCCTGTTCGGCGACTGCGCCGGTTTCGGTGACCACTGCATCAGTTACGGCGATACTTACGCCAACAACTGGCACGGGGTCGTCAGGACTGAGCGGTATGGGAACTACGATTTCAACTACCGCGGCGAAGACGCGATGCAGCCGTATATTCAGTACTTCGCGCTGAACAAGACGTCGGACACGACGCTAAGCATCGCCGGTCAATATGCGCAGGCAGACCTCAGCGGCAGCCGTAACAGCTTCCGGATTTTCGGCTCCCAGGTCGCGATCAAGGCTAGCGTCATCGACATCAACGGCTCGATCACCGCGGGGCGCCAGACCAACTACAACATCAACCTGGGCGCGGACCTGTCCGCGCCGCTGGTGTTGCAGACCAGCACCCAGACGATCACGGACTACAACTCGTTCGGTTGCATGATCAATCCGGACAATTGCACGCATACCGTCACGACGACCACGCCGACCGGCGGAGCCCTTTCCCTCTTCCAGTACAATTATCAGCAGGCCGTCGCGAACGACCCGACCCGCACCGCGAATTATGTGATCCAGTATGATCAGTTCGGCCAGCCGCTGGTGACGTACAATGCCATCACAAACCAGGTCACGGTCGCCAACATCAACGCCTCGTCCGGCGGCGGCAGCGTGCTGATCGACGGCAAGATCATCAGCACCAACCAGTACGGCAACATTCACGTCAACGGCGGCTACGGCAACGTCAGCATCAACAACCAGACCGGCCTCGATCTCGTGGTCAAGGGCGTCAACACCGGCAACACCGCCGCTGCCGCGGCGCTGACCAGCACCGTCACTCTGGTCGATCGCAACATCACGTCGGGCAATAACACCTCGACCTACGTCTATTCGCCGGCCACCAACGTCATCAACAAGTACATGACTGCGAACGGTGCGGCGCCCAACACCAACGCCGGCTGCTCGTCCGGGAACAACTGCAGCACGACAGCAGGCACCGACTGGTACTACGATCCGGTTCGGGGACTGCGCTTCCAGTGGGTGCAGCAGGCGGAGATCCACCGGGCGGACCATTTGGTGAGCACGAGCTATACATTCAGCGGCAACCCCAATCAGCCGTGGTCATACGTCACGCCGTCCGGCCAGCTGTCGACGACACCGCAAGGCACGGTCGTGATGGACCTCGACTCGGTCGGGACGGTGTTCAAGGAGACCATCACCGGGCGCGTGACCGACTATTCGCAGGTCAACATCACGTATAACCACTGCGACGGATCCACTTGCAGCTATGGGTTCTACCAGAACAATCCCAGTAGCGGCGACTGGAACTACAATTTCGTGAACACGGGCACGCTGTCTCTGACCACGTCGGTCAAGGCCGACAACCGGTTCGGGGTCAATTTCGGCGGCAACGCGAGCGGCCTCGTCAACGTCACGTCAAACGGCAACGTGATCGTCGCCGGCAGCATCGTGAACCCGAACGGCGCGCTTTCGGTGGCGTCGTCGTCGCAGCAGCAGCTCTTCAACACAACGACCGGCGGTAACATCTCGCAGACCTCGACCGGCTCGATCCTGACCCAGAGCGCGAACTTCATCGCCTCGGGAGGAATCGGCTCGCTGGCGGCTCCGATCCGTGCAACGCTGTCCAACTCCGGCTCGGCGTCCGGCGCACTGTCGGCCCAGGCCGGCGTCGACGGCGTGTACCTGAACCTGGCTTCGGGCGCGACGCTCGGACGGGTGTCGTCGGGTAGCGCCGCGACCGGCTTCGGCGACGTCAACATCACCGCAACCGGCGACCTCCTCGCCGGGGCCAATGCGCAGGTCACCGGCCGCAACATCACGATGATCAGCACGCTCGGCAGTATCGGCTCGATCACCAATCCGCTGCCGATCAGCGCCAACGCCGCGCAGCAGGCCGATGGCTCGTACAAAGGCGGCATCGTCAACGTCGTCGCCCATGGCGACATCGGCCTGACCCAGACCGCAGCTTCCGCCGACTATTCCAGCGACCTGCGCGTTGGCCTGATCGCCTCGGCCTCCGGTGACGTGCTGCTGAACGTGCCGTACGGCACGATCCTCGATGCGAGCGGGCAGACCGCGTCGCAAACGCTGACCTCGGCGCAGGTCGCGGCGGTGTCGTCGGCCCTGCATCTGACCGCGCTCGACGGCGCCAACGACACCGCGCTCGGCAGCGTGATTGCCTTCAGCAACACGGTGAATCGCAACCTCGCGGTCTATGCCGGGCTGATGCAGCACGGCACGGTTCAGGCCGGCGCGGCCCCGCTGACGGCCGCCGGCCTCGCCAGCGTCGCCGTCGGCGCCCTGAGCGCGGACGATTACGGCGTATTCCAGGGCCTCACCGCGACGGTCAATTCCACCATCTCGGGCGGTGTGCTGACGCTGACGGCGAACGGCCTCACGCAGTTCAAGGCCGCCGCGGCCACCGCGCTCGGTATCACCAACCCGACCGCCGCGCAGATCCAGAGCTACGCCAACGGCCGGTATCAGGCCTACGCGCAGACGATCCAGAATTACGCCAACGCCCAGGGCACGTTCCTGCTTGCCGGCGATGCGGCCTCGATCGCGAAATACGCGCCCGCCGCGCTGACGTCCGCCGACTACACGACGTTCCAGAACCTGACGGTGACGTATGGACAGGTGACGAACGGCCAGGTCACGCTCACGACTGCTGGTCTGGCCCAGTTCAGGGCAGCGGCGACCGCGCAGTTGAACAACGGCACCACCGCGACTGATGCGCAGGTGCAGGCCTATGCGAACACGCTGTACCAGGGCTTCAAGACCACGGTTCAGGCCTACGCGCCGACGCTGTACCAGTCGTTGGTCACGGTGTTTGGACAGGCTTACGGTTCGGGCTGGAAGACCAATCCGCAGGTCGTGAACTACGCGGCGAATTCGGCCGCGCTGCTGACGCTCACCAGCTACGGCCAGGTCGTCAACGGCGTGTTCACGCTGAACGGCGGCGCCATCGGCGATGCCGCCGTCGCGAACTATGCCGCCGCCGGCCTCTCGTCGGCGCAATACGGCCTGTTCCAGACCCTGACGCAGAACGGTTCGGTCAACAACGGCACGCTGACGCTGACGGCGGCAGGCGTCGTGAACTATGCCGCGGCCGCGCTCGGCGCGGGATCCGCCAACTACACCACGTTCCAGGTCCTGACGACGACCGGCAACGCGACGGTGAACGCCGCCGGCGTCCTGACGCTGACGGCGGCCGGTGTCGCCGCCAATGCCTCGGCGGCGCTGGGTGCGACCTACAGCGCGTTCCAGACGCTGACCTCGAGCACCAATGCGACCGTGGGCGCCAACGGCCTCGCGCTGACCGCGGCCGGCATCAACGCCTACGCCTCGGCCGCACTCAGCACGCAGCAGGCGACGACATTCCAGAACCTGACCTCGGGCGCCAACGGATCGGTGACGAACGGCGTGCTCACCCTGACCCCAGCCGGCGTCGCCTTCTTCAAGGCGGCTGCTGCGGCGGCATTCGGAATCGCGACGCCCACCGACGCGCAGATCCAGGCGTACGCCAACGCACAATACCAGGGGCTGACGCAGACCATCCAGAGCTACGCGAGCAGCCAGTACAAGGGTTACGCGCAGACGGTCCAGGCCTATGCAGCTGCGAAGTACCAGACTTACGCGCAGACCATCCAGAGCTACGCCAACGGCCAGTACCAGGGTTATGCCCAGACGATCCAGAGTTACGCGGTCGCCCAGTATCAGCCGCTGCAGACGGCCACGACCTTCAACGCCACGCCGGCGGTCGCGTTCTCGCTGCTCAGCGCCAGCGGCTCGCTGCAGAACGGCGCGTTCGTCCTGACCAATAGCGGCATCCTGAGCTACGCCAAGAGCGCGCTGTCGAGTGCGAGCTACGCGCAGTTCGCCGGGCTGCTCAACAACGGCACCCTGAGCGGGGGCACCTTCCAGCTCAACAGCAACGGTGTCTCGTCGATGGCCCAGGCCGCCTTGACGCAGGATTACCAGAACTTCCAGACGCTCTATACCAACGGCTCGCTGGTCAATGGGGTCTGGACGCTCACTGCCGCGGGCATCGCAGCCTTCCGTCAGGCGGCGGCGACGGCACAGAATCCGAACCCGACCGATGCGCAGGTCCAGACCTACGCCGACGCGCTGTATCGCTCGTATGCAGCGAACATCAACGGCGCGGCGAACGTGCAGTATCAGGGTTACCTGACCTCGATTTCCACCGCGGCCACGACCGCGTACAGGAATTTCGCCAGCGAAGTGGTCACCGCCTACAACCAGTACTTCGGCGGCTCGATGACGATCGACATGCTGCTCGGGCCGAATGCGACCTACATCCCGTCCGCCGCGCAGCAGTTCGTGCTGAACTATTCCTGGCTGATCCCCGCTGTCGACCGGACGGCATTGACCTCACTCTCCGGGCTGGGCTCGATCCAGAACGGCACCTTCGTGCTCGCCGCCAACAACGTCGCGACCTATGCACCGACCGGTCTGAGCGCCGCCAACTACTCCGCCTATTCGTTGCTGCTGGCGACTAGCACCATGGATAGCGGCGTGCTGAAAATGACGCCGGCTGGCCTGAACAACATGGCCCTGGCCCAGCTGACGCCGAACTACCAGTCCTACGTCAACCTCACCTCCAGCGGCGCGCTCCAGAACGGCAATTTCGTCTTCAGCAGTTCCGGCGTGCTTGCCAACGCGCAGGCCGGCGTCAACGCCGCCTACACGTCGTTCCAGCAATTGATGGCGAACGGCACGGTGACGAACGGCGTGTTCACACTGACGAGCAGCGGCCTTGCGGCCTACACCTCGATCGCGGCGGCGGCGCTGGGCATCGCCAGCCCGACGGCGACGCAGGTTCAGGCCTACGCCAACCAGCAATACCAGAACTCGCTGTTCAACAGCGCCAACCCGGCCTACCAGTCCTATGCGCAGTCGATCATGTCCGGCGCGCAGACGCAGTACACGAGCCTGGCCGCGCAGGTGTTCGCGTATCTGGTGCAGCATGATCAGCAATGCAACTTCATGTGCTCCGGCCCGATCCTGGCGCAGGGGCAGACCACCATCACCGACGCCCAGATGGCGCAATATGCCAGCCAGGCGCTGTACGGTACTGATCTGCAGGCCTACCAGGCGTTCGTGGCCAACGGCTCGGTCTCGAACGGCGTGCTGACGCTGACCACCGCGGGTCTTGGGTCCGTGTCCTCGGTTGTCCTGTCTGCGCCGCTGGCCACGGCCTTCAATGCGCTGCTGGGCACGGGATCGGTGCAGAACGGCCAGTTCGTGCTCACCTCGGCGGCGGCGCTGCAGAAGCTGCAGACGCTGGCCACGACCGGGACCAGCACGTCCGGCGTGTTCCAGTTCAATACCGCGGGCATCCTGGCCAATGCGTCCACCGCGCTCGGCACGACCGGCCTGCAGCAGCTGCTGGTGAGCGGCACGGTGCAGTCCACCACGGTGAACGGGGTCTCGACGTCGAGCCTGGTGCTGAACGATCCCGGCGTCGCCTATTACGCTCCGGCGGCCCTGTCGGCCGTGAACTACCAGTTGTTCCAGGGATTGACCGCGAGCGCCAACGGCGAGGTCGTCAACGGCGTGCTGACGCTGTCGGCCGGCGGTATCGCGCAATTCTCCGCGGCTGCGGCTGCGGCGCTGCATCTCGGCACGACGGCTCCGACGGCGGCGCAGGTTCAGGCCTATGCCAACGGCCAGTACCAGACCTTTGCGGCGACCATCAAGAACTACGCCAATTCGCAGTTCCAGGGCTATGGAAGCACCTTCCAGAGCTACGCGAACGGCCAGTACCAGCCGCTGCAGCAGCAGGTGCTGAACTACGCAACGAATAACCTCAACGTCGAGATTGACCTCGCGAGCGGCACGTACCGGACCACCAGCGGATTCGGCGGCGGCACTTGCCAGCTCAATAGTTGCTCGATCACCAATGCGGTTCTTGCCGACTGGGCGCAGCGGGCGCATGCGGGCACGACCAACAACCCGTGGGGCGGCGGCAACGGCTTTGGCACGATCTCGACCGCGGACTATAACAGCTTCATCACGATGCTCGGGCAGGGGACGGTGCAGGCCGGAGCGCTGACACTCAATACGGCCGCCCTGCAAGGCTACTACTCGAACCTGACGTCGAGCTCGTCGATCCTGAGCCAGTCGTATCAGGTGTTCCAGACGATCGTGGGCGCCGGCAATAGCACGATCCAGAACGGCGTCCTGACCCTGACCTCTGCCGGCATTACCAATGTCAGGGCTGCCGCAGCCTCTTTCCTCGGAAACAATCCCACCGACGCGCAAGTGCAGGCGTTCGCAGCGCAGGCCTATACCTCCGACCTGTCGATGATCCAGGGCTACGCCGCGACCCAGTACCAGTCCTATGCCACTTCGATCAGCTCCTACGGCAACACCCAGTACCAGAGCCTGGTCCAGACCGTGCAGAACTACGCGAACTCGCTGTACCAGGCTGACGTCGCGACCATCCAGGCCTACGGAAATTCGCAGTATCAGGCGCTGACCGCAAACGGCACGCCGCAGGTGAGCGCCGGCATTCTCAGCATGGTCGCCAACTCCGTCTATTCGACGGGGCAGATCGTCTCGACGCTGAGCAAGGCCGCATTGCTGCCGTCGGCAGGTTCGGTCGGCACCAATGCGGTCGCCAGCATCGTCGGCCGCAACGTCACACTGAATGCCGCCAACAGCATCGGCACCGCGGCGCCGAGCGTTGTGATCGCCCTGACCGACCTGAAGAACGGCACGATCACGACCGACCAGCAGGCAGCGCTGTCGGTCGCGACCACGCCGGGCTCGATCACGTTCAGCGCGACCCTGAGCGCGCAGGCGCTCACCAGTCTCGATGTCGCCCATCTCGGACCGGGTGTGACCCTCAACGGAAACGTGCTGAGCGGTCTGACGCTGTCCACACTGCCGAACGGCATCACGGTCAACGACCTCACCAGCGTCGCACTGGCGCAAACCGCGCCGGTCTACGTCAACGCCAGCGGCACCTTCAATGCGACGGCGGGAACGACGGTCTATGTCCAGGCCGCCGCGAGCGCCGGCCAGCCGGTCGCGACGCTGACCGTCGGACAGATCACCGCCGGCGGCGACGTGACCTTGCTGGCGCCGCAGAGCATTCTGACGGCCACCAATTCCTCGGGCGCTGCGCTGTTCGCCAACCAGGTCGTGATCAATCCGAGCAACGGCGCGATCGGCAACCTGACGCTAGCCGCCACCAACGCGATCGGTTCGGCCGCCAATGCCTTCAGCTATCATATCAACGGCAAGCTGATCTCGGCTCAGGCCGGCACCGATGCCTATCTGACCGCGACCGAAGGCGATGCGACCTTCGGCAAGGTGTTTGCCAACAACACCATCTCGCTGACGGCGACCAACGGCAGCATCTTGAGCTACCTGGCCGGCGTCACCATGGCCGCCAACAACATCATCCTGAACGCCACGGGCGATGTCGGCACCCAGAACTCGCCGTTCACGCTCCAGGTCGGCGCCACCGGAATGTTGAGCGGAACGATCGGCGGAGGCGCATTCATCTACAGCCCGACGCTGGCGACGCAGAACCCGATGGCGCTCAACGTCGGAAATCTGACGGCCGTCAACGGCCTGACGCTGATCGGCGATGCCGGCATCTCGTTCGGCGGCGCGGCGGGTTCGTCGCAGGGATCGGTGACGGTCTGCTCCGGCCCGTGCCTGACCGGTTCGACCGCGGTTGGCGGCTCGATCACGATGGCCGCCAACGCCTCGATCCAGGCCGCGCAACTGATCCGCCTGACCGCGCCCGGCGATATCGTGCTCGGTCAACTAACGTCGACCGCCAGCCCGGCCTCGACCGTGCGCGTGATCACGATCACGAGCAGCAATGGCGCCATCACCGCCAATGGCGATGGTCACACCAACATGACGGCGACCGCGGCGAATGCCGAAGTGTCGCTGTCCGCCACCAGCGTCGGCACGACGACGCAGCGGGTGAGCGTCAACACGCCGTTGCTGACGGCCACCGCCGGCTCCGGCGGCATTTATGTCGGCTCGGCCGGCGATTTGCACGCCAGCCTGTTGTCGGCCACGCATGGCTCGGTCGACATCGTGTCTAGCGGCAAGCTGACCCTCGACAGCGTGCTGGCGGGCACCGCCGCGGGCGCGAGCGGCACCTTCAATGCCAGGACCGTGACAGCGATTGCCGGCGACCTCGTGATTGGTGCAGCGACGAGCAGCGGCGCCATGACGGTCGACAGTGCCGGCACGCTGGGCTTCACGCAGCTTGATACGACGGTCGGCGCGATTGCACTTTCCGCGGTCGGAAACGTCACCGGTGGCACGCTCGCCGCGGGAGCCGCGCTGAGTGTCACCTCGAGCACCGGCAGCATCGCGCTGGCGACTGCGAGCAGCGGCGGCTCGCAGACCATTCGGGCCAACCAGAACGTCACGTTCAACAGCCTGACCACGACGGGCACCAGCACGGATGTCGGCGATGTCGCGGTGACCGCCACCAACGGGTTCGTGCTGGCGCAGACGGTTCTGGCGGGCGGGACGGCGACGCAGGGCTCGGTCGCAGCCAGCGGTTCGGTCTCGCTGAGCGCGGGCACGACCAACACCGGCAGGATGCTGACCGCNGCCACCGGTTCGGGTTCGATCACCGGCGGCGGCCAGGTCGACTGGACCTCGCTAACAGCGGCGACAACGCTGGGTGTCACCTCGAGCACCGGCAGCATCACGCTGGCGACCGCGAGCAGCGGCGGCTC
>NZ_KI421445.1:0-356178 GCF_000472645.1 Bradyrhizobium sp. WSM2254 | reverse complement strand
AACCAGAACGTCACGTTCAACAGCCTGACCACGACTGGCACCAGCACGGATGTCGGCGATGTCGCGGTGACCGCCACCAACGGGTTCGTGCTGGCACAGACGGTTCTGGCGGGCGGGACGGCGACGCGGGGGTCGGTCGCGGCCAACGGTTCGGCCTCGCTGAGCGCGGGCACGACCAACACCGGCAGGACGCTGACCGCCGCCACCGGCTCCGGCTCGATCACCGGCACAGGCCTCGTGAACTGGAGCACGCTCGACGTTGGAGCCTCTCTCGCGATGACCTCGAGCGGCAGCAGCATCACGCTCGACACGGCCCATAGCGGCGGCAGCCTGACCTTGCAGGCCCGGCAGAACGTGACGTTCGACCAGCTCAGCACCGACGGCACCCCGAGCGATGCCGGCGCCGTCAGCATCATCGCCGCCACCGGCATGCTGGCGGGTGGATCGATCAATGCCCATGGATCCGCCAACCTGATCGCGGCGACCTCCAATACCGGCCACAACCTGACGACCGTGACCGGTGCGGCGTCCTTGCAGGGCCAGGTGGTCCAGTGGAACAACCTCAATATTGGCGGCAGCCTCGCCATCGCGGCGGCGACGGGCGGGATCACGCTCGGCACCGCCATCAGCGGTGGCACGCAGACGCTCAATGCGGCGAGCGACATCGCGTTCAATCAGCTCACCACCAACGGAGTCCCGGGCGACGCCGGCGACATCAATCTGCGCTCCGCCAACGGCTCGATCCTGGGCGGGTCGATGTCGGCGAATGGCGACGTGCACTTGAACACCGGTACATCACTGTTGCTCGACCATTTGCGCGGCAACAGAATCGCGCTGTCCGCGCCCGGCGATATCACCATCAGATCCGTCAGCGTGGTGAAGGAGCTCGACCTCGCGGCTGACACGATCAACGTCAGGGGCGAGCAGATCCGCTCGAACCCGCCGATCCCGCTGATCATGAACGTCACCGGCTATAACGGCGGCACCGCGACCTCGGCCAACATCTCGATCGATCCGATCAGCGTCGTCATCAACCAGTTCAGGGTGGTTGACGCGAACTTCTGGACCGATGCCCAGGCCGTCGCGATCCTGAACGGCTATGTGCCGGGCCAGCTCATGCTCACGACCGCCACCGAGCAGGTGCTGCTGAACAACCGTTCGCCGGCGCCGTCCAACTGGCCGACGCTCCAGCTCTACCAGCCGGGCGGCGTGTTCACGATGAGCCAGGTCGGCAACGCCAATGTCAGCAATGCCTATGTGGTGTTCTACACCGGCGACATCTCGGCGACCGTCACCAACTACGGGCCGACCCACACCTGCTGCAACGACTTCACCGGCGCCAGCGCGATGCGCAACATCTCCGTCGACGGCGAGGGCAACGAGAATATCGAGACCTGGCTCGCGAAGAAGGACGGCGGGACGTTCTACCTGCTCGGTCTCTCCGGACAGGCGCGTCTCGATGCGCTGCTGACGCCGCGGCCGGTCGAGACCATCGGGTCCGGTCCCGCCGTCAATATCGAGGGATTGAGCGACATGCGTAAGCTCCGCCGTCAGGGGCAGCGCGCGGGTCGTACCGGCTGGAAGGATGCGGCGGTTGAGAGGGCAAAGCCGGCGGTTGGCCGTCTCGCGCAGGCATGGTAACAGGATTCGGGATGCGGATTCTGGGGGCAGCGTTGGCGGTTGGCGTGGCAGCGTCCTGCATCGCTTCCGCGCGCGCGCAGGTGCCCTCGATCAATCCCGGCGTGATCCAGAACGACGTCGACCGGCAGCGCCGCCAGCTTGAGCAGCAGAGCGCGCCGCCAAAGCTCAGCGGGCCGGCGGTGATCGGCGGCGAGCGGGAGAAGTCCCAGCTGTTGAAGCCGGGCGGGCCGAAATTCCGCCTGCGCAAGGTGGAGTTCGACGCGTCCAAGTTCATCACGCCTGCGGAGCTCGACGAGATCGCGAAGAAATATGTCGGCAAGAATGTCGACATCGCGGCGCTGTTGCAGCTCGTCGCCGATATCAATGCCGTCTACACCGCGCGCGGCATCGTCACGGGCATCGCGACGTTGCCCGATCAGGATGCCAAGGGCGGGGTGGTCAAGATCAAGCTGACCGAAGGCCGGCTCCAGAAGACGACCATCGAGGGCAACGAGCAGACTCGCACCGACTACATTCTTCAGCGCGTCAAGGAGCCGGAAGGCGAGGTCCTCGACGTTCCGAAACTCAATCGCGACGTGATCTGGTTCAACCGCACCAACGATGTGCAGATCAAGGCGCTGCTCCAGCCCGGCACGAGCTTCGGCCTGACCGACCTCCAGTTCGCGGTGATCGAGCCGCCGGTCGACACCTGGCAGCTCTTCGTCGACAACCAGGGCGTGGAGAACACCGGCCGCTGGGAAGGCGGCACGTTCTACAAGCGCCACGGCCTGTTCGGCGTCGACGACCGCCTGACCTTCTACGGCGTCCGCTCCGACGGCAATCTCAACGGCAACGCCGCTTACAGCATTCCGGTCAATCCTTGGGGCGGCCGCGTCGGCGTCAGCTACACCGAAGGCAAGATCAAGATCATCCAGGGACCGTTCGTCGCGCTCGACGTCACCGGACGCTCCAGCCAGGCCGCCGTCAATTTCAGTCAGCCGGTCTGGGTGACGCAGGACTGGCTGGTGCTGCTCAACGGCGCGGTGACCGAGGGCAAGACGGTGAGCCGCTTCGCCACGATTGCCGTCACCGATGATCATTACGACAAGGCCACGGCCGGCGCCTCGGTGACCAATTCCGGCAACAGCTATTCGATCACGGTCTCGCCGGCGGTGAACTACATCGAATGGCAGGACCACGTGCTCGGCAACAACCGCACGTTCAACACCTATACCGGCTCGCTGATCGCGACCAGTGCGGCGGGACCGGCGAATTTCAGCACCAACGTGCTTGCGAGCTGGCAGTACACGCAGGAGAAGCTGCTGCCGGGCGACCAGATCTTCTCGATCGGCGGCCCGACCACCGTGCGCGGCTATCCCTCCAACTCGGCGTCCGGCGACAGCGGCTATTATTTCAACGCCGAGCTGCACTACAACTGGTCGCAATGGCTCAAGGGCTTCGACACCTACATCTTCACCGACTGGGGTGCGGTTTATTCGACATTCCCCGGCGTCACCGAACTCGGCTCGGTCGGCGTCGGTTTCTCCTGGACCTACGCGCCATTCATGACGTTCGAGGCAAATTACGCGACGCCGTTGAAGATGGCCGTCTCGACCCAGCACCATTATGAGGCCTATGGCCGCGTTATTTTCCGGCCGTTGTTGATGTTCCAGAAGCAGGAAAGCGCCGCGCCTGTGGCGGCGGTTGCCGGCAAGAGCAAGTCGTAGCGAGAGGTTGCTTCCTCTCCGTCATGGCCGGGCTTGTCCCGGCCATCCACGTTCTTCGGTGCCGAAACCAAGGCGTGGATGCCCGGGACAAGCCCGGGCATGACGAGCTTGGGGCGCGACCGATCGCCGACGAAAGGCGATCGGCTGCTCAGCGCCGCAGCGTGAACTCCTCTGCCCCCCGCCGGTGCTCCCACTTCGCCTGCTCCAGCTCGGGCTGGTCGCATTCGGTCTCGGGATAGCCGATGCAGAGATAGGCGATGAATTTCCAGGTATCAGGCACGTCGAGAATGGTGTGGATGCGATCCGGATGCAGGATCGACACCCAGCCGAGCCCGATGCCCTCGGCGCGCGCGCCGAGCCACATCGCGGTGATCGCGGCGACGACTGAATATTCCGTCGTCTCCGGCATCGTCGCGCGGCCGAGGCCGTGCCCGATGTCGCTGGCCTTGTCCGCGAACACGGCGAGGTGGCCGGGGGCCTGTTCGAGGCCCGACAGTTTCAGCGTCGCATAGCGCGCCGCGCGCTCGCCGGAGTAGCAATCCAGCGCATCGGCGTTGCACGTCCTGAAGTCGTCGATCACGGCGCGGCGGCGTGCGACGTCATCGACGGTGACGAAGCGCCAGGGCTGACTCAGGCCGACGGAGGGCGAGAGGCAGGCGGTTTCGATCAGGCGTTCCACCGCGCCGTCCGGCAGCGGATCGGAGCGAAAGCGGCGCACGTCACGGCGCCACACGAACAGCTCGCGCAGATGTTGGCGGAAGGTGTCGTCGAACTCGACCATGGGGTCAGTGTCCCATCTGGAAAGCCGCGGCAACGAGCAGGATCACGATCTCGCCGGTCTGCTCGAAGGCGCCGAGGATGTCGCCGGTCTGCCCGCCGATCTGGCGAATGGCAAGCCGTGCCAGGATCCAGCCGGCAAGCGACAGCAGGATCAGGCCGACGAGGGCTTTGCCCGGTCCAAGTGCGAGGGTGAGCGCGAGAGTTCCAACGGCAAAGGCGATGGCGACGCTGCGGCCCGGCGGCGATCCGGCGCTTGCCGACAGACCGTCAGGCCGCGCCGGCGGTACCAGCGACATGAAGGCCGGCACGCCCGCGCGGGCGGCGCAATGCGCAGCGCACAGCGCCAGCGTCACCAGCCACGGATTGGCGATCGCCGCGAGCGCGCTCCAGCGCAGGCCGAATGACAGGATCAGCGCGCAGACGCCATAGGTCCCGATCCGGCTGTCGCGCATGATCTCCAGCTTGCGCTCGCGCGTCCGGCCGCCGCCGAGCCCGTCGGCGGTATCGGCAAGGCCGTCCTCGTGCAGCGCGCCGGTGATGAGGGCGGTCGTGGCCAGTGCGAGCAGGGCGGCAAGGTTCGGCGTCAGTCCGAGCCGGCTGGAGATCTTGTAGACAAAGGCGCCTGCAAGTCCGACCAGCAGGCCGGCGACCGGCAGCGCCCAGGTCGCGCGCGCGATGGCGCCGTCGGCCGCGGGCTTTGACGATCCGACGGGCAGGAGCGTGACGAACGACGCCGCGATCCTGAGATCGGCGATGACATCCCGGATCGTCTCTGCGCCCGGCATCATTTCAGCTTCATCGGCAGTCCGGCGACCACGAACTCGACTTCGTCGGCAACGCCGGCGAACGTCTGGTTCATGATTCCGGCAGCATCGCGATAGGCGCGCGCCAGCGCGTTGTCGGGCACGATGCCGAGGCCGACCTCATTGGTGACCATGATGACGGGACTGCGCAAGCGAGGGAGAACCTCGGCGAGGTGCGTCACCTCGCGCGACCAGTCGCGCTCGGAATGCAGCAGGTTGGACAGCCAGAGCGTCAGGCAATCGACCAGTCTCGCGCCGCCGCCCTCGGTTTCGACCAGGGCCTGCACCAGGTCGAGCGGCACCTCGCGCTCGATCCAGTCGGCTCCGCGTCGCGCGCGATGCTTTGCGATGCGATCCTCCATTTCGGCGTCGAGCGCCTCGGCCGTGGCAATATAGACGGGCCGCCCGGGAAAGGCCTGCGTGCGCGTCTCCGCGCGCCGGCTCTTGCCCGATCGCGCTCCGCCCGTGATCAAGATGACGGCCATAAGAGTCTCCTGTCGGCCAGCACTAATCACCAAACGGGGCCAAAGACAAAGCCGAAATCAGTCGGGCAGGGGCTTGCGCTCGGCCGGAGCTTTGCGCAACAGGGGCGGAGCGAGACGGAGATTTGCGTGGGCTTTGCGGGTGGGATGGCGGTTGCGATGGCGGTGGATGCCCTGTTGGGCTGGCCGGCGCCGCTGTTCGCGCGGATCGGCCATCCCGTGACCTGGCTCGGCCGGCTGATTACGACGGTCGACACCGTCTGGAATCGGCCGTCAGATCCGCCGGCGTTCCGCCGCGCCGCGGGCGTTGCCGGCGCGCTCGTGGTGATTGCAGTCTCTGCCGCTCTCGGCTGGGTCCTTCAGTCCGTGCTCGCGCTGGGCTGGATCCAATTCGTGCTGGTGGGCATCCTGGCGTGGCCGCTGGTCGCGCTACGCTCGCTCGATGATCACGTGGCCGCCGTTGCAAGCCCCTTGCAGGCTGGCGACATCGCCGGCGCACGCGAGGCAGTCTCGCGCATCGTCGGCCGCGATCCCGCGACGCTCGATGAAGCCGGCATCGCGCGCGCGGCGATCGAGAGTCTTGCGGAAAACGCCTCCGACGGCATCGTGGCGCCCGTGTTCTGGGGCGCGCTGTTCGGCCTGCCCGGCATCTTCGGCTACAAGGCCATCAACACGCTGGACTCCATGATCGGCCATCGCAGCGAGCGACACGAAGCCTTTGGCTGGGCGGCGGCGCGGATCGACGATGTCGCCAACTTCATTCCGGCGCGCCTGACCGGTTTCCTCTTTGTGCTGCTGGCGCCGCGCCGGGCGGAGGCATTGTCGTGCATGACGCGCGATGCGCGCCGGCATCGCTCGCCCAATGCCGGCTGGCCGGAAGCGGCGATGGCCGGCGCGCTCGGCGTGCGGCTCAGCGGTCCCCGGATCTACCACGGCAGCATCACCAACGAGCCCTGGCTCAACGAAGGCGCGCGCGATCCGCTCGCCGCCGATATCACGCTAGGTTTGACCGTCTACCGCCGCGCCATGCTGCTGCTCGCAGGCCTCCTTGCGATCCTCAGCTTCGCGTGAAAGAACAGGACATGCGCGAGCACGGTGGAAATCTCGATCTGGCCCGGCAGCGTTTTGGCGGGCGCGCCGAGGACTGGATCGATCTCTCGACGGGGATCAACCGGCTGCCTTATCCGGCGGGCGAGGTGAGCATGCGCGCGTGGAGCGCGCTGCCGTCGCGGGCGGAGATCGATGCCTTGCATCAGGCGGCGCAGCACGCCTACCGCACCAGCGCGGCGCTCGTTGCGATGGGCGGGGCGCAAGCCGCCATTCAATTGCTGCCGCAACTTGGGCCGCGCGGCCACGCCCGCATCCTTGCGCCGACCTACAACGAATATTCCGGGGTCCTGTCGGCTGCGGGCTGGGACGTCCAGGAGGTCGCGGATCTTGACGCGCTGGCGGACGCGGACCTCGCCATCGTCGTCAATCCCAACAACCCCGATGGCCGATGCCATACGCCGAAGGACTTGCTGGCACTGCTGCCGCGCGTCGGCCGTCTCGTCATCGACGAGAGCTTTGCAGATGCCGTTCCGCAGCTGTCGCTTGCGCCGGAAGCGGATCGAACGGGGCTGCTGATCCTGCGGTCCTTCGGGAAGTTTTATGGTCTGGCTGGCCTGCGGCTCGGGTTTGCGATCGGTGGTGCGGGCGACATCGCAGGGATCGCCGCGATGTCGGGGCCATGGGCGGTCTCGGGGGCGGCGATCGCGATCGGCTGCCGCGCATTGCGCGACGATGCCTGGGCGAAATCCACCTCGGCGCGGCTTGTGCGCGACTGTGTTCGCCTCGACGACATGGCGCAAGTAAAGGACTGGACGCTCGTCGGCGGCACGCCGCTGTTTCGTCTCTACGAGACGCCAGATGCACTTGCAGCGCAGGAACAGCTCGCCCGCGGCCAGATCTGGTCGCGCGTCTTCGGGCAAAAGCCGACATGGCTGCGGCTCGGGCTTCCCGGCAGCGAAGCCGAATGGACGCGCCTTGCCGAGGTCCTAGCGCGCTAGCGAAAGCAGGCCTTCGACGTCGAGATGCTTTTCGATGTGGTCGGCGAGCGCATCAAGCGCGCTCTCGACCCTGGCATGATAAGGCTCGTCGCCTGCGGGAATGTCGAGCTTGGCCAAGTACGCCTTGCGGAAATCATCCGACGTGAACAGGCCGTGCAAATAGCTGCCCTGCACACGGCTGTCGCTGGAGATCGCGCCTTCCGGCTCGCCATTCAATGTCGCGAACGGCCGCGTGCGATCCGGCCCGTCGGTGCGGCCGATGTGGATTTCGTAGGCCTCGATCGGTTGATCCGTGGCGGCGTGCACGGCCGCAACACGCGTCAGCGTCTTCTGCGGGCTCATCACCGTCTCGACATCCAGAAGTCCGAGGCCCGGCGTGTCGCCGGCAGGGCCTTCGATGCCATCAGGATCGGCGACACTGCGTCCGAGCATCTGATAGCCGCCGCAGAGGCCGAGGATGTGGCCGCCGCGGCGATAATGCGCCAGCAGATCAATGTCCCAGCCCTGCGCGCGCAGGAAGGCGAGGTCGCCGCGGGTCGATTTGGAGCCGGGGATGATGACGAGCCTCACGTCGCCGGGAATCGCTTCACCCGGACGGACCATCACGAGATCGACGCCGGGTTCGAGCTTGAGCGGATCGAGATCGTCGAAATTGGCGATCCGTGACAGCGCGAGGCAGGCGATCTTGCATTGGCCCGGCTTTCGCGCGTCGCTGAGGCCCAGCGCGTCCTCGGCCGGCAGCTCGCCGGCGCGCGCAAACCAGGGCAGCACGCCAAAGCCGCGCCAGGACGTCTTCTGCTCGATCAGCTTGTAGCCGTCATCGAACAGCGTGGGATCGCCGCGAAACTTGTTGATGACAAAACCCCGGATCATCGCGGCATCGTCGGGGTCGATCACCGTCTTGATGCCGACGAGCTGGGCGATGACGCCGCCCCGGTCGATATCGCCGATCAGAACGACGGGAACGTCGGCCTTGCGCGCAAAGCCCATATTGGCGATGTCGGCCTTGCGCAGGTTCACCTCGGCGGGACTGCCGGCGCCTTCGACCAGCACGAGATCGGCCCGCGCCTTCAGCCGCTCGAAGCTCTCCAGCACGGAGCCCATCAGCTGTGGCTTCATCGCCGCATAGTCACGCGCACGCGCAGTTGCGATGCGCTTGCCATGCACGATGACCTGCGCTCCGACATCGGTCTCCGGCTTCAGAAGCACCGGATTCATGTCGGTGTGTGGCTCGACGCCGGCGGCGAGGGCTTGCAGGGCTTGTGCGCGGCCGATCTCGCCGCCATCGACGGTCACGGCCGCATTGTTCGACATGTTCTGCGGCTTGAAGGGAAGCACGCGCAGGCCGCGCCGCGTGAAGGCGCGCGCGAGACCGGCGACGATGAGCGACTTGCCCACGTCCGAGCCGGCCCCCTGGATCATCAATGCGCGCGCCATCGCGTGTGTCTTCAGAACTCGACGCCGGCCTGCGCCTTGATGCCGGAGCGGAACGGATGTTTCACCAGCGTCATCTCGGTGACGAGGTCGGCGATCTCGATCAGCTCGTCCTTGGCGTTACGCCCGGTGAGCACGACATGCGTCATCGCAGGCTTTTGCGTCGTCAGGAATTCTACGACCTCCGCGATGTCGAGGTAGTCGTAGCGCAGCGCGATGTTGATCTCGTCGAGCACGACCATGCGCAGGTTCGAATCGAGGATCAGCTCCTTCGCCTTCTCCCAGCCGGCGCGTGCGGCGGCGATGTCGCGGGCGCGGTCCTGCGTCTCCCAGGTGAAACCTTCGCCCATCGCATGGAACTGGCAGAGATCGCCGAAATGTCCCGTGAGCAGGCGGCGCTCGCCGGTGTCCCAGGCGCCCTTGATGAACTGCACCACCGCGCAGGGGAAGCCATGGGCGACGCAGCGCACGATCATGCCGAAGGCCGAGGACGACTTGCCCTTGCCGGCGCCGGTGTGGACGATGATGAGGCCTTTTTCGCCGCTCTTGGTGGCCATGATCTTGTCGCGGGCGACCTTGATCTTCGCCATTTTCGCGGCGTGCTTGGCGTCGGTTTCGTCGGCCGTCTGGGTATCCGGTTCAGGCGTCATCTGACGGGGTCCTTCGGCTTGACAAGAGGCGGCCGGGGGCAAATGGTGGCCCGGCGTTGGTTCCTGTCCTATGACAGGCGAAGAGGGAATGCGATAGGGTCCGAATCGGCAAGATTTGGGTCCAAAATGCAGCCGCCCCCGCGACCGTGACCGGAGAGATGCCCGAGGCCACTGACCCCTAACGGGAGCGGGAAGGCGGGGATCGAAGGGCAAAACCCTGCTCCGCAAGCCGGGAGACCTGCCAGCGCGGACGATTTTTGGACCGGCGGACGGGGTGTTCCGCGACGGGGAAACGGACCCTCGCAAGATCGGTTCGTGGGCCTCTTCGCCTCCCGCTGTTTACTCTGGAAGGGGCGATGACCGTCACACTTCACGTCTGCATTACCTGCCGCGCCGGCGAGACGCTTGGCGAGGGCGAAGTCACGCCGGGCAAGCGCCTTCACGGTGCGATCCTGGAGGCCGGCGTGCCCGAAGGTGTCAATGTGGTTCCCGTCGAATGCCTGTCGGCCTGTAACCAGGGCTGCTCGGTCGCGCTGAGCGCACCCGGCCGCTGGTCCTATGTCTATGGCCGTCTGTCGGATGCCAACGCGCGCGACGTGATCGCGGGCGCCGCGGCCTATGCGGCCGCGCCCGACGGCCTCGTGCCGTGGCGCAGCCGCCCCGAGATCTTCCGCAAGCAGTCGCTTGCCCGCATTCCCCCCATTGCCGTCGTGCCGGAGGCCGCCGAATGAATTCGCTCGCAAAAGTCCCTGTCACGGTGGTGACCGGCTTTCTCGGCTCCGGCAAGACGACGCTGATCCAGCATCTTCTCGCAAATCCCAACGGCAAGAGGCTCGCCGTGCTCGTCAACGAGTTCGGCAGCGAGGGCGTCGACGGCCAGATCCTGAAGTCCTGCGCCGATGCCAATTGCCCGGAGGAAAACATCGTCGAGCTCGCCAATGGCTGCATCTGCTGCACCGTTGCCGACGATTTCATCCCGACCATGGAGCTGTTGCTGGCGCGGCCCGTAAGACCCGATCACATCCTGATCGAGACCTCGGGCCTCGCGCTGCCCAAGCCGCTGCTCAAGGCGTTCGACTGGCCGGAGATCCGCTCGCGCATCACCGTGGACGGCGTGATCGCGCTGGCCGATGCCGAGGCCGTCGCCGCCGGACGCTTTGCCCCGGATCCGGCCGCGGTGGAAGCGCAGCGCGCGGCGGACGAAAATCTCGATCACGAGACGCCGCTGTCGGAAGTGTTCGAGGACCAGATCGCCTGCGCCGACATCGTGCTGCTCACCAAGGCCGATCTCGCAGGTGCTGCGGGGATCGAAGCGGCCAAGGCTGCCATCACCGCCGAGATGCCGCGCCGCGTGCCGATGCTCCCCATTACTGATGGTGCGATCGACGCCCGCGTCATCCTCGGCCTCGGCGCCGCCGCCGAGAATGATCTCGCCGCGCGCCCGTCGCATCACGACGGCGAAGAGGAGCATGAGCACGACGATTTCGCTTCCGTCGTGATCGACCTTCCGGAGGTGGCGGATATCGATGCGCTGGTCGCCTCGGTTCAGCGCCTGTCGCGCGAGCAGAACGTGCTGCGCGTCAAGGGCTACATCGCGGTCGCGGGCAAGCCGATGCGCCTGCTGCTCCAAGCCGTCGGCGAGCGCGTGCGTCACCAGTTCGACAAGCCCTGGGGCGCGATCGCGCGGCAGTCAAAGCTCATCGTGATCGGCGAGCACGGCGATATCGACGAGGCCGCGATAAGAGCGGGACTTGGTCTTTCAGGAACTGGCATCTGATGCACGTCGTCTTCCGCGAGAGCCGCGGTCTCGAGGAGACCGCGACGCCAAGGGACATCGGCCAGGACCCGGCCGATCTCGTGGTGCTCTCGTACTCGGATTCCGATCTGGCCGCGTTCGCGGCCGGCTGGCGGCGAGGCCGCGACAGCCTGCCGTCGCTGCGGCTCGCCAATCTCGCGGAACTGCGTCATCCGTTGTCGATCGACACCTACATCGAGCGCACGCTGGCCCAGGCACGCGGCATTCTGGTCCGCTTGATCGGCGGTGAGTCCTATTGGCCCTACGGCCTCGCGGCTCTCCAGCAACTTGCGAAGGCGCGCGGTATCGTGCTCGCGGTGCTGCCGGCCGATGGCCGCGACGACACACGGCTCGATGCATACTCGACTCTGCCGGTCTCGACGCTGCGCCGGTTGAAGGTGCTCTGCGACACCGGTGGTCCGGTCGCGGCGCAAGCGGCGATCGCGCAGCTTGCGTTGGCTTCGGGACTCTATGCCGGTCCGGTCGTCGGCGAGATGACCGTGCCCGAGATGGGCTTCTATGATCCCGCGCGCGGCGTCATCGTGGCGATACCGGACGGCGAGGGCAGGCCGCGCGCGCTGGTGACGTTTTATCGCTCGTACCTCACCGCCGCGGACACCGGCCCGGTCGACGCCCTGATTGCCACGCTGCGCGAGAAGGGGTTTGACGCGTACGGCGTATTCGTCACCTCGCTGAAGGCCGCGGGCGTTGCGGACTGGCTGCGGGCGCACCTGGCGCAAGATCCTCCGGCCGCCATCGTCAATGCGACCGCGTTCTCCGCGGTCGGCGACGATGGCACGACACCGTTCGATGCTGCATCGTGTCCCGTGTTCCAGGTCGCGCTCTCCACGGCGCGGCGCGAGGACTGGGCGGAATCGCTGCGCGGCCTGTCGCCCGGCGACCTTGCGATGCATGTGGTGCTGCCCGAGGTCGACGGTCGCCTGTTCGCGGGCGTGGTGAGTTTCAAGTCGGCAGCGGAACGTGATCCCGATTTGCAGTTTTCGCACCTTGCGCATCGGGCTGATGAGCAATGCGTGAAGGCCGTTGCCGCACGTATCGCAGCCTGGCAGAAGCTCGCGGTGAAGCCGGCCGGCGAGAAGCGGCTGGCGATCGTGCTGTCGAACTATCCGGGCCGCCCGCACCAGATCGCGCACGCGGTGGGTCTCGACGCGTTGGCCTCGGTCGAAGCCTTGGTATCAGATCTCGCGGAGACTGGCTTCTATCTCGCGCCGGTTCATGCGCTCGGCGAGACGCTGCTGAGGCAGCAACTCACCTGGAGCCTCGCCGACTATCGCGCGGCGCTCTCGCGCCTTCCGCAGCCCTTGCAGGATGATCTCGCGCAAGCCTGGGGCGCGCCTGAGAGCGATCCGGGCTGCCGCGACGGCGCATTCCGCTTCGCCGCGATCCAGTGCGGCAAGTCGATCATCGCGGTTCAGCCGGAACGCGGCGATGCAACCACGCGCGACGCCGACTATCACGATCTCGCCCGCACGCCACGCCATGCCTATGTCGCCTTCTATCTCTGGCTCCGCGAGCAAGCCATTGACGCTGTCGTGCACATGGGCGCGCATGGCACGCTGGAATGGCTGCCCGGAAAATCCGTGGCGCTGTCGTCTAGCTGCTGGCCGGAAGCCCTGATCGGCGATCTGCCTGTCATCTATCCCTTCATCGTCAACGACCCCGGCGAGGCCGCGCAGGCCAAGCGGCGCATCGGCGCCGTCACCATTGGCCATCTGCCGCCGCCGCTGGCAAGCTCGACCGTGCCGGAAGGCTTGCGCCGGCTTGAACAGCTCCTCGACGAATATTCGACAGCCGATGGTCTCGATCCCGCACGCCGCCAGCGTCTGATCGCCGCAATTCGCGACGAGGCGCGCGCGGCCGGACTGGAGGACGATCTCGGTCTCGATGCATCGGCAGCACCAGCCGAGGCGATCCCGCGGATCGATCGCTTTGTCTGCGATCTCAAGGAAAGCCAGTTCGGCGACGGCCTGCACGTATTCGGCCGCGGCGCCTGCGGCGAAGCGGAGCGGGACGCGTTGCGTGCCGCACTCGCGGGGAAGCGCATTGCACCGGGGCCGTCAGGGTCGCCCTATCGCGGGCGTCAGGATGTGCTGCCGACGGGACGCAATCTCTTCGCCGTCGATCCGCGCGCCGTGCCGACGCCGTCGGCGCATGCGCAAGGCATCAAGCTCGCGGAAGAGCTGCTTCGCCGCCACTTGCAGGATCACGGCGACTGGCCGAAGGGCCTCGTGATCGATCTCTGGGGCTCGGCGACGATGCGCACCGCCGGCGAGGAATTCGCGATGGCACTGCATCTGGCGGGGCTTGCACCGCGCTGGGATCACGCCTCCGGCCGCGTGACCGGCTATGACATCATCGCGCCGGCCGAGCTTGGCCGTCCCCGCATCGACGTCACGCTGCGGCTGTCGGGCCTGTTCCGCGATGTCTTCTCCGGCCTCGCCCAGTTGTTCGAGGCGGCGGCTGAGGCGCTCGCCGCGCGCGAGGAGGAGGGCGACGAGAATCCGTATCGCCACCGTGCGTCCCGCGTGTTCGCGCCGCGCCCCGGGCAATACGGTGTCGGCCTCTCGGCGATCCCTGATGCCTTCACGCCTGAGACGCGCGATGCAGCGGGCGAAGCCTGGCTGTCGGCGTCGTCCTGGGCATTCTCCGCTGACGGCGCGATCAAGCCCGATCGCGCCGGCATCGAACAGCGGCTCGCGTCGGCGGATGCTTTCGTTCATGTCCAGGACTTGCCGGAAACGGATCTTCTGCTCGCCGCCGACTATGCCGCGCATGAAGCCGGCGTTGCGGCGGCCGCCGCACATCTCGGCGCGATTGCGCCGTCGCTCTATCATCTCGACGCGACGCGTCCCGAGCAGCCGCATGCGCGGACGCTGACGGAGGAAATCTCACGCGTGGTCCGCGCGCGCGCGGCCAATCCGGCCTGGATCGCCGGCATGATGCGCCATGGTTTTCGCGGCGCCGCCGAGATCACCGCAACACTCGAGCACATGGCCGCCTTCGCCCATCTGGCCGGCGCCGTGCCGCCGCATCTGTTCGATCTCTATTACGATGCGACGCTCGGCAATGCCGATGTGCGCGCCTTCATGGCGAACGAAAATCCGGCGGCGCTCGCCGCGATGGAAACATGTTTCACCCGTCTGCATGAGGCCTCACTCTGGCGAACGCGTCGCAATTCGATCGCCGCAGCGTTGCGGGAGGCGTCATGAGCGCGGCCATGGTCAAGGGCTGGTGCCCCGGCGCGCTACGGCCGATGCAATCGGGCGACGGGCTCGTGGTCCGCGTGCGCCCGTTCGGCGGCCGGCTCGATGCGGCGCAGATCTCGGGACTGGCGCATCTGGCCGAACGCCATGGCAACGGCCTGATCGATGTTACCAGCCGCGCCAATCTCCAGATCAGAGGCGTCAGCGAAAGCAGCCACCGGCTGCTGCTCGACGGTCTTTCGCAACTGGCACTGCTCGATCCCGACGCCGACACCGAATCCCGGCGCAACATTCTGGTGACGCCGTTCTGGCGCGCGGGCGACGAGACCCAGGCGCTCGCCGCCGAGCTCGAGGAGGCGCTCGAGAACAGCGCGCTCGCGCTTCCGACGAAATTCGGCTTTGCCATCGATGACGGCACGTCGCGCGTGCTTGCCGGCGATTCCGCGGATGTGCGGATCGAGCGGGATCGCGCCGGCGGACTGCTGGTGCGGGCCAATGGCGCCAGCCTCGGCCGTTCCGTTGGACGCGGCGAGGCTGTGACCGCCGCGCTCGCGCTCGCAAATTGGTTCGTGACATCAGGCGGTGCCAGGGGCGGGCGAGGGCGGATGGCGACGCATCTTGCCGCTGGCGCGGCCCTGCCTGGCGCGTTGCGCGGCGAGGCCGAGCCGGTGCCGATCATGGCCGCGGCGCGCCCCGGCCTTTATCCGCAGGGCGCGATGGTCGGCGTCGCCTTCGGGCAGATGCCGCATGCGACGCTCAGCCAGTTCGCCGGCTGCGGACATGCGCTGCGCTTGACGCCGTGGCGGATGGTTCTGAGCGAAGGCAAGCGGACGATGCCGTCCACGGCCGGTCTCATCACCGAGGCCTACGATCCGGCGCTGCGCGTCATCGCCTGTAGCGGCGCGCCGCGCTGCCGCGAGGCGCATGCCGATACCCGCGCGCTGGCGGCAGCGCTAGCGCCGAACATCGGTGCGGCCGCACGGCTTCACGTGTCCGGCTGTGCCAAGGGCTGCGCTCATTCCGGTGCGGCCGCGATTACGCTGGTCGCGACCGGCGCCGGCTTCGATCTCGTGCGCGGCGGTTCGACGCGCGACGAGCCCATCCTGCGCGGCTTGAACCGCGACGATATCGTCGGCAATCCCTCCATCCTGATGGGAGGGCATTGATGCCGCATGTCTACGAGACCGACGGCGCGGCGATCTACCGGCAATCCTTTGCGACCATCCGCGCCGAGGCCGATCTTGCCCGTTTCACGCCCGATGAGGAACAGGTCGTCGTGCGGATGATCCATGCCGCCGGCATGGTTGGCCTGGAAGCGCATATCCGCTTCACATCAGGCATGGCGACCGCCGCGCGCGCGGCGTTGCAGAAGGGGGCGCCGATCCTCTGCGATGCGCGCATGGTCTCCGAGGGAATTACGCGCGCGCGACTTCCCGCGGCCAATGCCGTCATCTGCACGCTGGGCGATGCCGCCGTCCCGGCGCTGGCGCAATCCATGCGCAACACGCGTTCGGCCGCGGCGCTTGAGCTGTGGCGGCCGCATCTGGGTGGCGCGATCGTCGCGATCGGCAACGCGCCGACCGCGCTGTTTCATCTCCTCAACATGCTGGAGGACCGCGACTGCCCGCGGCCGGCGGCGATCATCGGCTGTCCGGTCGGCTTCGTCGGCGCCGCCGAATCCAAGGCGGCGCTGATGGCCGATCCGCCGGTCCCGGCGCTGACGGTCGAGGGCCGTCTCGGCGGTTCCGCGATCACCGTTGCGGCCGTGAACGCGCTGGCGAGCCGGAGCGAATAGAATGGGACGCATCATCTGCTGCGGTCTCGGCCCCGGTGATCCCGATATGATGAGCGTACGCGCCGATCGCACCGTGCGCGGCGCACAGCACGTGGCCTATTTCCGCAAGAAGGGCCGGCTGGGCCAGGCGCGCCGTATCGTCGAGGGCATGCTCGCCGGCGGCGTCACCGAATATCCCATGGAATACCCGGTTACGACCGAGATTGCTTTCGACAGCGCCGAATATGTCCAGCTGCTCGCGAGCTTCTACGACGAATGGGCCGAGCGCCTGGCGCGGCTGGCGCGCGCGGTCGACGTGGTCGTGCTCTGCGAAGGCGATCCCTATTTCTACGGCTCCTTCATGCATCTGCACACGCGCCTGCAGGGACGCGTCGAGATCGACGTGATCGCCGGCATTCCCGGCATGGTCGGATGCTGGAATGCCGTGGGACAGCCGATCGCGCTCGGCGACGACGTGACGACGGTGCTGATGGGCACCTTGGCCGAGGACGAGCTCGAACGGCGCATGCGCGATTCCGATGCGCTGGTCGTCATGAAGACCGGCCGCAATCTTGCGAAAGTGCGCCGCGCGCTCGCTTCCGCCGGCCGGCTCGACGATGCCTGGCTGGTCGAGCGCGGCACCATGCCGGGCGAGCGCGTCGCGCGGCTCGCCGAGATCGATGCCGCCGACTGCCCCTATTTCGCGATCGTGCTCGTGCACGGCAAGGGCCGGCATCTGGACGCCGCCGAATGACGGGCACGCTGACCATCGCCGGCCTCGGACCGGGCAGTGACGCGCTGGTGACGCCCGAGGTCTCCGCCGCACTGGCCTCCGCGACGGATATTCTGGGCTACGCGCCCTATGTCGCGCGCGTGCCGCCGCGGCCGGGGCTCACGCTGCATCCATCCGACAACCGCGAGGAACTGCAACGCGCGCACGAGGCGTTGCGACTGGCCGCCGAAGGCGGGCAGGTCGTCGTCGTCTCCTCCGGCGATCCCGGCGTGTTCGCGATGGCGTCGGCCGTGTTCGAGGCGCTCGAACTGGCGCCGCAATATCGCGAACTCCCGATCCGCGTGCTGCCCGGCATCACTGCGATGCTGGCGGCGGCCGCGCGAGCCGGCGCGCCGCTCGGCCATGATTTCTGCGCGATCAATCTCTCCGACAATCTCAAGCCATGGGCGCTGATCGAGAAGCGCCTGCGGCTGGCTGCGGACGCCGATTTTGCCATCGCGCTATACAATCCGCGCTCGGCGAGCCGGCCGGAAGGATTTGGCCGCGCGCTCGCGGTGCTGAAGGATGCCGGCTGCGGCGAGCGGCTCGTGATCTTTGCGCGCGCGGTCAGCGCATCCGATGAGAAGATCGAGACCGTCACGCTCAACGCGGCGCGGCCCGAGATGGCCGACATGCGCACGCTGGTGATCGTCGGCAACTCGCAGACGCGCCGTGTCGGCCGCTGGGTCTATGCGCCGAGGCAGGTGCGATGACCGAGCCACTGCATGATCTCGGCCACCCTCTCGACCCGCTGGCGCCCGGGCAACTCCGGCCGCGCGATCATGATCACGGGCAGGCCGAGCGTGCGGGCCGCGTCGATCTTGGCGCGTGCGCCATCGCCACCGGAATTGCGGGCGACGATCGACATGATGCCGCGCGTGCGCAGCATGTTCAGCTCGCCATCGAGTGTGAACGGTCCGCGCGACACGATCACGTCAGCCGGGAAGGGCAGCGGCGCTTCGGGTGGATCGACGAAGCGCAGCGTGTAGGCGTGCTGCGGCTTGGCCGCGAACGGCGCGATGTGCTGGCGGCCGATGGCAAGAAAGACTTTTGCCGGCAAGTCGGGCAAAGCGGCGACCGCTGCATTGACGTCGGCGACCTCGATCCAGTTGTCACCGGGCGCCTTGGCCCAGGTGGTGCGCTCGAGCGCGATCAACGGCGTGCCCGTTTCCGCGCACGCCTCGACGGCGTTGCGGCTCATCTCGGCGGCAAAGGGATGCGTCGCGTCGATCACATGCGTGATGCCTTCGCGGCGCATGTAGTCGGCGAGCCCGCTCACGCCGCCGAAGCCGCCGATACGGGTCGGCAGCGGCTGCTCGGCAGGCGCACGGGTGCGGCCGCCATAGGAATAGACGGCATCAAGCCCGGCGCGCGCGATCTCCGCCGCAAGCTGGCTCGCATCGCTCGTTCCGCCCAGAATGAGGGCGCGTGTCATGGCTGATCCCTGGCTGACCATCATCGGTATCGGCGAAGATGGCCTTGCCGGGCTGTCCGAGGCAAGCCGAAAGGCGCTGCGTGAAGCCGAAACCGTCTTCGGCGGCGAGCGGCACCTCGCGCTCGCGGGCGTGACCGGGCGCGGCCATCCGTGGCCGGTGCCGTTCGATGCGGAGGTCGTGCTCGGCTGCCGCGGCCGGCCGACGGTGGTGCTCGCCTCCGGTGATCCGTTCTGGCACGGCGCCGGCGCAAGCCTTGCCGAGAAGCTCGAGGCGGGCGAGTGGGTCGCACATTCGGCGCCGTCGACATTCTCGCTTGTCGCCGCGCGGCTCGGCTGGCGCCTCGAAGCCGTTGCCTGTCTCGGTCTGCATGCTGCGCCCTTCGAGCGCCTCGTGCCACACCTTGCACCTGGCGCGCGCATCATTTGCCTCGTGCGAGATGGCAATGCCGCGGGAGACCTCGCAAAGTGGCTGAGCGAGCGCGGATGGGGCGCCTCGGCATTCTGGACGCTCGTCGCGCTGGGCGGACCGCGCGAAAGCATTGCGGAACATCGTGCCGATGGCGTTGCCGGCGATCTCGCCGGAAACCTGGTCGCGGTGGCCGTGGAGGCGAGGGGAGCGCAGGGCATTCCCCACAGCGCAGGACTTTCAGACGATCTCTTTGCCCATGACGGCCAGATCACCAAGCGGCCGGTACGAGCGCTCGCGATTTCGGCGCTGGCACCGCGCCCGGGCGAACGGTTGTGGGACATCGGCGCCGGCTCGGGTTCGATCTCGGTCGAGTGGGTGCTCTGCGGCGGGACAGCGACGGCGATCGAGATGCGCGAGGATCGTGCCGCGAATATCCGCAGCAATGCGTCGGCGTTCGGATTGGCGCATCGGATCGCTGTTGTCACGGGCCGTGCGCCCGAAGCTCTCGCTGGGCTGGACGCGCCGGATGCCGTCTTCATTGGCGGTGGTCTCGATAGCGCGATGTTCGACGTCATATGGCCACTCCTTGCGCCGGGCACACGGCTCGTTGCGCATGCGGTGACGCTGGAGACGGAAGCGCTGCTGAGCGAACTGCACCAGCGCCACGGCGGCGAGTTGATGCGGGTCGAGATCGCCCACGCCGGCCCGCTCGGCCGCTACCGATCCTGGGAGGCGGCGCGTCCCGTGGTGCAGTGGAGCGCGGTGCGATGAAGGTCGCCGGGCTCGGATTCAGGCAGGATGTCACCCTGGCCTCGTTGCGTGAGGCACTGCTGGCGGCCGGCGGCGCTGAAGGCCTTACGGCAGTGGCGACCGTCAGCGACAAGGCTGACGCGGAGGCGCTGAAGCAGCTCGCGCGCGAATGCGGCGTGCCGATCAAGGCGGTGCCGCCCGATGTGCTTGCCGGCATCGACACGCCGACGCAGTCAAAGCTCATCACGGAAAAATTCGGCACGGGATCGGTCGCCGAAGCCGCGGCCCTTGCCGCAGCTGGCCCTCGTGCGCGATTGATTGCGACCCGGGCGGTCTCGCAGGATCGCACCGCGACGGCTGCGATCGCGGAAGGAGACGGCGCATGACGGTGCATTTCATCGGCGCCGGGCCGGGCGCTCCCGATCTGCTGACGTTGCGCGGACGCGACCTGATCGCCGCCTGTCCGGTTTGCCTTTATGCCGGCTCGCTGGTGCCTGAGGGTGTGCTGGCGCATTGCCCGGCGGGCGCGCGCATCGTCAACACGGCACCGTTGTCGCTCGACGAGATCATCGCGGAGATCGCCGCCGCGCATGCCGACGGCAAGGACGTCGCACGCCTGCATTCCGGCGATCTCTCGATCTGGTCGGCGATGGGCGAGCAGCTTCGTCGTCTCCGTGCACTCGGCATTCCCTTCACCGTGACGCCCGGCGTTCCGTCCTTCTCCGCCGCCGCGGCAGCTCTCGAAGCGGAGCTGACTTTGCCGGGGCTCGCACAGACCGTCGTGCTGACGCGTACGCCAGGCCGCGCCAGCGCGATGCCCGAAGGCGAGAATCTCGCCGCCTTCGCCGCCACCGGCGCGGTACTTGCCATCCACCTTTCGATCCATCTGCTCGACCGGGTGATTGCGGAGCTCCTGCCTCACTACGGCGCGGACTGCCCGGTCGCCGTGGTCTGGCGCGCGAGCTGGCCGGACCAACGCATCGTCCGCGCCACGCTTGCGACGCTCGATGCGGCTGTCGGCAGTGAGATGGAGCGCACCGCGCTCATTCTGGTTGGCAAGACATTGGGCTCGGCTGATTTCGACGAGAGCCGTCTCTATGCCGCCGACTACGATCGCCGCTATCGGCCGGTCGGCGCCGAGCCGCGCTTTCCGGAGGCCTCCTGATGCCGGCAGGGCTCGTCATCTCCGCGCCTGCCTCCGGTGTCGGCAAGACAACGCTGACGCTGGCGCTCGCGCGCGCCTGGCGCAATCGCGGATTGAACGTGCAGTGCTTCAAGAGCGGGCCCGATTATATCGATCCCGCCTTCCACGCCGCCGCTACGGGCCGCGCCTCCGTCAATGTCGATAGCTGGGCGATGGATCGCGCGACGATCAGCCATCTCGTCGGCCGTGGCGCGGACGCTGACATTGTCCTCGCAGAAGGTTCGATGGGTCTGTTCGACGGCGTCGCCGCGCGTGGCGTCTCGGGTACCGGCGCCACCGCCGACATTGCGGAGATGCTGGGCTGGCCGGTGCTGCTGGTGATCGATCCTTCGGGACAGGCGCAGACCGCGGCGGCGATCGCCGCGGGTCTCCGCGACTACCGCCCTGGCGTGCACCTTGCCGGCGTCGTGCTCAACCGGGTCGCCAGCCAGCGCCATGAAGACCTCGTACGGCGTGCGCTTAACGACGCCGGCATCGCCGTGTTCGGCGCGCTGCCGCGCCATGCCGAGATCAACCTGCCGAAGCGGCATCTCGGCCTGGTGCAGGCCGAGGAGCAGGCCGAGATCGGCAAGCTGATCGACGAGGCTGCGCGCTTCGTCGCCGAGCATGTCGATCTCGATGCGGTGCTGCGATCGGCAGCCAGCTGGTCGCCGCAATCCGCGGCGAACGGTCTGAACGTGACGCCTCCCGGGCAGCGCATTGCACTTGCCCGCGATGCCGCGTTCTCCTTCGTCTACCCGCATATGCTGGAAGCCTGGCGCGCGGCGGGCGCCGACATCTCGACCTTCTCGCCGCTTGCCGATGAAGCGCCCGATGCGAGCGCCGATGTCTGCTGGCTGCCCGGCGGCTATCCCGAGCTTCATGCCGGGAAGATCGCGGCCAACGCGCGCTTTCGCAGCGGCTTGCGCGCCTTCGCCGAGACACGACCGGTGCACGGTGAATGCGGAGGCTATATGGTGCTGGGAACCGCTTTGACCGACGCCGACGGTGTCTGCCATGAGATGGCGGGCCTGCTCGGCCTGGAGACCAGCTTTGCCAAGCGCCGCATGCATCTGGGCTATCGTCTCGCCGAACTCGCCGCGCCGATGCCGGGACATCGCGCCGGCGCACGCCTGCGCGGCCATGAGTTCCACTATTCGACCATCCTTGCCCAGCCCGACACGCCGCTCGCGGTCGTGCACGATGCGACCGGTGCGGTCATCGCCGAGACCGGTTCGCGCCGGGGCAATACCACCGGCACGTTCTTCCATCTGATCGCGGAGGACCGGTGAGCGGTTTTGTCTCCTTCATCTCCGCCGGTCCCGGCGACCCCGAGCTTCTCACGCTCAGGGGTGCCGCCCGGCTGCGCGAGGCCGATGTCGTGCTCTTTGACGACCTCGCCTCGGGCGCGATCCTCGACCTCGCCCGTCCCGGCGCCAATCTCGTTGCGGTCGGGAAGCGGGCCGGGCGGCCCTCGACCAAGCAGCATCACGTCAACCGCCTGCTGGTCGACTACGCCGCGACTGGCGCGCGCGTGGTGCGGTTGAAGTCCGGCGATGCCGGCATCTTTGGCCGGCTCGAGGAGGAGCTCGAAACGCTGCGCGAAGCCGGCATCGGCTATGAGATCGTTCCCGGCGTCACTTCGGCCTGCGTGGCGGCTGCGCAAGCCGGCATACCCCTGACCCGGCGCCACACCTCGCGCCGGGTGCAGTTCGTGACCGGGGCCGACGTCACCGGAGAGTTGCCGCAAAACCTGAACTGGGCGGCGCTGGCCGACCCGGAGGCGACGACCGTGGTCTATATGGGCCGCCGCACCTTTCCGGCCCTTGCCGCAAAGTTGATCGCGCACGGCCTCGCGCCGACCACCCCGGCGCTGTTCGCCGAATCCCTCGGCCGGCCCGACGAGCGGCTGGTCCGCACCACCATTGTCGAGCTTGCCGAGCAGCTTGCGCGGGGCGGGGCGGCTTCGACGGCCGCCGTGATCCTGTTCGGCGCACTGGCGGGAGAATACCCGTCATGATGGTCTCAATCACCCGTCAGCCCTTGACGCCCGGCTGGCGAAAGGGGCACACAGGACGGGCATGGTGCTCGATGCGGTGCAGACCGCCGGAGCATAATCGGGAATGGGGGTGGGCGGATAGTTGCGCCGCCCAAAACCCCAGCCGCCCCCGCGACTGTAAGCGGTGAGGGGCTCCGATCAGCCACTGGGCCGCAAGGTTCGGGAAGGCCGGAGAACCCCAGTGAACCGCGAGCCAGGAGACCGGCCGTGCATGTTTTGTGGCCAAGGCCGTCGGGTGTGACGGCAGGAAGGAACTGAACCATGCATATCGAACCCGGAGTCGTATCGGGCGCCAAGCTCGTGTTGAGTTACGCAACCGGCATCGCCGTCGGCGGCGTTGCGTTGAAGCTCGCGGTCGAGACCGTGCGCGAGCAGGGCATCACGTCGTTCGCGGCGCGGACGCTCGCCACCACGGGCCTCGTGTTCGTCTTCTTCGAGATCCTGCCGCACTTCCCGGTCGGCGTGTCCGAGGTGCACTTCATCCTTGGCTCGACCCTGTTCCTGCTGTTCGGGGCAGCGCCGGCGGCCTTCGGCCTTGCGTTCGGCCTGCTGTTCCAGGGTGTGTTCTTCGAGCCGCCGGACCTGCCGCAATACGGCATGAACGTCACCACGCTGCTGGTGCCGCTGTTCGCGATCCAGGCGATCGCCGGACGGATCATTGCCCGCAACACCGCCTATGTCGATCTCAAGTATCGCCAGGCGCTGGCGCTTTCGACGACCTATCAGGCCGGCGTCATCGCCTGGGTCGCGTTCTGGGCGCTCTATGGTTCCGGCTTTGGCGCGACCAACCTCGTCAACATCGCGACCTTTGCGGCCTCCTACGCGCTCGTCATCGTGATCGAGCCGCTGGCCGATCTCGCCGTGCTGGCGCTGGCAAAATCGCTGCGCGGCGTCACCGCGCCCGGCCTCGTCACGCCGCGCCTGCACAACGCGGCTTAAGAGACAAGGGGCGGCCGCGATGGCCGCCCCCACACGCGCGATGCTCACGCTCTCCCTGATAGGCATCGGTTGCGGTGATCCCGAGCAGCTCACGCGCGCCGCCGTTCAAGCCATCAACGCGGCCGATCTCATCCTGATCCCGCGCAAGGGAACGGCGAAATCCGATCTCGCCGATCTCAGGCGAACGATCTGCGCGGATGTGCTCACCAGCGACAAGACGCGCATCGCCGAGTTCGATCTTCCCGTGCGCGACGCCGGTGAAGTGGACTATCGCAAGGGTGTGGGCGATTGGCACGATGCGGTCGCCGCGACGTGGTCGCGGACAATCGCAAGCCATCTCGAAGGTGACGGCAAGGTCGCGCTGCTGATCTGGGGCGATCCTTCGCTCTACGATTCCTCGCTGCGCATCGCGCGCCGGCTCGATCCCTTGCCTGATATCGAGGTCATCCCCGGAATCACGTCGATCCAGGCGCTGTGCGCGGCGCATGCGCTGCCGCTCAACGACATCGGCGAGCCCTTTCTGGTCACGACGGGACGGCGCTTGCGCGAGGGCGGCTGGCCGCAAGGCGTCGACACCGTGGTCGTGATGCTCGATGGCGGCACGGCGTTCCAGTCGCTCGATCCGGCCGGGCTCGACATCTGGTGGGGCGCTTATCTCGGCATGCCCGATCAGATCGTCATGTCCGGCGCGCTTGCCGAGGTGGGGCCGCGCATCGCCGCGTTGCGGCAGCAGGCGCGCGAGCGGCATGGATGGATCATGGACAGCTACATTCTCAAGCGCAGGCCGTAAGCGAGGCAGCATGCTCCCCGACTGGGTCACCCAAAAATGCCCCGAAATCTCCGCGGTCCATCGCGAGGCGGCGATCGCGCGGCAGGCGCAACTGACGAAGCCGACCGGCGCGCTCGGCCGGCTCGAGCAGCTCGCGATCGAGCTCGCGGGCCTGCAAGCGACCAAGCAGCCGCGCGCGGCACGCGTGCCGATCATCATTTTCGCCGGCGATCACGGCATCGTCGCGCAAGGCGTGTCGGCCTATCCGCAAGGAGTGACCATCGCGATGATGGCGAATTTCGCCTCCGGTGGCGCTGCGATCTCGGTGCTGGCGCGGGAGCTTGGTTCGAGCCTAGAGGTGGTTGACGCCGGCACGTTGGCGCCGGAGGCGGTAGCGGGCATCGTCATCGACAAGCCGCGCAGCGGCACACGCGATTTCAGTGTCGAGGCTGCGCTCGCACCGTCCGAGCTGGCCTTCGCGTTCGAAGCCGGCCAGCGCGCCGTCGCGCGCGCGGAAGCCAGCCAGCCCGATCTTCTGATCTTCGGCGAGATGGGCATCGGCAACACCACGACCTCGGCGGCGATCGCGGCGAGCCTGCTCGGCGTGAACGCCGAGGAGATCGCCGGCAGCGGCACCGGTATCGATGCCGCCGGCCGTGCGCACAAGGCGCGCGTGATCGATGCCGCGATTGCGCGTCACTCCGTTGCGGGTGCGCCGCCCGAAAAAATCCTGTGCGCCGTCGGCGGCCTCGAGATCGCCGCCATCTGCGGCGCCATCATTGCGGCCGCGCAAGCCCGCATCCCCGTATTGATCGACGGCTTCATCGTGTCGGTCGCGGCGCTGGCGGCCGTGCGGCTCAATCCGTCGTGCCAGCCGTTCCTGCTGCCCTCGCATCAATCGGCGGAGCAGGGGCATCGTCTGGTGCTGCGCGCCCTGAACGTGCAGCCGCTGATCAGCCTCGATCTCAGGCTCGGGGAGGGATCGGGCGCCGCCATCGCGCTGCCGCTGGTGCGGCTCGCCTGCAGCCTTCACAACGGCATGGCGACCTTCGCGCAGGCCAATGTGCCGGATCGCCCGGCCTGATCCGGCTCACGCTATGCGCTGATTGACCGACGCGACGCGCCAGCCGGTCGCGAGCCGGTCGATCCGGGTCAGCGACAGCGGATCGATCACGAAGCGCAGCGCGGCTTGCGGCGCAAGATCCAGCGCGATGCACAGCGCGGCGCGGATCGTGCCGGAATGCACGACGAGCGTTGCGGGTCCAGCTTCGATCCGTGACAGCCCATGTCGGACGCGCGCGACCTGGTCCTCAAAGCTTTCACCTCCCGGTGGTCGTGCGCGCGCCGGATCGCCCCAGAATTGCGCGTAGGCATCGCCGCCCATTGCGGCGAGGTCGTCGTGCCGCCGGCCGGTCCAATCGCCGAAATCCTGCTCGCTGAACTCGCCCACCAGCTCCGGTTCGAGCCCCAGCGCGCGCGCGGTCTCGACCGTGCGCCGCGACGGGCTGGCATAGCTCGCAGAGTCCCGCGGCAGGCGCTGCCGCAGCGCTTCCAGTCGCGTGCGATCGCCGAGATCGGCGGGCGCGTCCGGCGCGTGGATCGTCCCTTTGATGCCATCGACGGGCGCATGACGGATCAGCCAGAGGAAGGTCTCGCCTTCCATGCTTCTCTCCAAGGAAGTTGGTCGCTGTGGCAATAACGCCGCAACTGGTACATTGACTCTGTCTCGATCGTAATCCTAGATGCTCGCGACGGTTTCCCCCGAGAGGGGATGAAAAGGGAATGCGGTGCGGGGATGTTTCCCCAACGCCGCGGCTGCCCCCGCAACTGTAAGCGGATAATCCTTCGTCAGACGCCACTGGGTCCTCGGTCCCGGGAAGGCGACGAAGTGGTGATGACCCGCGAGCCAGGAGACCTGCCGTCAGCCGTGGTCACACGCGAAGATGTCGGTCGGGGAGTACAGACATTCGGCTTCATCGGACGGCTGACAAGCCAAGGGTGAGACCTCGTTCGCTGTGACGTGCCACTGACGTCATACCGAGGTCCCACTGTGTCTTCTATTCGTCTTGGACGATCGCGCCGTTTCCTGCTCGCCTCCGCTGCCTTCACGTCGTTTACAGTCGCTGATCTGCCTGCCGCGCTGGCGCAGCAGGTCCGCGAACCGCTGCCACCCGTCGAGGTGTCGCCCAACCAATCCCGCAAGCAGGCCAAGCCGGCTGGCCGGGACGCGCAGAGTGCGCGTCGCGCAACGCCGCGCCGGCCAGCGGCCGCATCCGCAACCCCCAAGCCTGCCGTGCCGGCGGCGGCGGCGCCCACGCCGCTCAACAGCAACGCGGTGGCCGAGAGTGCCTCGCGTCTCGGCCTCACCGTGCGCGAGACGCCCGCGACCGTCGAGGTGATCTCGGCCGCGACCATGCGCGAGCAGGGCTATCGCACCGTGTCCGAGGTCGCCCAAGGTGCGGTCGGTGTCACCTCCGGCGACGCTCCGGGGGAGCCGGCAGGCTTCTCGATGCGCGGCTTCACCAACAGCCAGATCAACACGCTCTACAACGGCATCAAGATCGGCCCGCAGAACATGACCTCGCGGATCATGGACACGGCCAATCTGGAGGCCGTGGAATTCCTCAAAGGCCCGGCCTCGCTGATCTCGGGCGAGGGCGCCGCCGGCGGCGCGATCAACTTCGTCACCAAGCAGCCGCACACCGGAGCGATCCGCAACGAGGCGGACTTCTCGTACGACTCCCTGAACTCGTTCCGTACCCATTACGGCTCGGGTGGCAGCACCAACGTTCAGGGCCTCGACTACCGCTTCGACATCAGCCGCTCCTCGCTCAACGGTTTTGTCGACGACACCAACACCAAGACGCTCGACGTCTCCGGCCAGCTCAACTACCGCGTCTCCGACAGCCTCAAGGTCTGGGGCGCGATCGAGTACCGTGAGGATCGCGGAAAGGCCTATTGGGGCGCGCCGCTGGTGCCGATTGCCTTCAGCGGCTCGCACGCGACGACAGGGATTGTCTCCGGCAACTACTTCAACAGGACCGACCTCGGGGCTGTCACGATCGACGACCGCACCTTCAACACCAACTACAACGTCCTCGACAACCGAAACGTGGCGCAGGAGGTCTGGCTGCGCGGCGGTTTCGAGCTGAAGCTGGCGCCCGACCTGACGCTGAAGAGCCAGGCCTATGGTTACGGCGCCGAGCGCAGCTGGTTCAACAACGAGATCGAGGCGTTCAACTCCGGTACGAACCTGGTCGATCGCGAGCGCTTCTATGTCGCGCACAGCCAGCGGCTGGTCGGCAACATCACCGACCTGATCTGGGATACGAACATTGCAGGCTTCGACAACCGGCTGGTCACGACGCTGTCGTCGAGTTATCTCGATTTCGTTCGGCCGGGTGCAGCGAATTTCCCCGGTGACTCCGTCTCGCTGGTCAATCCCGACCGCGGCTTTTATGGCTCGCTCGAGATCCAGCGGCAGACCGCACGGATCGACAACGAGGCGCTGTCGTTCGAGGACCGGCTGAAGCTGACCCGGACCTTTGCGCTGATCGGAGGCCTCCGCGTCGAGCATATCGGGCTCGATCGCAATTGGACCGACAAGACCGGGCTGGAGAAGGCGGGTTTTCCGTACACCAAGGGCTGGGCCCCGGTGACGGGGCGCATCGGCTACACCTGGGAGGCCGTGCCCGGGCTGACCTTCTTCAGCCAGTACGCCACCGGCGCCGATGTATCCGCCAACAACATCTTCCTGCTGTTGCCGACCCAGCCGCTGGACCTGACGACGTCGCGCACCTACGAGACCGGCGTCAAGCACCTGTTCTGGGACAACCGGGCGGAGTGGTCGTTCTCGGCCTATGATATCCAGCGCAAGAACGTCTATGCGGCGGCCGGCGGGCAGGCGCTCAATATTGCGGGACGGCAGGAGTCGAAGGGCGTCGAGCTCGCCGCCTCGGTGCGGCCGATCGAGCCGCTGCGGCTGTGGGGCAACATCGCCTATGTCGATGCGCGCTATGCCGACTACAATTTCGTCGGCGGCTCGTTCTCGGGCAACACGCCGCCGAACGTGCCGCGCATCGTCGCGAATGCTGGTGCGTCGTACCGGTTCTTCACGCCGTGGCCGGTGGAGCTCGGCATTGTCGGCCGCCACGTCGGCGACCGCTACAACACCGACGCCAACACGGTGACGATGAACGCCTACACGGTCGGCGACGTCTACGCCTTCGTCGACATCCCCAAGGCGGTCTTCAATGCCGTCGACCAGGCTCGCCTGACCTTCCGGGTACGCAACTTCACCGACAAGCGCTACGCGATCTGGGGCGATCCGTTCTATCCCGACCAGATCCTCCTGGGCGCGCCGCGCACCTACGAGATCTCGGCGGCGTTCAAATGGTAGGGCACTGAGCGCATGATGGGCGCGATCGTCCTGCTGCATCGCTGGCTCGGGATCGCGTTCTGCCTGCTGTTCGCGATGTGGTTCGCCACGGGGATCGTGATGCATTTCGTTCCGTTCCCGTCGTTGACGGAAGCGGAACGTTTTGCCGGCCTTGCTCCGGTCGAGCGCGTGCAGGCCGCCATGGCGGTTGCCGATGCCGTGGCTGCGAGCGGGATCGCGGACGCAACGCGTGTGCGCCTGATCCAGCGGAGCGACGGACCCGTCTACATCGTGTCGGGGCCCTCGCGTTCGCGCGCGGTCCGCGCTTCCGACCGGCAGGATGCGTCGGTGTCGTCGCCCGAGGTCGCGCTCGCCATCGCGCAGGCGCATGCGCGCCAACGCGGGCTCGATGCCGCGCATACGGCGATCGTTGCGCACGCGGACTACGATCAATGGAGCGTACCGAACGGCTTTGATCGCCACCGGCCGCTGTTTCGCGCGGCGCTTGGCGATGCCGCCGGAACGGAGATCTACGTCTCGTCCCGTACTGGCGAAATCGTCCTGGATACGACGCGGAGCGAGCGCGGCTGGAATCTCGTCGGCAGCGTGCTGCACTGGATCTACCCGACGGTTCTGAGAAGCAACTGGGCGCTGTGGGACGGCGTGGTCTGGACGCTATCGCTGCTGGCTCTGATCGCGGCGATGTTGGGGGCGGTGCTCGGGATCGCGCGGGTGAGGGTGCAGGGACGTCAGATCTCCTCGCCCTATCGCGGCTGGCATGCTCTGCATCACATCGTCGGCCTGGCGGCGACAGCCTTCGTGCTGACCTGGATCTTCAGCGGCTGGCTCTCGATGGACCACGGCCGGCTGTTCTCGCGCGGGCAGTTGACCCCGGCTGAGGCCGGCGTGACGAACGCCTTGCCGGACTGGAAGACGGCCGCCTCGCTCGATGGGAAGCCGGTATCGTCCTCAGCCCGCGAAGTCGAATGGCTTGGCTTCAACGGCATGGTCTATCGACGCGAACGGATTGGTCTCGACCAGCAGGTTTTGGTCCGGCTGAACGTCCGAGAGGCAGGCGTGTTCAGCGCGCAAGAGGTCGAGAGTTGGATGACGCGCCTTGCGGCCGGCTGCAGCGCGCCGTCCGTTCTTGCGGTCAATGACGACTATCCCGCGCAATCCATTGTCCCGGGTGCGCCTGTCTACCGTGCCCGCTGCGGCGACGTCTGGTTCGACATCGACAGCGCCGACGGCCGCGTGCTGCAAAGGCTGGATGCGTCGCGGCGGGCCTATCGCTGGTTCTACGGCGCGCTGCACACGCTCGACTTTCCGGTCCTGTTGGCGCATCCGCGTTTGCGCGATGTCCTGATCGTCGGCCTCTGCGCGCTCGGGCTTGTGTTCTCGATCACCGGAATTGTCATCGGGTGGCGGCGGTTGCGTCTGTCATTCGCCGGCTAGACGGGCGCGTGCGGCGCCCGATAAACAAAAAGCGCGAAAACAACCCCATGCACAGTAGCCGGTGATAATGGAATCAACGGCTTACGCACGTGTCGACGCGATTTGACCCGTCGGGCAAAACAGGGGTATATTGCTATTATTCCGAAATCGTCGCTACGCCTGCAACAGCGCCTCGATCTGCCGGGCGGCGCGCAGCAGCGTGCGGTCCTGGCCGCGCCGGGCGATGATCTGGAGGCCGAACGGAAGCCCGTGGGAATCGGTCCCGCACGGAAGCGAAATCGCCGGCAGGCGAGCGTGATTGACGAAGGGCGTGAACACGGCATGCCCGCGCGGGCTCGCCGCACGGCCGCCGATCAAGTCGGGTCCGAGCTGGGTGAACGGCCATGCGACGCAAGGAACAGTCGGCGTGAGCAGCAGGTCGACCTCGGTGAAGAACGCCGCGAAGGCATTGGCGATCGCGGCGCTTGCGACCAGCGCACCCGCAACGTCCGCGCCTGACCAGGCGAGCCCTCGCTCGATCTGCCTGGCGATATCAGGATCGAAGACAGTCGGGTCCTTGCGGAAGGCGTCGCCATGGAGCGCGGCGAGGCCGGCATGCTGAAGCGGCATGAGGGCGTCTTCCGTCGCGCCGGCGGGCCAGACGGGATCGCGCTGCGAAATAGGCAAGCCTGCAGCGGCTAGCCGCGCGATGGCAGAAACGAGTCCATTGGCGACCACATCATCGACGGCGACATCAAGCCCGAGGCGCGGGGAGAACGCGATGCGCAGGCCGGCGGGATCATCGGCCCCCTGCGCGATGACTGCGGAATCTGGATCGCGCGGATCGACGCCGGCCATCGTCTCGAACGCCAGCGCGATATCGGCAACATCGGCCGCGATCGGTGCGATGACGGAGAGGCCGAAGAACGGCTCGGCGAAGCCGGGCCCATAGGGGATCGCGCCATAGGACGGCTTGAAGCCGGCGACGCCGACATGGGCCGGCGGCCTGCGGCTGGAGCCGCCCGCGTCGGTGCCGATCGCGAGCGGCACGAGGCCGGCGGCGACGGCCGCGGCCGGTCCGCCAGACGAGCCGCCCGGCGTCAACGCGGGATCGAGGGGATGACGTGTCGGGCCGAACAGCGGCGATGTGGTGACGCCTTTGCTGGCGAACTCGGAGGTGGCGCCGATGCCGGCGACGACCGCGCCGGCCTTGCGCAGCCGCTCGACTGCAATCGCATCCTGTGGCGCGATGAAATCGCAAAACAGGCGCGAGCCCTGCGTGATACGCCAGCCGCTGGCCCAGATGTTGTCCTTGACGACGATGGGCACGCCGGCGAGCGGCATCGTCTCGCCGGCACGCAGGCGCTCGTCGACCGCGGCGGCATCGGCCAGCGTGCGCGCGGGATCGGTCGTGACCACCGCGTTCAACGCCTTGGCGGCCTCGATGCGCGCGAGCGCGGCCTTCGCTGTCTCGACGGCGCTCGTCCGTCCGGCCGCGACATCGGCCGCGATCTCGCGGGCGCTATGTGCTGGCTTTGTCATGGCCTCCCCAGATCAGCGCCACTGTGCCGCAGAGGGCGAGGCACGCCAAGGCGAAGAACGCCGCGCCAAGCCCGGCCACACCATCCAGGATCGAGACCACGGCCGGCGCCGCCAGCAAACCGGCATAGGACGCGGTCAGCACCGCGCCGGTGGTCTCGCCGATCCGGTCCTGTGGGGCGAGGCGGGCGATCTCGGCGATGAAGACGCCGTTCCAGCCTGACGCCGTCAGGCCAAACAGCGCCACCACTGCGAACTGCCAGGTGCGGCCGAGCGATCCGCCGTCGAGGCCAAGCAGCGCAGCGCAGAAGGCCATGCCGAGGCCGATGACGACGAGCACGGCGCGGGAGGCGTCGAGGCGCATGGCGACGTAGCCCCAGCCGAGCCGGCCGACGAGGCCGCCGGCTTGCGCGCAGGCGAGCGCCATGCCGGCCTCGATGTGGCTGAGGCCGAGCTCGCTCGTGCCGAGTGTGACGAACACCGTGTTGAGCGACACCTGCATCGCGCTGAACGGCATCGAGGCCAGCGCCAGCATCGCGATGCGCCGGTCGGCCGTCATCAGCGCCAGCCGCGCGCGGAGATCGAGCTTGGGAGGCGGCACGATCTTGCCGGCATAGGCCGGCCGCAGCCATTCGAACAGCACGATCGCGAGCAGCGCCAGGGCGGCAACGGCCGCATAGCACCAGGCCGGCCCGAACGCGATGGCGATCGCAGGCAGGGCTAGCGAGCCGCAGACCGCGCCGATCTGGTTGCCGGTCTGCCGCACCGAGAAGACGAAGGCGCGGCGCTCGGCGGTCACCAGCCGCGCCAGCAGCGCCGCGCTTGCGGGCGTCTCGGGCCCCATGGCGAGGCCGAGGCAGAGCCCTGCGGCCAGCAGGGCGGCGCTCGATCCGAGTGAAGCCAGCGCCATGCCGACGACGATGGCCGCCGCGCACAGGCTCGCGATCCGCAGCGAGCCGACCCGCGCGATGAAGCCGCCGCCCCAGAACGAGGCGGGGATGCCGACAGCGAATACCGCGCATGAGAACATCGAGAGCTGCCAGACCTCGATATGGGCGCGCGGCGCGACCACGCCGGGCGCGAACAAGGCGAGAGCGACCAGCGCCTGGAGCCAGGTCATCGCGCCCAGGGCTGGCAGCAGTGCTGGCCGAGCGGCAGCGTTTCCGTCTATCATGGTGGCGCGCTCAGCGGAGGAACATGGTGGCAGGCGGTATTTCCATTCACGCGGTCGATGTGGCAAGCGGACAGCCCGCGCAGGGGCTGCGCGTCGAAATCTGGCGGATCGATCCCGACTCCTCGCGCATCGCCGACGGGCGGCTCGGCGCCAATGGCGTGCTCGATCACCCTATTGCGCAAGGCGCCGGCGTGACGGCCGGCGAGTACGAGGTCCTGTTTCATCTCGGCGAGTTCTTTAGCGACAGCGGCGGTTTTCTCACGGTGACGCCGTTCCGCTTCCGCATCAAGGAGGTCGACGAGCATTTTCACCTGCCGCTGAAATTCACGCGCTGGGGTTATTCGCTGTTCCGCGGCGCCTGATCAGTTCGTCAGCCGCCGCGACAGGCCCGTGACGCGCTCCATGACGGCGACCAGCGCGACAGTCGCGATGATCAGCACACCCGACAGCGCGGCGATGGTGACATCCAGCTTGCCCTCGAGATCCTGCCACATCCGGATCGGCAGCATGTCGGTCGCGGCATCGCGCAGGAACAGCGAGACCGGCACGTTGTCGAAGGATGACATGAAGGCGATGAAGGCGCCCGCGATGATGCCCGGCCGGATCAGCGGCAGCACGATCCGGCGGAACGTATAGAGCCGGCTTGCGCCCAGCACCGCCGAGCTCTCAAGCAAAGTCGGCTCGAGCTGGGCGAGCGCTGCGATCGTGTTGCGCACCACATAGGGGACGCAGACCACGGTGTGGCCGATCACCAGCGTCAGCGGCGACACCGGCAGGCCGACCAGTGAGAACAGCATCAGGGCGGCAAGCCCGAAGGCCAGCGCCGGCAGGACCAGCGGCGACATGAAGAGCGAATCGAGCAGCCGTGCCGACAGCGTCCGCGAGCGCGAGATCGCAAGCGCGGCGGCGACGCCGAGGACGACGGACAGGCCCGTCGCCCACAGCGCGACGATGAAGCTGTTCTTGGCCGCGAAGTGCAGCTGCCAGGCATTCCACAGTTCGGCGTACCAGCGCAGCGAATAGCCCGGCGGCGGGAACCGCAGCGAGAAGCCGCTGGTGAAGGAGACGATCAGCACCACCAGCGACGGCGCGATGATGATGATCAGCGCGATCACCGCGATCACGGTCATGACCAGCTCGAAGCTGATCGCCTCCAGGGTGCGCTTGCGACTGCTCATCACGCGCCTCCATAGCCGCGCGACAGGCGGCCGAGCGTGGTGAAGACTGAGACGACCGCGAGCACGGCGAGCAGGAAGATGATCGAGATCGCGGATGCAAAGGGCCAGTTCTGAAGCGTCGAGGCCTGCTGATAGAGATACATCGGCATGAACAACATCTGCCCGCCGCCGATCAGCGACTGGGTGATGAACGCCGTGATCGCGGCGGCATAGGTCAGCGTGCAGCCGGCGATCACGCCGGGCAAAGACAGCGGCAGCACGATCCTGAAGAAAGTCCGCCAGCTCCCAGCGCCGAGCGAGCAGGAGGCATCGTCGAGGTTGGGATCGATCCGGCCGAGCGCCGTGATCAGCGGCAGGGTCATCAGCGGCATCTGCACCTGCGCCAGCGCAATCACGACGCCGAACTGGGTGTAGAGCAGCTTCAAGGGCGTATTGATGATGCCGAGCGATTGCAGTGTGGCGTTGATGATGCCCTGGCGGCCCAGGATGACGATCCAGGCGAAGGTGCGCACCACGACGCTGGTCAGGAGCGGCAGCAGCACGATCAGGATGATGATGGTCTGAAGCCGCGGCCCGACCCGCTGGTAGAGCCAGGCAATGGGAAAACCTAGCACGAGGCACACGGCCGTCACCTCGGCGCCCAGCAGCAGCGTCGAGCCGAGCACCCCTAAGCTGAAGGGATCGGTGAGGAAGTGCAGATACTGGCCGAGCCCCCAATGGAGCCCGGCCGTGTCGTTGTGAAGCGAGAGCCAGAGCAGTTGCAGCAGCGGCGCCACGAAGAAGACCAGGAAGAACAGCGCCAGCGGCACTGCCAATCCCATCCCGTAGGAGGTCACGTCCCGTGATGCCGGTGCTGCACCCATCGTCAGGTCCTCAACGCTCTCAGATCTTGATCTCGCGGTTGAAGCGCTCGATCCAGGCCGAGCGCTGCTCGTTGATCTTCTTCCAGTCCTGGAACACGAACTTCTGCTTCAGTTCGGCCGTGTCCTTGGCGAGCACGCGCGCGATCTCGCCGCCCATCGTCACCTTGGAGTTGGTGGGCACGATCAGGTAGGGCGGGTTCATCAGCGTGGTCTGCACCTCCGGCGTCAGCGCCGCCTCGATCAGCTTGAAGGCGAGCTCGCGGTTCGGCGAGTTCTTGACGATGTGGATCGTGGTCTTGAAGGCGATGGCGCCTTCCTTCGGGGCCACGAACTCGACCGGCACGCCGCGCGCTTTCAGGATCTGGATGGCGTTGAAATTGCCGGGCGAGATGTCGATCTGGCCTTGCTGGAACAGGGTGGCGAGCGCGCCGGGATTGGCGGCCACGGCCGCGAGATTGGGCTTCAGCTCTTCCAGCGCCTTGAAGCCGGGATCGACATTGGCCTCCGAGCCGCCGCGCATCTTGGCGATCTCGACCAGCCATCCGGTGCCGAGCGTCGAGTTGAGGTTGGTGATGCCGACGCGGCCCTTGAATTCCGGCTTCCAGAGATCGGCCCAGGAGGTCGGCGGCGTCTTGACGGCTTCCGGATTGTAGGTGAGGCCGACGACCTGGAAGAACGGGGCGGGGCCCATCGGCTCCTGCGCCTCGGCGATCAGGTCCTTGTAAGAGGCGCTCTTCTCGACCGGATAGGGTTCAACCAGATCCTGGCCGATCGCGACGAGGGCGGGGCCGGGATCGTGCAGCATGACGTCGATCGGCGGATTGGCCTTGGCGGCATTGACCTTCGCGATCTGGTCGACCGAGAGCATGGGATCGAGCACCATCGCGGCGTCCGCGTTGGCTTTGCGGAAGGCCGGCACCAGCACGGCCTTGTGCGCTTCCTCCCAGCTTCCGGTGAAGGTCGCAAACACCAGCGGGCGGGCCTGGGCGAAGCTCAGGCCCGGAAACGCCTTCATGGCGCCGAGTGTGAGTGCGGTCGTCATCAGGCTTCGGCGGTTCATGATCATATTCGAACTCCCTCTGAACAAGGACTGGATCTAAAGCGTTGCGGGAAAGGCGTTGGCGAGCGACGGGGCGAGCGGTGCGAGGCGCACCGCGGCGCCGTTCTCCAGCGCGCGCGTCTCGCCGATGCGCGCCTGGGAGACCTTGACGCCGGAGCCGTCGGCGGTCGTGACTTCGTGGACGACGGTGGCACCCAGCGGCAGCGACATGCCGACCACGCCGGCGAAGCCGGCTTCGTCGCCGACGAATTGCAGGTGCTCGGGCCGGATGCAGACGGTGACGCGGCCACCTTCGGCGAGCGCGCCGCCGGCGGGCCGTGCGATGATCTCCGCGCCGGCATCGAGACGCACCTTGGCGGCGGTGCGGTCCGCCGAGACCACGACACCGGGCATGCGGTTGGTCGAGCCAACGAAGGTGTTGACGAACAGCGTCTGCGGACGATCGTAAACGTCGGACGGCGATCCGAACTGCTCGAGCTTGCCATGGCTCAGCACGGCGACGCGGTCGGCCATCGACAGCGCCTCTTCCTGGTCGTGCGTCACGATCAGCGTGGTGATGCCGGAGACGCGTTGCAGCCGCTTGACCTCGATCTGCATGTCGAGCCGCAAATTCTTGTCGAGCGCGGCAAAGGGCTCGTCGAGCAGCAGGATCGACGGCTTGATCGCGAGCGCGCGGGCCAGCGCCACGCGCTGCTGCTGGCCGCCGGAGAGTTGCCGCGGCAGCCGCTCGGCCATTGCAGGCAATTGCACCAGCTCCAGCAGGCGCTGCGCCTCGCGCTGGCGGCTCGCCTTGTCGATGCCGCGCGCGGCGAGCCCGTAGGCGACGTTCTCGCTGATCGACAGGTGCGGAAACAGCGCGTAGTTCTGGAACACGATGCCGACGGCGCGGCGGTTCGGCGGCAGCGTATCGACGATGTCGTCGCCGATGATGATCCGCCCTTGCGTCTGCGCGATGAAACCGGCGATGATCCGCAGCAGGGTGGTCTTGCCGCAGCCTGACGGGCCGAGCAGGGCGATGATCTCGCCGCCCTTGATGTCGAGATTGATGTTCTCGACCGCGAGTGCGCCGCTCGGATAGCGGTGCGTGACGGCGTCGACGACGAGCGAACGTCCGCTTGGCGCATCAGCCATGGTGTTGCCTCCCGTTGCTGCAGAGGAGAAAGCAAGTCTCGTGCCCGAAGCGCTCGCCTTTCGATGCGCGTTTTGACATGGTGGCCCGATGACATCGGTTTGCGACCTCACGTCCACGGAGCTTGCGCGTGCCATCGCCAGGGGCGAACTGTCCTCGCGTGAGGCCGTCGAGGTGCACCTCGCACGGATTGCGGACCTCGATACCCGATTGGCGGCGTTCGTCACGGTCGATGCGGAGGGCGCCCGACGTGCGGCGGACATCTGCGATGCCGCGCCCGCGCCGATCGGACCCCTGCATGGCGTGCCGATGGGGATCAAGGACCTCACCGACACCGGCGGAATCACGACAACTTACGGATCGGCTCTGTTCCGCGATCATGTCCCGGCCGAGGACGATCTCGTGGTCGCGCGGCTGCGGCGCGCCGGTGCCATCATTCTGGGAAAGACCAACACGCCGGAATTCGGCTTCGGTGCGGTCTGCACCAACCGGTTGTGCGGGCCGACGCGCAATCCCTTCGATCCCGCGCTGACCTCCGGCGGATCGTCGGGCGGCTCTGCCGTTGCTGTCGCGGCCGGCATGGTGCCGCTGGCGCATGGCACTGATTTCGGCGGCTCCGTGCGCACGCCCGCCAGCTTCTGCGACGTCGCCTCGATCCGGCCGACGCCCGGCCGCATTCCGTCGCCGCGCCGTCCGCTCGGCTGGGACATGCTGGCCACCCACGGCTTCCTCGCTCGCAGCGTCGACGACCTCGAACTTGCGCTGTCGGTCTGCGGGGGAAGCGACGCGCATGATCCGCTCTCGGCCGGAATTGTCAGTGACGATCGGGCGATCGCAGGACGTCCCCGGATCGCCGTCACGCCCGATTTCGGCGTGGCGCCGGTTGCGCGCGACGTTCGCGCCCGTTTCGCCTCCGCCTGCGACGAGCTCGCGCGCATCGCCGATCTCGTGCCGTCGTCGCCCGATTGCGGCGGCGCGATCGAGACCTTTCGCACGTTGCGCGCCGCTCACATTGCCAACAATTATGGTGATCTGCTGAGAACGCGCCGCGCCGAGCTCACGCCCACCGTGATCTGGAACATCGAGGCGGGCGCAAAACTCTCCGCCGAAGATTATCTCAACGCCGAGCGCCGCCGCACGGCGATCTACCGCAGCTTTCGCGAGCTGTTCACGCGCGCCGACTTCCTGGTCGCGCCGGCGGCATTGGTCTTGCCCTGGCCGAACGAGATCAGCGATGTCACCGCCATCGACGGTGCTCCGCTGCAGACGCCGATCGACTATCTCGCCGTCACCTTCATCGTGTCGCTGGTGGGCTTTCCGGTCCTGACCTTGCCGGCGCGGCGCCAGGTGAACGAGCTGCCGTTCGGCATCCAGATCATCGCGCCGCCGGGATGCGAATCCCGCTTGTTTGCCTTCGGCCGTATCATCGAGAACGAATTGGGTTTTTCGCATCGCCGGCCGCCCCTCTGATCAGCTGTCGCGATGCTCGAGCCGGGCGGCGAGCGCGTCGGCAAGACCGATGGTCGGCTTGGCGGCGGGCCGGCGGAACGTGCCCACCGTCGCCTTGCGCAGGCGCAGCGCCACCAGCGCCTCGGCCTGCTTCACGGCGGCAATGACCTGATCGACCACTGGGACGGGGACCCGGTCGGCGACGCGTTCGGCAAGGCCCGAGAGCGGTGCGCCGGCGAAGATCAGCACGTCGGCCTCGTCCTCGACGATGGCGCGCTGCGCGAGATCGACCAGCACATTCTCCTTCTCGGTGCCGACCTCGGAGATCGCCTGGAACGGCGTGTCGAGCATGCGGATGCCGGCGCAGCGATCCCACAGCCCGTGGGCGCGGACGCACTCTTCGTACCAGGGCCCCAACGCCTGGGCGAAGGTGATGATGGCGAAGCGGCGGCCGGCCATGCACGCCGTCAGCATCGCCGCTTCCGCCATGCCGACCACGGGAATGTCGAAGGTCTCGCGCGCGGCGAACAGGCCGGGATCGCCGAAGGCGGCGATGATCGCGGCATCGACCTTGTTGTGCTGTTCGGCCAGCATCTCCAGCGCAATGGCGCCGCCGATCTGCGCCTCGGTCCGCGTCGCGATATAGGGCACGCCGCGGGTCGCGGTGCAGGGGATCAGCTCCGTGCCGGGCGAGACCGCGCGCTGCCCGACCCGCATCATCAGCTGCGTGACTTCGGCGCTGGTGTTGGGGTTGAGCAGCAGCAGCTTCATGGTCACGCCGCCGTCTGCTTGGCTTGAGAGGTGGCGATCACTTCGAGCAGGGCGGTGCCGGTGCGCCGGACATGGGCGCCGAGCAGGCGGCCGGCCGCTTCGCTGTCGCGCGCCTCGAGCGCTGCCAGGATGTCGGCGTGCTCGTCGACCGAATTGCTCCAGCGGCTGTTAGCGCCGAGCGCGAGGTAGCGCGCGCGTTCGGCGCGGGAGATCAGCGTCTCGTGCGCCTCGCGCAGCGGCGTGTTGCGCGCCATGCGGACGATGGTGTTGTGGATCTCGCCGTTGATGGCGAAGTAATCGTCGAGCTTGCCGTTGCGGTGATGACCCTCCATGCGGGTCTGAAGCGTGCGCAGGCGGGCGAGATCGCGATCGGTGGCGCGCTCCGCGGCAAGCTCTGCGGCCAGCCGTTCGATGCCGGCCAGCGCCTCGAACAGTTCCGAGATGCCGTCAACGGCGATGTCGGCGATGCGGGGGCTGCGATTCGGGCGCAGCTCGATCAACCCTTCCGCCGCCAGCACCTTCATCGCCTCGCGCAAGGGGGTGCGCGACACGCCCAGCTCTTTCGACAGCCTGGTCTCCTGGGTCTGCGATCCCGGCGGCAGCTCGCCACGGATGATCATCGTCCGCATCCGCGCGGCGGCGCGCTCATGCAGGCCCATCCGCTTGAGTTTGGGCGACTTTCGTCCCTTCGGCGCTTCCGATTTCTGCTGCACGCGTGCCTCACTGCTTCCGCTCATCTTAGCCGTTTCCAGCCCTTTGACTTGCTCAAAATATCGACGCATCTCGCTGAAAACAATGGCACAACGCGCAAATTGTATGCAGCATGCAGAATCCCCGTTGCGCTGCCGCAAAGGCCGACCGATGATCTCTCACGACGCGCGAGACCTCGCGCCTTCGAAACGGAGTAAGCGATGCGGACGAGTTTGCGATGGGGCCTCGTGGTGATGGCGGCGATGTTCGGTGGAAGCGATCTCGCCTCCGCGCAGACCGCCAAGATCAAGCTCGGTTACGCCAAATGTGCACACTGCCTGCCGATGTCGCTCATTGCAGGCATGGCGAAGGGTGTCGAGGTCGAGGCCACCGGCTTCAACTCGGGCAATGACGTTCTCACCGCTTTGGTGTCGAAGAGCATCGACGTCGCGCAGGTCACCTACCTCCACTACATCACCGCGCTCGACAAAGGCTTTGACGTCGTCGCCGTGTCCGGCCAGATCAATGGCGGCTCGGAATGCCTCTCCTCCGCGAAGCTGAACCTGCCGCCGGAGGACTGGGCCACGTTCAAGGCGACCGCTCTGAAGGCGAAGAGCGACGGCCAGCCGCTGAAGGTCGCAGCGTCCCGCGGCAATGCGCAGGACATCCACATGCGCGGCGCGTTCCTCAAGCAGGGCGTCGATCCCAACAAGGACATCCAGTTCATCAACATTCCCAATCCGTCGGACCACCTCGCAGCCTTGCAGCGCGGCGAGGTCGACTTGATCTGCTCGGTCGAGCCGTTCGCCTCGCAGATCAGGCTCGCCGGCGCCGGCAAGCACTTCGTGCTGCCCTACGACCAGGCCGCCGGCAATCTGACCAACCTCATCGTCACCCGATCCGACGTGATCGCCAGCCAGCGCGCCGGCGTCCAGGGCGTCGTCACCGCGGTGGTCGAGCTCGACAACAAGCTGATCGCCGACAAGGCGCTGTGGATCGACGTCATCAACAAGCTCACCGGCCTCGACAAGACGGTGGCGACCGAAGCGCTGAAGAATGCCTCGCCGGATCCCGCGATCCATCGCGCGCAGACGCTCGCGATCGCCGCGATGATGCGCGACCTCAAATACATTGCGAAGGACGTCTCCGCGGACGCGGAGAAGAACATGGACTATTCGTTCCTGGAGCAGGCCACGGGAAAAGCCAAGAATGACCTCGGTTATTGACGCCGCGCCGGCAAGGGGCGCGTTCCGGCTGACACGGGCGTTTCAGGGGCTCGAACGCGTCGTCGTCCCCGCGCTGCTGATCGCCGGTTGGGAGGCCTTCGCCCGTAGCGGCATGCTGCCGCCGGCGCTGCTGCCGGCGCCGAGCGCGGTGCTGCATGCGCTCGGTGACTGGGTGTTCGGCTTCGACGAGACCACGCAGACCTATTCGGGCCACTGGCTGCGCGATGCGCTCGCCAGCGCTCTTCGCGTGTTCGGCGGCTTTGCGCTGGCAAGCGCGCTCGGCATCCTCGCCGGCGTCGCGATCGGCTGGTCGCGCCTGTTCGAGAAGACGCTGGAGCCGACGCTCCAGATGCTGCGTCCGATCCCGCCGGTGTCATGGATCCCGCTCGCGATCATCTGGTTCGGCATTGCCGACAAGCCGGCGATCTTCCTGGTCTTCCTCGGCGCCTTCTTTCCCGTGCTGATGAACAGCATTCACGGCGTCAAGACCGTGGACCACAATCTCGTGCGTGCCGGGGCGATGATGGGCGCAAGCCAGCGGCAGATGCTGACCGACATCGTGCTGCCGGCGGCATTGCCCTCGATCTTCGCAGGCCTGCGCATCGCGGTCGGATCGGCCTGGATGCTGACGGTCACCGCCGAGATGGTCGCGGTCAAGAGCGGCCTCGGCTACGTGCTGTGGGATTCCTACTACTTCCTGCGCTACGACATCGTGTTAGCTGCGATGATTTCGATTGGGCTGCTCGGCTATCTCTCCGACCTCGGCCTCAAGGCGATCATGGCGCGCACGCTGCGCTGGCAGCAGACGACCACCGTGCAGGGCAGGGCAGGCTGATGGCGGCAATCGAGCTTCGCAACATCGTAAAAGTGTTCTCCGACAAGCGGCGGGGCCGCGATCTCCTGACGCTGGACAACATCAATCTCGACATCGAGGCCAATGACTTCGTCTGTCTGCTCGGCCCGTCCGGCTGCGGCAAGTCAACCCTGCTCAACATCATCGCCGGTTTCGAGCAGGCGACCTCCGGCCGCACGCTGGTTGGCGGCAAGCAGGTGGAGCGGCCCGGCTCGGACCGCGGCGTGGTGTTCCAGCAGCCGACCCTGATGCCGTGGCTGACGGCGATCGACAACATCGCCTTCCACCTCAAGCTCAAGGGCATCAGCAAGGCCGAGCGGCACCACCGCGCCATGGAGTTCATCGATCTCGTCGGCCTCAGCGGTTTCGAGCACCATCATCCTTCCGAAATGTCCGGCGGCATGAACCAGCGCGTCGGCATCGCCCGCGCCCTCCTGATGAACCCGGGCGTCATCCTGATGGACGAGCCGTTCGCGGCGCTGGACGCCCAGACCAAGCTCGAAATGCAGGAGGAGCTGGTCGCGATCTGGCAGAAGCGCCGCTGCACCATCGTGTTCGTCACCCACAGCGTCGACGAGGCGCTGGTGCTCGGCAACAAGATCGTGGTGATGACGAAGCGGCCGGGCCGGATCCGCGAGGCCGTCAATTTCGACCTGCCGCGCCCGCGGGACATCACCAGCCCCGAATTCAACGACGCCAAGCGCCACATCCTGGCTTTGATCCGCGAGGAGTCGACGCGCCTCGCGCAGGCGTCGTAGAGTATGGTCATGCGCAAGCGTCTCGGCATGATCACGCCGTCCTCCAACTCGGTGCTCGAGCCCGTCACCAGCGCCATGCTGCATGGCGTGGCTGGTATCACCGCGCATTTCTCGCGCTTCCGCGTCACCGAGATTGCGCTGGACGCCGCTGCGCTGAGCCAGTTCGACGCCTCGGTGATGCTGCCGGCGGCGGACCTGCTGGCGGATGCCAAGGTCGACGCCATCGCCTGGAACGGCACGTCCGCAAGCTGGCTCGGCATCGGCCGCGACCGGAGCCTTTGCGAGGCGATCACGGCACGCACAGGCGTGCCGGCCACCACGTCGACGCTCGCCTGCATCGATGCCGCCCGTGCGCTCGGCGCCAAACGGGTCGGCCTCGTCTCGCCCTACACCGACGACGTGCAGCGGCGGATCGGCGATGTCTGGGCCGAGGAGGGGATCGCCCCCCACACGGAGCGGCACCTCGGACTGCGCGACAATTTCTCCTTCGGCGAGGTCGCGCCTGCGACGATTGCCGGCATGATCCGCGCGGCCGCGGCTGAGGGTGCCGACGCCGTCGTCATCCTCTGCACCAATCTTGACGGCGCGGCGCTTGCGGCCTCGCTCGAGCGGCAACTGGATATTGCGGTGCTGGACTCGGTTGCGGTCACACTTTGGCGGACCCTGAGCCTCGCCGGGGGTGACACCAAGGCTCTTGCCGATTGGGGCCGGATATTCCAGACATCAGCGGTCATCAAGTGACGGAGACGCAAGTGACCCAGCTCGATCTCGCCATTCGCGGCGGCACCATCGTGACGGCCAGCGACGAATTTCGTGCGGATATCGGCATCCGCGACGGCCGCATCGTCAGCATTGCCGATCATCTCGAGGGCGCGGCGCGCGAGATCGACGCGACGGGCCTGCTGGCGCTGCCGGGCGGGATCGACAGCCACGTCCACATCTCGCAAGCTTCCGGCCCCGACGTCGTGATGGCCGACGATTTCGCCTCGGCGACACGCGCGGCGGCGGCCGGTGGCAACACCATGGTGCTGCCCTTTGCGCTTCAGGAGAAGGGCACCTCGCTGCGGACCTGCGTCGAGAACTACCGCAAGCTCGCCGAAGGCGAGTGCTACATCGACACCGCCTTCCATCTCATCATCTCCGATCCGACCGCGGTCGTGCTCGGTCAGGAACTGCCGGCCCTGGTCAAGGACGGCTACACCTCGTTCAAGGTGTTCATGACCTATGACGACCTCGTGCTCAGCGACAAGCAGCTGCTCGAGGTCTTCGACGTCGCGCGCCGCGAGGAGGCGCTGGTGATGGTCCATTGCGAGGGCTACGACGCCATCCGCTTCCTCACCACGAAGCTGGAGCGCGAAGGCCATCTCGCGCCTTATTATCACGGCGTCTCGCGGCCGCAGGCGGTCGAGCGCGAGGCGACGCATCGCGCCATCAGCCATGCCGAGGTGATCGGCGTTCCCATCATGATCGTGCACGTCTCCGGGCGCGAGGCGATGGAGCAGGTGCGCTGGGCGCAGCAGCGCGGGTTGCCGGTGCATGCGGAGACCTGTCCGCAATACATCACGCTGACGGCCGACGACATGAAGGGCCTGAACATGGACATTACGGGCGCGAAATACGTCTGCTCGCCGCCGCCGCGCGACGCCGAGAGCCAGCAGGCGATCTGGGAAGGCATCACATCAGGTGTGTTCCAGACCTTCTCGTCCGACCATTGCCCGTTCCGCTACGACGATCCCAGGGGCAAGCTGACGCCGAACGCACGCACCTCGTTCCGCTGGGTGCCCAACGGCATTCCCGGCGTCGAGACGCGGCTGCCGATCCTGTTCTCCGAGGGCGTGTCGAAGGGCAGGATCAGCCTGCAAAAGTTCGTCGAGCTGACCGCAACCAACCATGCGCGCATCTACGGCCTCTATCCGCGCAAGGGCTCGATCGGTGTCGGCTTCGATGCCGATATCGTGCTGTGGGACCCCAAATTGAAGAAGCCGATCCAGCAGGCCGATCTGCATCACGGCGCGGACTATACGCCGTGGGAGGGCTTCGACGTCACCGGCTGGCCCGTCACCACGGTTGCCCGCGGCCGCGTGGTGTACGAGCACGGCAAGATCGTCGGCGATAAGGGCGCGGGCGAAGTGCTGAGCCGCGGCAAGTCCAGCCTGGTGTGATCCTCACATCGTTTCGATGTGGGAGCACGTAGCCCGGATGGAGCGAAGCGCAATCCGGGGCAGCCGTTCGCATTCCGCTCCGCTCCATGCGCTCGCAAAGAAGCGGGGGCAGCTACGAGCACCATATTATCCCCGTCACCCTGAGGTGCTTGCCTTGCGGCGCGCCGCAAGGCAAGCCTCGAAGGGCAACGGCCCGGCTGCATCCCGGCCGCTCATCCTTCGAGGCTCCGCATGCGCTGCTTCGCAACGCATGCGGAGCGCCTCAGGATGACGGGAGCGATACTGCTGTTGTCGCAAGGGGCCTGAAGCGAATCGATCTTTGCCCTCAGTTCGTCGGCCCGTCGCCGCGGATGACGAATGTCGTGGCCTTCAGCTTGGTCATGCCGAACTTGTCGAACAGCTTGTCATAGGTGCCGTCGGCGCGGATCGCGGTGAGTGCATCGGCAACGGCCTGGGCCAGCAGCTTGTCGCGGAAGGCGAAGGTGATGTCGGTGCCGGCGATGTCGCGGACCCAGATCTTTGCGATGCCCTTCTGTTCCAGCGAGTTGGCGGTCTCGTTGATGTTGAGCGCGGCCTCGAGCTGGCCGGCGCGCAGCGCCGCCGAGGTGGCGGTGACGGTGGTAAAGGTGCGCAGCTCGACCGGCTTGAGGCCCTTGGCCTCCATCGCGGTGCTGAACTCGCGCGCCTTGCGCTCGGTGTAGGTCGCCGATTCCACGCCCACCACGCGGCCGGCGAGATCCTCGAATTTCTCCAGCTTCAGGCTTGAGGAGGGGTCGGTGTAGATGCTGATCGCCTGCTGCGCGTAGGGCACGAGGTAGAGCATCTTCGAGCGCTCTTCGGTCCAGAACAGGCCGGTGTTGATGGCGTCGAACCGCCCCGAGCGCAGCGCCGGGATCATCGGCGGGAAGTCCATGCGCAGGAACACCGCCTCGACGCAGATGCGCTTGGCGATCTCGCGGGCGAGCTCGACATTGAGGCCCTGCAACTCGCCCTTGTCGTCGACGAATTGCTGCGGCGGCAGCGTCGGGTTGATCGACATCTGCCATTTCGGCGCTTCGATCAGGCTCGATGCCGGCACCTTCGGCGTACAGGTCTGGGCGCCGGCTGCCTGGGACAGGCCGATCAGCAGGGCGAGGGCGGAGAAGGTCTTGGGAAATCGCATCTGAATACTCCGATCAAATCGTGGGTGGCAGAGGAGCCGTTCTCCGGTCCGACGTCTTTTTCATTGTCTCGTCAAATGGCCGCCGTCGCGTCGCGATCGGCCTGCCTGGTCAGGATCAGCGAGGTGTGGCGGGCCGCCGTCACCACCTCGTCGCGCTGGTTGAGAAGGTCGAGCGTCTCGATGACGATGCCGCGCGCGGGATTTTTGGTCGGCCGTTTCTCGACGAAACGGAAGCGGACGCGCAAGGTATCGCCGGCGACGATGGGACCTTTGAATTTGACTTCGTCCCAGCCGAGCGAGGCGACCGATGTCTCCTCGTACAGCTTCAGCTCCGACTTCAGTCCTTCCATCAGCGACAGGCCGAACAGCCCGTGGCCGATCACCGCGGGAAAGCCGCGCGACTTCGCATAGCCGGCATCGAGGTGGAGTGGATGATGGTCGCGCGTGACGTCGGCGAAGACTGCGATATCGGCCTCCGTCACAGTGTGCGCGGCGGTCTCGAACTCCGCGCCGAGCGCGATGTCCTCGTAACGGAGATTGATCGGGGCGCTGATCTCCATGCCGAATCCCTCAGGCGACCTTGCGCGGCCGCGCCGGCAGGGCCTTGAAGCTCTGCGCGATGCCCATCGGCCCGGAGCGGAAGATGCGTGGATCCATGTCCTTCAGTTGCGGGCTGACGCGCGGCCGAAAGCCCATATGGGCGAGGATGTCCTCCTCCAGGCGCACGCCCGGCGCGATCTCGGTCAAGGTCACGCTGCCGTTCTCCAGCTCGAACACGGCACGCTCGGTGACATAGCTGACGTGCTGGCCACGCTGTGCGGCGAGCGAGGCACTGAAGCTGATCTGGCCAACCTGCGGCACGAATTTGCGGAAGGCGCCGTCGCGCCGGATCGCGAGGCGCCCGTTCTCGACGCCGATGTCGAACTTGCCACCGGTCATGGTGCCGCTGAAGATCAATCGCTTGGCGTTCTGCGTGATGTCGATGAAGCCGCCGGAGCCGTCACGGCGCTCGCCGAAGCGGGTGACGTTGACGTTGCCCATCTCGTCCACCTCGGCGAAGGAGAGGAAGGCGCAGGAGAGGCCACCGCCGTCGTAGAAGTCGAATTGATAGGCTTGGTCGAGGATGACGCGCGGATTGATGGCCGTGCCGAATTCGCGCGCATGGCCCGGCACACCGCCGACCACGCCGGACTCCACCGTCAGCGTGATCAGGTCCGAAATGCCTTCCTCGGCAGCGACATTGGGGATCATCGCGGAGATGCCGACGCCGAGATTGACGACGTCGCGCGGGCGAAGCTCGAAGGCGGCGCGGCGGGCGATCACCCGCCGCTCCGTCAGCGGATCGGGTGTGATCATCGCCACCGGCACACGCGTTTCGCCGCAGCGCGCCGGATCGTAGGCCGTGCCGTAGGTCTGCATCTGATCGGGCTCGAGCACGACGTGGTCGATCAGGAAGCCCGGAATCTTTACCATCTGCGGATGGATCGAGCCGCGCTTCACGATCCGCTTGACCTGGCAGATCACGGTGCCGCCGGCATTGTGCACGGCCTGCGCGATCGACAGGTCCTCGCGCGTCGTGCCCTCGTGCTCCATGCTGATATAGCCGTCTTCGTCGGCGGAGGTGCCGCGGATGATGGCGACATCGGGTGGAGCGGGGACGCGGTACAGCAGCCAGGACTGGCCGTGCAGCTCGAGCAGGTCCACCAGCGGCGCAGTGGTGCGCTTGTTCATGCGGCCGCCGTCCTGGCGCGGATCCATGTAGGTGTTGAGACCGACATGGGTGAGCACGCCGGGATGTTTTGCCGCCATGGCGCGGCAGAGCTGGCTCATCACGCCTTGCGGAAAATTATAGGCGTCGATCAGCTCGTCGCGGACGAGGCGCATGAACGGCACTTGCAAGCCGAAATTGCCGCCGATCACGCGCGCGATCAGGCCTTCATGGGCGAGATGGCAGAGGCCCTTCTCGGTCACGGCGCCGACGCCGGTGATGTTGATCAGCGTCAGATTGTGCGGGCCCTGGCCACTGATGAAGCGCTGCTCCAGCGCGTCGAGGATGGCTTCGGCAGCGCCAGTGCCGCCATTGCCGCCGACGATCAGCGTGTCGGCATCGCGGATGAGGCCTGCGGCCTCTGCCGCGGTGATGATGCTCAGCATGACTGCACGCCCCGCATCACGCGGCCTCCTTCTCGACCTGGCGGGCGATGATCAGCCGCTGGATCTGGTTGGTGCCCTCGTAGATCTGGGCGAGGCGCACGTCGCGGAACAGCCGCTCGATGCGATACTCGCGCGAATAGCCGTTGCCGCCGTGGATCTGGAGCGCGTTGGAGACGTGCTTCATCGCCATGTCGGTCGTGAACAGTTTTGCCTGCGCCGCCTCCTTGGCGATCGGCTCGCTGGCATCGTGCAGGCGCGCGGCGTGATGGATTAGAAGCCGCGCGGCGGCGATGTCGGTCGACATGTCCGCGAGCATGAACTGAACCGCCTGGAAGCCGATGATGGCCTGGCCGAACTGCTTGCGGTCGCGGGCATAGGCGGTGGCGTCCTCGAAGGCGGCCTGCGCCATGCCGAGCGCCATCGAGGCCATCATCAGCCGGCTGAAGTTGAAATTGCTCATGGCCATCTTGAAGGCCTGGTTCTCCGTCCCCATCACGCTGTCCGCCGGCAGCTGCACGTCGGAGAAGGTGATCTGGCAGTCCTCGAGGCCGTGCATGCCGAGAAGCTCTTCGTTCTTGCCGCGGGCGATGCCGGGCAGGGCGCCGTCGACCAGCAGGCAGGAGATGGCGCGATGGCCCGCATCCGCGCCGGTGCGCGCGAACACCATGATGCGATCGGCGACGCCGCCGAGCGTGACCCAGGCCTTAGTGCCGTTGAGCCGCCAGCCGTTGCCGTCGCGCACCGCATTGGTGCGGATGCCGGCGACGTCGGAGCCGTGGTCGGGCTCCGAGACGGCGGTCGCGGGAACAATGTCGCCGCTGAGAATTTTGGGGATCAGCGCCTTGTGCGCTTCGGTGCCGTGATGGTCGAAGAACAGCACCGCCTCGACAGGGATCGCGAAGGCATTGGCGACAGCGCCGGAGCATCGCGCCAGCTCCTCCATCGCGATGCAGGCCGCGACCGCATCGAGCCCTGCGCCTCCAGCGCCCTCGCGCAGGCAGATGCCGAACAGGCCGAGATCGGCCATGCCCTTGTAGAGCGTGCGGTCGAAACGGTCCTCGCGGTCGATCGTGGCCGCGCGCGGGAGGATCTCTGCTTCCGCGAAGCGGCGCGCGGTCTCGCGCAGGGCTTTCTGGTCTTGGGAGTAGAAGCGGTCCATGGCGTGCGGCTCCCGTCAGTCGCTGGCGAGCTTGGAATCGTGCGAGACCTCGCTGCGGTCGCGATCGAGGAAATAGACCGCGACGTCGTCGCCGGGCACGCCATAGGCGCTGCATACGCTGCGGGTCAGCGCGATGGCGGCGGCGCGGCGCTCGGCCTCGCTGCGGCGAAACGCGTGCACCTTGAGCAGGATGCGCTGTCCGGCGTCCCCAGCTCCCATCGTGCCGGCATGGGCGTAGTCGTCGGGCGCAATGGTCAGGAAATAGAGCGTGACTGTATCCGCGGTCACGCCGAACGCCGACATCAGGCCGTCGGTCACGAACCTCGCCAGCGCAGCCTTGCGCTGGATTGGGGCTTGCGGGGCTAGCACTTCGACATAGGGCATCGATCAGACCTTCGCGGGCTTGGACGCAGACGATTTGGCCGCAGACGATTTGGACGGGGATTTGGGCTTCGTGGACCTGGCCGAGACCGGGGCGTCGAGCTGGCGGCAGGAGTCGCGCTTGATCAGCCGGGCGCCGACGCGATATTCGCGAACGCCGTCGTTGCCGTTGCCCTTCGCCTCCATGCGATGCAGCAAGCGGTCGACGGCGAGATTGGCGAGATCGCGCGCGCCGTTGTCGACGATGCTGATGGCGGGCCGATGCCATTCGAACCACGGCATGTCCTCGTAGCAGAGCAGCGAGAGATCGTCGGGGATCGCGATGTTCCGCTCGGCCGTCACGCGCAGCACGCCGAGCGTTGCCTCGTGGTTGGCGACGAAGATCGCGCTCGGCGGGCGCGGGAGGTCCAGCAGCTCGCGGCAGCCCGTCGCACCTGTCTCGGGAACGAAATGGCCGGCATGAATCAATGTGTCGTCCCTGGTAATGCCGGCTTCGCGCAGCGCGCGGACATAGCCGGACAGCCGCTCGCGGCCGGACGTCGTGTCCTGGCGGCCGACGATCAACCCGATGCGCTTGTGGCCGAGCTCGATCAGGTGGCGCGTGCCGAGATAGGCGCCCTGCGGATCGTCGGCGAGCACGGTCTCGAGATCGGTTGCGTCATCGCGCCGCACCAGGCAGACGATCGGAACATCCTTCGCCAGCGCCTTGAGCTGCGGGCCGTTCTTGCCGGTGGGGACGACGATCAGCCCGTCGATGCGATGGTCGACCAGCGTCGTGAGGGTGTCGCTCTCCTGCTGCGGATCGTCGCCGCCGATGCACAGAAGCATCTGATAACTCAGCGCCTTCAGGCGCGCCTGCACCACTTCGGCCATCACCTGGAACGAGGCGTTGGTGAGGTTGTGAACCAGAAGCGCGACGAGCCGCGATTGTCCGGTCTTCAGTCCGCGCGCGATGGGGTTCGGCCGATAGCCGAGCTCGCGCGCGATACGCGTCAGGCGCTGCTGCGTGCGCTCGCTGGTCAAGCCGGTTCCAGTCAGTGCGCGCGAGGCGGTACTGACCGAAACGCGGGCCGCCTGTGCCACATCTTTGAGCGTGACGGTCATCAAACCTGCCGATAGACTGCAATCGATTGCAAGAACGCTATGGGCTATTTCCACATGGATCAAGCCCAAAAAATGGATGGTGTTGCTCAATGCAGAGCCAGTTGCGCAATCGATTGCAAAAATACTGCGGATATTCCGCAGTGTTTCGTTGCCCCCTAAATCAACTTGATCACCCGGCAGCTCCCTGATGAAGACGTTTCGCGGCACCTACACCGTCATGATCACCCCGTTCACGCAAGGAGGCGACGTCGATGTCGCGGCGTTGCGCGCCTTTGTCGACTGGCAGATCGCGGAAGGCATTCACGGGCTGATCCCGCTCGGCTCGACCGGCGAATTCCTGTCCCTCGACGATGACGAGAAGGCGCTGGTGGCGGAGGTTGTCATCGGCCAGGCCGCCGGGCGCGTGCCCGTGCTGATCGGCACCGGTGCGGAGGATACGCGCGAGGTGGTTCGTCTCAGCCGCCGTGCCGAAAAGCTGGGCGCCGACGGCGTCATGATCATTCCGCCATTCTATTCGACGCCGACCGACGACGAGCTTGTCCATCACTACAAGACGGTGGCCGACGCGATCGCGCTGCCGATCATGGTCTACAACAACCCGGCGACCGCCAATGTCGATCTCAAGCCGCCGCTGGTGGCGCGCCTCGCCGAGATCGACAACTGTCTCTATATCAAGGAGTCGACGCTGGAGGTGACGCGGGTGCGCGACATCATCCGGCTCTGCGGCGACAGGATGACCGTGTTCGGCGGCATCCTCGGCTTCGAATCCTTCGTCGAGGGCGCGCAGGGCTGGGTCGCGGTCGCCTCCAATGTCGTGCCGTCCGAGATGGCGCGCATCTTCAGCCTCGTCGCAGACGAGGGCGCCATCAAGGAGGCGCGCGAGCTCTATCTGAAATATCTGCCGGTGATCGAATTCGTTGGCGGCCAGGCCTATGTCGCCGGCAGCAAGGCGCTGCTCGGCCATATGGGCCTTGCGGTCGGCGACCCGCGCCCGCCGCGCCTGCCATTGCCGGCCGCGCAGGACGCAGTTGCGCGTGCATTGGTCAAGACGTTCGATCTCGCGTGGCGCGGCGCGTCCATTGCGGCTGCTTAAACGGGTGTGACCGGATGAACCTGCTCGACGGCGTCAAGATCCTCAGCTTCAACCATTATCTCGCAGGCCCGCTGGCCGCGCAGACGCTCGCCGATCTCGGCGCCGACGTCATTGCGGTCGAGCCGATCGAAGGCGCGTTTCAGCGCAACTGGGCGGTGGCCAATCATTTCGTCGCGGGCGACAGCGTCAATCATCTGGCGACCGGGCGCAACAAGCGCAGTATCGCGGTCGATCTCAAGCATCCCGACGGCATCGCGGCCGTGAAGAAGCTGGTGGCGACCTCCGATGTCGTGATGGAGAATTTCCGGCCGGGGACCATGGCCAAGCTCGGCCTCGGCTACGAGACGCTGAAAGCGATCAATCCAGGCCTCATCTATGCGGTGGCAACCGGCTTCGGATCGGAAGGGCCCTACAAGGATCGTCCCGGCCAGGATCTGCTGCTTCAGGCCTTGTCGGGCCTTGCGATGCGAACCGGGCGCGCCGATGGCGAGCCGACCGCTGTTGGCGCGGTGATCGTCGATCAGCATGCGGCCTCGCTCTATGCCATGAGCATTCTCGCCGCGCTGTTTGCCCGGACCAGGACGGGGAAGGGGCAGCTCGTCGAGGTCAACCTCTATCAGGCCGCCCTCGATCTCCAGGTCGAGCCGCTGACCGCCTGGCTCAATGGCGCGCCGTCGCCGACGCCGCGCGGTCCGGCTGGAATCGCCGCCTGGTTCAGCCCCGGGCCTTACGGCATTCACGCGACGGCCGATGGCCATCTCGCGATCTCCATGGCGGCGCCCAAGGCGCTCGCGGCGGGGCTCGACTGCGAAGAGTTGAAGCGGTTCGGCGAGGCCGACAGTTTTTCGATGCGCGAGGAGATCACGCGGATCGTCGCGGCGCGCCTGAAACAGAAGTCGACGGCCGATTGGTTGCCTTCGCTTGAAGCGGCGCGGATCTGGCACGCGCCGGTACAGGACTATCGCGACCTCGAGGCCGATCCCCAGCTTAGGCATCTCGGCGTGTTCAAGAGCGCCGAGAGTGCAGGGGGCGCGCAAATCCGGATGGTCGCGCATCCCGCGCGCTATGACGGCCGGACACCGGAGGTGCGGCTGGTTCCGCAGCGGTTGGGTGCACAGACGCGCGAAGTGCTCGCCGAGATTGGCTACGGCGCTGCCGACATTGACGCGATGATCGCCGGCAAGGCGGTGGGAGTGGCGCGATGATCGATTTTTCAGTCCCCGAGGAGACGCGCCTCCTGGTCGATACCGTCCGCCGCTTCGTGGAGACGGAGGTGCAGCCGCTCGAGGACGAGGTGGAGCGGACGGCAACGGTGCCGGCCGATGTGCTGGCGGTCACCAAGGCCAAAGCACAGAAGCTCGGCCTGTATGCGATGAACATGCCGGCTGATGTCGGTGGCGGCGGGCTGTCCTGCGTCGAGCATTGTCTCGTCGAGGAAGAGTTCGGCAAGACCTCCGATGCATTGATCCGCCGTGTGTTCGGCCAGGTTTATCCGATGCTGATGGCCTGCAAGAGCGATCAGGTCGAGCGCTATCTGCTGCCGACGGTGAAGGGCGACAAGATCTGCGCCATGGCGATCACCGAGCCGGGCGCCGGCTCCGACGCGGCGTCGATCAGCACCACCGCTCATCTCGATGGCGACCAGTGGGTGCTCAACGGGACCAAGCATTTCATCAGCGACGGCGACATCGCCGATTACGTGATCCTGATGGCGCTGACCGACAAGGAGAAGCGCGCCCGGGGCGGCATCACGCTGTTTCTGGTCGATCGCGGCACGCCTGGCTTCAAGGTCGCGCGCACGCAGCCGATGATGGGCCACCGCGGCTATGGCCATGCCGAGCTGACCTTCGAGGACTGCCGGATTCCGAAAGCGGCCGTGCTCGGCGAGGTCGGCGGCGGCTTCAAGCTGATCATGCAGAGCGTACTCCAGATCCGGCTGGCTCATATTGGCGCCCGGGCGGTGGGCATGGCGCAGCGTGCGCTGGAGATGATGCGCAAGCATGCCGGCGAGCGGCGTCAGTTCGGCCAGCTCATCGGTGACTTCCAGATGGTGCAGAAACTGATCGCCGATTCCGCCACCGAGATCTTCGGCGTCAAGATGATGGTGATGAACGCCGCCTGGGACATCGATCAGGGCCGGGATGCGCGCGACAAGGTCTCGATGATCAAGGTCGCGGCGTCCGAGATGCAGGGCCGCGTCGTCGACCGCGCCATCCAGGTGTTCGGCGGCATGGGCTTCAGCAAGGACCTGCCGCTGGAGCGCATGTATCGCGACGCGCGCGTCACCCGCATCTATGACGGCACCTCCGAGATCCACCGCATGCTGGTCGCGCGCAGCACCATCAAGAACGGCTTGCAGCTCTAGGGAAACGACCGATGTCTCACGCACCTCTCAGGCCAGGCGCCGTCTTCGCCTTCCGCAAGACCATGACGGTGGCGGAGCAGGCGATGTTCACCGGCATCAGCGGCAATCTCGGCGGTCTCTATGTGGATGCCGTTCGCGCCAAAAAGGCCGGCGCCTCCAACATGGTCGCCTTCGAGCTCGCGGTCGGCGGCCTTGCCACGACCTGCCTCAGCCAGCTCGGCGGACCGACGCGGCGGATCGGCAGCATCGCGCTGAATTTCGCTGCGCCCGTGATCGTCGGCGAGTCCGTCGAGGCCAAGGCCGAGATCGTCTCGGTTGCCGGTGATGACGCGGTCTGCCGCGTCACCTGCACGCTGTCGCCCTCGGGGGTGACCGTGGTGGACGGTACCGCGACGCTGGTTCCGTTCGCGAAGGGCTGAGCCATGTACGAGCCGAAATCCTTCGACGATCTGAAGGTGAACGACAGGGTCAGCCTCAGCAAGACCATCACCGAGGCGGACGGTGCGCTCTATATTGCCGCGACCGGCGATTTCGGCCCCGTCCATGTCGACGAGGTCTATGCGGGCGCAACGCGCTTCGGCCGCAGGCTGGCGCCGGGGATCATGGTCGCGGGGCTCTGCACCAGCATTCTCACCAGCGAACTGGTCGGCACGATCGGCGTCTCTGTCGAGGACCGGTTCTGGTTCACCGGCCCGGTGTTCTACGGCGACACGCTCACCTTCGACGTCTGGATCGCCGAGCAGCACGACGAGACCCGCACCATCATCTGGGAAGCAAGCGCCCGTAACGAGGGGGGCCTCGAGGTGCTGAAGGCGCGCGCGAGCCTGAAATTCCCGCGGCGGAAACCGTCATGAGCAAGCCGATGAAGAAACCTGACTTGCGCGGCGTCACGGTCGCGACCGTGCTGCCCTTCAAGGACGACAGCTCGATCGACTGGGACGGTTACGCCCGCGTGCTGGACTATTGTGCCTGTCCGGACGGCATCGCGGCCGTGTTCGTCAACGGACATGCCGGCGAGGGCGGGTCGCTCTCGGATGACGAGCGACAGGCGGTGATCGAGCGGACGCGCAAGCAAATCGGCGGCAAGCCGCTGCTTTCAGGCATCATCGCGCATTCCACCGCGGAGGCGATCCATCAGGCGCAGCTCGCGGAAGCTGCCGGCGCCGATTGCGCCGTGTTGTTCCCGCCGGCACCGCTTGGTGGCGGTGCATCGGCGACCTCGCGTGCACCGGTGGCCTTCGTGCAGTCGGTCAGTTCCGCCATCGGCATTCCAGTGTCGATCTTCCAATATCCACTGGCGTCCGGATTTGGCTACTCGCCGGAGACGCTGGCGAAGATCGCAGCGCTCGACGGTGTCATCGCCATCAAGGAAGGCAGCGACACCATCTTCGCCTATGACGAGAACCGCCGGGCGGTGAAGCAGGCCGATCCCACCGTCGCGATCCTGCCGTCGAATTTCAACTGGTTCCTGCCGCAGCTTGCCATCGGCGGCGACGGCATTCTCTCGGGTCTCGTCAGTCTCGCGCCGGATCTGTTCGTCGCGCTCTGGCAAGCGTCGCTTGCCGACGATCTCACGGCGATGCGCGCGGTCAACGAGCGGCTCTATCCGATCGTGCGGGCGATCTACGGGTCGGCGCCGATCATGGACATGCACACGCGCATGAAAGTCGGGCTCAAGGCGCTCGGCCTGATCCAAAATGCGGATCCACGACCGCCGTTGCTGCCGATCCTTCCCGCGCTGTGCGACGTCATCGCAACGACCGTCGGCGCGGCGCGCGCGGCCGGCAACATCCGCCTGGCGTGACGGAGGCACGGATGTCCGACGAGGCCTTCATCCACATCGTGCGGGTCGACATCGATCCCGAGCACGAGGCCGCGTTCAACGCCTGGTACGAGCAGAGGCATTTTCCTGATCTGCTCGCCTGTCCCGGCTGGCTCTCGGCAAAGCGTTTCGTCTCGGTCGGCGACGGGCCGAAATACGCGGCTATTTACGAAGTCGCGGGACGGTGGGCGTTCGAGACGCCGGAGTTTTTGAAGGTGAAGGGGTTCGGTCCGTTCGAATCCCTGGTGAAGAACTTCATGCGAATCCAGCTCAAGCCGATGTCGGGACCGGCTTGAGGGAACGAAGACGATGCTGCCTGTCGTGTCGTGAGATCCGGCCGGCCGCATCCAAGAAACATTGAGGGGGAAACCCGGACGAGGGACTGCATCGGTCATTGGCGTCTTACTGGAGGTATCACATGCTCTCGACACTGCTTCGCCTGAGTGCGGCTGTCGCACTCGCTCTCGTGTCCACGGCCGCGCATGCGGCCTGTACGCCTGGGATCACCGACGACAATCTGATTGCGCCCGGGAAGTTGCAGCTCTCGATCAATCCGACCAACCCGCCGCAGCAGTTCGTCGACAAGGACGGCAACTTGCAGGGCCTCAACGTGGAACTCGCCGCCGAGCTCGGCAAGCGGTTGTGTCTTCCGGTCGAACTCGTCCGGATGGATTTTCCGGCGATGATCCCGGCCATGGCCGCGGGCCGCATCGACGGCATCGATACCGGCATGTTCTGGACCGAGGAACGTTCGAAGCTGATGTACATGGTGCCGTATGCCATTCAGGCCATTTCGGTCGTGGTTGCGCCAGACAGCGGCACAAAAATTGCTACCGAGAATGATCTGATCGGAAAAACATCGGCCGTCGAGGTCAGCACCTACCAAATGAACTGGCTCAAGAAGCTCAGCGATGCGAGCGTGGCGAAGGGCGGCGCAGCCGTCGAGATGCGAACGTTCCCCACCGCCACCAACGTCGTCAGCGCGCTGCTCGCAGGGCAAGTGGACAACGCGCTGCTCGTCGATAGCGTGGCGCGCGATCTCACAAGCCGCGGCCGCGTCAAGGAAGTGCTGAGCGGCCTCGGTACGGCGCGCACCACGCTCGGTTTCCGCAACAAGACGGTGGTCGACGCCGTCGTCAAGGCGCTGAACACGATGCGTGCCGACGGCAGCTACCAGGCGCTGTTCGACAAGTTCGGCCTGACCAGCATGCCGGCCGATCAGCCGCTTGCGATCGCCGGCCCGGGTCCGGCCTGATACCTACGGAGACGAGCCGATGAGCCATTTCAGTCCGACGGCCGCCGTCAACTATTTCTTCAACTACTTCCTGATGAAGGGGGTGCTCGTCACCATCGGCTTGACGGTGGCGGCGGTCATCGGCGGATTGATCCTCGGCATGGGCATCGCATTGATGCGCATGTCGTCCAACCCGGTGCTCTCTGGCTTCTCGCGCTTCTACATCTGGTTCTTCCGCGGCACGCCGCTGCTGATCCAGCTCGTGGTGATCTACAGCGGATTGCCGCAGCTCGGGATCAAGTTCTCCGTGATCACCTGCGCGCTGGTCGGCCTGATCCTCAACGAGGCGGCCTACCTCGCCGAGATCGTGCGCAGCGGCTTCATGGCCGTTTCGGCAGGGCAGCGCGAAGCCGCCTGGGCGCTCAGCCTGTCGCCCTGGGTGACGTTCCGCCGTGTGACCCTGCCGCAGGCGTTCCGGCTGATGATCCCGCCGCTCGGCAACTCCATCAACTCGCTTCTGAAGGCGACGTCGCTCGCCTCGGTGATCTCGGTCGAGGAGCTCATGCGCCGCAGCGACATGCTGATGCAGGAGCATTTCCAGATCCTCGAAGTCTACGCGGCGGCCACGGCCTATTACCTGATCCTCACCTCGGTCTGGGATGCGATTCAACGCCGGCTGGAGAAGCATTTTGGCCGGTCGAGTGCCGCGAAGTCGAGGCGGATCGCGGCGACGGCGCCGGTTGCGCAGGCAAGCGTGGAGGCCCGGGCATGAGCGAGATGTCGATGAATACGGCCAGTGGTGTCGAAGGCGCAACGGCGCAACCGCAATTGCGCGATGTGCCTGCGGTTCGCATGGAGGCCGTCTACAAGCACTATGGCGACTTCACCGCGTTGAACCAGGTCGATCTCAAGGTCGCCAAGGGCGAGAAGATCGTGGTCTGCGGTCCCTCCGGCTCGGGCAAGTCGACGCTCATCCGCTGCATCAACCACATCGAGAAGCACGACGAGGGCCTGATCTACGTCAACGGCATCGAGCTCGATCATCAGCGCAAGAACATCGATGCGGTCAGGCGCGACACCGGCATGGTGTTCCAGAGCTTCAACTTGTTCCCGCACATGACGGTGCTGGAGAACTGCGTCCTGGCACCGATGACGGTGAACAGCATGAGTGAGGCGGAGGCAAAGGACCTCGCCATGCATTTCCTGACAAAAGTCCGGATTCCGGACCAGGCCGAGAAATTTCCCGGCCAGCTCTCGGGCGGCCAGCAACAGCGCGTCGCCATCGCACGCGCGCTGTGCATGCGGCCGAAGATCATGCTGTTCGACGAGCCGACCTCCGCACTCGACCCCGAGATGGTCAAGGAGGTGCTGGAAACGATGAAGAAGCTCGCGGAGGAGGGCATGACCATGCTGTGCGTGACCCACGAGATGGGCTTCGCCCGCGAGGTCGCCGACCGCATCGTGTTCATGAACGAGGGCAAGGTCGTGGAGCAGGCTGCGCCGGAGGAGTTCTTCCAGCATCCGAAGTCCGAGCGGGCGCGGACGTTCCTCGACCAGATCATTCACTAGCCGATGTCGAGCGGGATGCGGACATTCGGCGATCGCCTGCGCGGCATCCATGCCGCCACGATCGTGCCGATGACACCCGATTATGGGATAGATGATGCGCAGCTGGCGGCGCATCTCGCCGCGGTTGCGTCCACGCCGGGCATCAATGGGCTGTTGGTCAACGGCCACGCCGGTGAGAATTTTGTGCTGTCGCTTGCCGAAAAACAGCGCGTGGTGGAGCTGGCGCGCGAGTACGCACCGAAAGACTGCCTGATCGTCTCTGGCGTCAATCACGAATCGAGCCTGGAGGCCGCGCGCGAGGCGGCCGCGCTGGAGCGGGCGGGCGCGGACGGGCTTCTGGTGTTCCCCCCCAACAGCTGGGCGCTCGGTCACGCCGATGACTGCGTCATCGCGCATCACCGCCTTATCCGCGAAGCGACATCCGCACCCTTGATGCTCTACGCAGCGCCGGTCGGCGCGGGAGCCATGGCCTATGCGCCGCCGCTGCTTACGCGGCTCATCGCCGATCGCCGCTTCGTCGCGATCAAGGAAGGCAGCTGGGAGGTCGCGACTTACGAGCAGAATCTGAGGTTGATTCACAAGCTGCGTCCGGAGTTCGTCGTGCTCGGCTCCGGCGACGAGCATCTACTGACAAGCTACATCGTCGGCTCGGCCGGCAGCCAGGTCAGCCTCGCCTGCGTCGTGCCGGAACTGGTGGTCAGCCTCTGGAAAGCTGCCGAGGCGGGCGATTGGCAGCGGGCGCGTGCCGCGCACGAGAAGCTCTATCCGCTTGCGGTCGCGATCTACCGCGATGCGCCGGGGGGACGGGCAACAGTACGGCTCAAGGCCTGCCTGAAGCTGCTCGGGCGGCTCTCATGCGATGCGGTACGGCCGCCGCAGCCGGCGGCAATGGCGAACGAATTGCGGGCGCTGGAACGGGCACTTCGGATCGCCGGCGCGCTCTAAGCCTGGAAGAACGGATTGGCCGGCCGCGCAAGGCCGAGGTGATCCCGCAACGTCGTCCCCTCATAGTCCGCACGGAACAGCCCACGCTCCTGCAGGATCGGCACGACGAGCTCGACGAAATCCGCGAACCCTTCGTGGAAATAGGGCGGCATGACGTTGAAGCCGTCGGCGGCATGCTCCTCGAACCAGAGCTGGAGCGTATCGGCGATGCGCTCGGCCGAGCCGCACAGCACCCAATGACCGCGCGCGGCGGCGGTGAGATTGTAGAGATCGCGCAGCGTCATGTTCTCGCGGCGGCCCTTGGCGAGCATGACGCTGGCGAAACTGTGATAGCTGTCGGACGGGGCGATGTCCGGGATCGGTCCATCGAGATCGTAGGCCGACATGTCCCGGCCGAAGCGGTCGGACAGGATCGCGAGCGCATTGCTGCCGCTGACAAAGCTCTGGAGCACGTTGAGCTTCTCGAACGCCTCCTTGTCGGTGCGGCCGACGACGGGCATCACGCCCGGCAGCACCGTGACGTCGTCGGCCTTGCGGCCGAACGCCGGCAGTCGCGTCTTCAACGACGTGTAACCGGCCTTGGCCTCCTCGATGTCCTGCACCACCGAGAATACGATATCGGCGGTGCGTGCGGCGAGAGCCTGGCCGGCCTCGGAGCCGCCGGCCTGGAGCACGACGGGGCGGCCTTGCGGGCTGCGGCCGATGTTGAGCGGGCCCTTCACCTTGAAGAACGCGCCGTCATGGTCGATCGGGCGGAGTTTTGCCGGGTCGATGTAGAGACCGCTGGCGCGGTCGGCGACGATGGCATCGTCAGCCCAGCCGTCCCACAGGCCTTTGACGACATCGAGGAATTCGCCGGCCATCTCGTAGCGCCGCGCGTGGTCGGGATGGGTGGTGCCGAAATTCGCGGCCGTGGCCGGATTGGCCGTCGTCACCGCATTCCACGCCGCGCGGCCCTTGGATATGTGGTCGAGCGAGGCGAACACGCGCGCGACCGAGAACGGATCGCTGTAGGTGGTCGAGACGGTCGCGCCGAGCCCGATATGACTTGTCGACGTCGCGAGCGCGGCGAGCATCGTCAACGGCTCGAGCCGCAGCGTGTAGGAGGGATGGGCGGCGGCATCGGCATAGAGATTGTCGCCCATGAAGATCAGGTCGAACTTGCCGCGCTCGGCGGTGCGGCCGATCTCCTGGATCGCCGCAAAGTCCTGGAAGCTGTCGACTGCGCCGGGATAGCGCCAGCCGGCGACGTGGCTGCCGGTTCCCAGGATGAACAGGCCGAGATGCATCTGTCGTTTCATGGCGTCATGTCCAGAACAGGATCTTGCGTTCGAGGAAACCGATCAGGCCGAAGAAGGCGAGGCTCGCCGCGGATGCGACGAAGATCGCCGCCCAGACCTGGACGAAGTCGATCTGGAGCACGGCCTGGTAGATCACCCAGCCGAGCCCGCCATGCGCGCCGAGCATCTCGGTGACGATCGCCACGATGACGCTGCGCACGGTCGAGACGCGCATGCCGGCGAGCAGCAGCGGCAGGGCAGTCGGCAGGCGCAGGCGCCACAGCACACCGAAGCGGCTTGCGCCAAAACTCTTCATGAGATCGACGGCGCGGCGGTCGACACGGTCGAGCCCGGCCAGCATCGAGAGCAGGATGGTGAAGCTCACCGCCATCGCCACCATCACGATCTTCGAGCTGACGCCGATGCCGAACCAGAGCAGGATCAGCGGCGAATAGCCGACCACGGGCACCGAATTGATCGCGGTCGCGAGCGGCAGGATCGCGCTGCGAAGCGCCGGCGCCAATGCGATCGCGACGGCGAGGCCGATACCGATCAGGCAGCCGAGGCCGTAGCCGACCAGCGCTTCGAGCAGAGTGTAGCCGGCGGCATCGATGAGCGTTGCGCGCTTGGACCAGAGGCCTGCGAGGATATCGCTGACCGCGGGCAGAACATAGGCCGGCAGATGCAGTCCGCGCGCCGCGCCTTCCCAGCATGCGACCAGGAGGACGGCGCCCAGGATGCCGCGCTGGACGGCGAGCGAAGGTGAGGCAAGCGCGCGGCTCATTGCTCGGCGTTCCAGAACACCAGCCGTCGCTCGACCGCGGCGACGACCGCATAGAAGCCGGTGCCGAGTAGCGCTGCGGCGAGCAGGGCGGCCCAGATCGCGACGACGTTCTCGGTGAACATGGCCTGGAGCAGCAGCACGCCGAGCCCGGTGGTGTCGCCGAACCATTCGCCGACGATGGCCCCGACCAGGCTGAGCGATGCGGCGAGCCGCAGCGCGACGAAGATCTGCGGCAATGCGGTTGGAAGCTGCAAGCGGAGCAGGAGCTGGCGGTTGGAGGCGCCGAAGCTGCGCATCAGGGCGACCTGCTTGGGATCGACGGTTTCGAGGCCCAGCAGCGTGTTCACCGTCACCGGAAAGAAGGTCAGATAGAACGCAATGATCGCCTTGGCGAGCAGCGTATTGCCGAACCACAGCACCACGAGCGCGCCGAAGGCGATGACCGGAATGGTCTGCGACACCACGAAGATCGGAAACACCATCTCGCGCAGCGCTCGGACGCGGAAGAACACGACGCCCATGAGCACGCCGAAGGCGCCGCCGGACGCAAAGCCGATCAGGGTTTCGGCGAGCGTGCGCAGGAAGCCGTCGACATAGGCGCGGGGCGTGGCCGCCATCGCCATCAGGATGGTGCTGAGGCGCGGCAGATAATAAGGCCGGATGCCGAACAGCTGCACCGCGCCTTCCCAGATCACCGCCGCAATCGCAAGGCCGAGCAGGAGCCGGACCAGCTTGCGCAGCGAAGCCGGCATCGCGATCGACCGCGCAGCCGCGCCGGCGTCACCAAGCGATGTCGCCACAGGGCTGGTCACGGCAGCCGGTCCGCCTGCGAAACGCTCTGGATGAAGCTTGCATCATACGCGACAGCAAGATCCAGCGGCTTGGAGATCACGCCGTACTTCAGGAAGAAGTCGTGGGCGGTTTTGACCGCGTCGGCATCGATCCAGAACATGCCGTTCTTCGCCGCCGCGCTTGCGGTCATCAGGCGTTTCACCTCGGTGAGCATGAATTCCTGCTGCGCGCGGTCGAGCGTCGGGGCTGTGGCCATCACGGTGTCGACGGCGCCCTTGGGATCGGAGAAAGCGTCCTTCCAGCCTTTCAGCGAAGCACGCAGGAATGCCTTGACCAGCTCCGGCTTTTCCTTGGCGGTCGCCTCGGCCACGATCAGCGTGTCGCGCGGGAAGGTGATGCCGTAATCCTCGGCGACGAAGGTCTTCAAACTGTCCTTCGGCATGCGCGACTGGATGGTGTAGAACTCGTTGTAATAGGTCGCCGTGATCACGTCGACGTTGCCGTCCACGAAGGGCGTCACTGAAACCTGCTGCGGCTGGATCTTCAATTCATCCGGCTTGATGCCTTCCTTGGCCAGCATGCCGTTCAGCACATGGTTGGCACCTGTGAACCAGGTGGTGACCGTCTTGCCTTTAAAATCCTGGATCGTCTTCACCGGCCCGTCCTTGCGGGTGACGAAGATGAAGGGCGTGATCTGGTGCGACACACCGATGCAGACGATCGGCAGTCCCTTGTCGCGCGCGGCGAACACGCTGTCGGTGCCGCCGGACAGGCCGAAAGTGTCGGCGCCGGTCGCGACCAGGTTTTCGGTGAGCAGGTTGGGCCCGCCGGGATTGATGGTGAGGTCGATGCCCTCGGCCTTGTAGTAGCCCTTGGCAGCCGCGACATAGAAGCCGGCGAACTGTGCCTGCGGCAGCCATTTCAGGCGCAGGCTCGCCTTCTGCAACTCGGCCGCGGGCGCGGGCGTGACAAGCGAGCCGGTCGCCAGTGCGATGGCGGAGAGGACGGAGAAAGCGTGGCGTCGGCTTAACATGGTCATACTCCAGGCGGTGAAAATCAATTGCGATAAGATGGATCGGTGCGGTCGAGCTGGCGCATCAGCGCCGGCCATTCGCGTTCGCCGGGCACGAGGATGTCGCCCTGCAATTCCCAGAACTGGCGCGCGGCTTTCTCGCAGACCTCGTGTGGCGGCATCACGAGCTTGGCGCCGGCCGCGGCAGCCGCTTGCATCTGGAGCTGGATCCGCGCGGCGCGCTCGAAATAATAGAGCAGCATGAAGGCCTCGCCCGGCGTCCGTCCGACGGTGAGGATGCCGTGATTGCGCATCAGCATGACCTTGTGTGGACCGAGATCCCGCACCAGGCGAACCTGCTCGTCGAGGTCGATGGCGACGCCTTCGTAGTCGTGAAAGGCCTGGCGGTCGTAGAAGCGCATCGCGAACTGGCTGAGCGGCAACAGGCCTTTCTCCTGCCCTGAGACCGCGACGCTCGCGTCGGAATGGGTGTGCAGCACGCAGGCCGCGTCGTGGTTCGAGGTGTGGATCGCGGCATGGATGACGAAGGCCGCAACGTTGACGGCCTGCGGCGTGTCGTCGAGCTTGTTACCCCCAGTGTCGATCTTCACCAGGCTCGACGCCGTGATCTCGTCGAACAGCAGGCCGTAGGGATTGATCAGGAACTGGTCCTCGTGGCCGGGCACGCGCAAGGAGATGTGGTTGTAGATGAGGTCGTCCATCCCGAGCTTGGCGACCATGCGATAGCAGGCCGCGAGCTTGACCCGGGCATCCCACTCGGCCGGCTCGATCCCGCGCGGCGCGGCTTGCGGCGCTGACATCGCGTTCACGGCGTCTTCTCCTGCGCGATGGAGGATTGGAACGACTTCATGCTTTCCTCCTCGATGGCATCGAGCAGCGTGCGCTTGAGGCGCACGAATTCGGGGGAGGTGACGATCTCGGGCCGGCGCGGACGGGGAAGGTCGACGACCTGTTCGAGCTTCACCGAGCCGGGACGCGCCGTCATGACGAGCACGCGGTCGCCGAGGAAGATCGCCTCGTCGACGTCATGGGTGATGAAGAGAATGGTGCGGCGGTATTTCTGCCAGACGTCGAGCAGCCAGCGCTGCATCATCGCCCGCGTCAGCGCATCGAGCGCGCCGAACGGCTCATCCAGCAGCATCAGATCGCGTTCGAACAGGAAGGTCCGCATCAGGGCGACGCGCTGGCGCATGCCGCCGGACAATTGATTGGGATATTGCTTCTCGAAGCCGGCGAGCCCGAACTCGGGCAGCATCTTCAGCGCCTTGGCGCGCGCCTGGTCGCGCGGCATGCCTTCGACCTCGAGCGCGAGGATGGCGTTGTCGACGACGTTGCGCCAGGGAAACAGCAGGTCGCGCTGCGGCATGAAGGAGACGCGGCCGAGCAGGTCGGCCGAATGGCAGCTCTTGCCTTCGAAGCGCAGGATGCCGCCGGTATCCGGCTCCTCGAGGCCCGCGACGATGTTGAAGAGCGTGCTCTTGCCGCAGCCGCTCGGGCCGACGACGGTGACGAACTCGCCGGGGGTAACGCTCGCCTGAAGTCCCGACAGCGCCGCGACGGGACCGAAGGTCTTGTTGATCGCACGCAGTTCGAGCAGCGGCTCAGGCTTCGGTTGCGCCTGCGGGGCTTCGGTGGCCGGTCCGGGATTGGGGAGGCGGGCAGCCTGCACCGGGATGTCCTTGTATAATGGCGGCGGCCATTCGCATACGAAAGCGGACCGCGTCGAAATCTCTTAGCAACTCGTGTGCCAGTGCGATTTCGCGGAAAATCAGGCATAAGATTTGCGAGTTCGAAGGTGGATATCCGGGAGCTGCGCGCGTATCCGCGAGAAAATCGGTCGGTTCACTGGAAGATTGGTGCCATTTTGTATACGTATATCGATATCGGAGAAACATGATGGCGGATATTGGTGCACATGCCGCAGGCAGGCGCGTGAAAAATGGGCAGGAAGGCTTGCCGGCCAGCCCGGGAATGACGCTCGCCGAGAGCCTGCGCCTGAAGCTCGAAGGGGCAATCGCGGCGGGGCATCTCGAGCCGGGCAGCCGGCTCGACGAGCAGGAGATCGCGCAGCGCTTCGGCGTCTCGCGCACGCCGGTGCGGGAGGCATTCCGCCTGATGGCCGCCAACAACCTGGTCGAGTTGCGCGGCCGGCAAGGGGCGACCGTCCGCAGCATCAAGGCGCAGGCGCTGATCGAGATGTTCCAGGTCATGGCGGAGCTGGAGGGGCTCTGCGCGCGGCTCGCCGCAAGGCGCGTCTCCCAGGCCTGGGGGACTGAAATTGGCGAGATTCACCAGAGGCTTGTGGCGGCAGGTGAAACCGGCGACATCGATGTTTTCTACGACATCAACCAGGAATTCCACGAAGCGATCTATGAAGCCTCGCGCAACGCCTTCCTGGCCGAGCAGACCCGCAAGCTGCGCAACCAGGTGGCGGCGTATCGCCGCCGGGTGACGCGCATGCCGAACCGGATCGCCGACACTATCCGCGAACATGAGGCGATCATGCAGGCGATCCTGGCCCATGATCCGGAGCGGGCGCACAGCGCGATGCGGGACCACGTCAACCTGCTCGGCGACAACCTTCTGGACTTCCTCGCCGCCTTCGAATGACCCCTGGGTCTCTTGGTATGCAAATTGCTAGACCTTGTATATCTAGCTTGCATCCTGGAGACCCGGAGTGGACCTGAAGCTGACGAACAAGACCGCCCTGATCACCGGCGCGTCGAAAGGAATTGGACTTGCGGTGGCCGAACTCTTCGCCGCGGAGGGCTGCCATTTGCATCTCGCCGCCCGCAACGGCGAGGCCATGCTCCAGGCCAAGCGTGATCTGGAAGCCCGCTTTGGCGTGAAGATCACCATCCACGCGCTCGACCTGTCGAGCACGGCTGCGATGGAGAAGCTCGCTGCCGAGGTCGGCGACATCGACATCCTCATCAACAATGCCGGCGACATCCCGGCCGGCTCGCTGGAAATCCTCGACGACGCGGCCTGGCGGCGCGGCTTCGATCTCAAGGTGTTCGGCTACATCACGCTGTCGCGTCTCTATTATCCGCGCATGAAGGGCAAGGACGGCGTCATCATCAACATCATCGGCAATTCCGGCGAGAACTGGGACGCGAGCTATATCGCGGGCTCGACCGGCAACGCCGCGCTGATGTCCTTCACCAAAGCGCTCGGCGGCCGCAGCCTCGATCACGGCGTGCGCGTCGTCGCGGTCAATCCGGGACCGGTTGCCACCGACCGCATGCTCAAGATCATGAAGCGCAAGGCGATCGACATGCTCGGCGACGAAAGCCGCTGGGAGGAGCTGTTCGACAAATATCCGGGCAAGCGGCCGGCGACATCGGAGGAGGTCGCCGATCTCGTCGCCTTCCTGTCCTCGCCGAGGTCCGGCTACATCACCGGCACCGTGGTGACGATCGACGGCGGCATCGCCGCTCGCGGCTCGGTGATCTGAGGCGTCGATGTCGAAGCCTCAATCCGCGGCACTGGTCCGCAACCGCTATTTCGACGAGCTCTCGGCGACGCCGGGACTCTACTGGCTCGGCCAGAACACCAACCATGTCGAGAGCCACCCCGCCGTGCGCGAGGCGATGCTGCGCTCGATCGAGGCTGGCGAGTTCAACGCCTATGCCCCGCCGCTCGGCTTCGAGGCGTTGCGCGCTGCGATCGTCGCCGACCTCGGCACACCGGGCGCAGAGGCGCTGGTGACCGAGGGCGGCGTCAACGCGCTGGCGATGATCTGTCGCGCGCGCTGCAAGCCCGGCACGACGCTGGTGACGACCGATCCGACCTGGAAATGGCCGTGCCTGTTCGCGCGCCAGCAGGGCGCCGAGGTGATCGAGATTCCGATCTACGATCCGGCCTGCAGCTACCGCCTGACGCCCGAGGCGTTGAGGGCGAATGTCGATGAGCGCACCGCGATCATCTATCTCGTCGATCCCAACAATCCGCTCGGCATCCGCTACACGCGCGAGGAGATCGAGAGTTTTGCGGCGATTGCGCGCGATTGCGGCGCGCTGCTGGTGCACGACTGCACCTACCGCGATTTCGCCGATGGCCACACGCCGGCGCTTCACGTGGCGCCGCAAGGCTCGGTCGTTTCGACCAGCTTTTCGAAATGGCTCGGCCTTGCCGGCCTCCGCATCGGTGCTCTGGTCGCTGCTCCCGATCTGTTCGAGGAACTGGCGCTGACGTCCACGAGCGTGCTCGGCGCGAGCGTCATCGCCCAGCGCGCGGCGCAGGCGGGGTTGTCGGTCAAGGCCGAATGGATGAAGAAGGTCCGAAGCACCGACCGGGCCAACAAGGCGATGATCCAGGAGGCGGCTGCGGCGATTGAAGGATTGGCGCTGCCGATCATGCCTTCGCACGGAAACTTTCTGGTGCTGGAGACCATCGCGGCGGGCATCCGTCCCGAGGCGCTGGTCGAGTGCTATCGCCGGCAGGGCATCATGATTCGCCAGGGCACGTATCACACGCAGCGCTTCGGCGACCGTTTCGTCAAGATCAGCACCTCCGTGCCGCAGGCGTGGGTCGAAAAGCTCTGCACGCTGCTGCCGGACATGGTTGCACAAGCGCGCACGCTCAACGACCTGCCGGCGCAATTCTAGGGATGATGCCGATGACGATGATCTCCACCAAAGACGGTGTGAAGCTCCATGTGGAGGAGGCGGGCGAGGGCACGCCGATCCTCTTCATCCACGAATTCGGCGGCAATCACGAAAGCTGGGAGCCGCAGCTGCGTTATTTCAGCCGGCGCCACCGCTGCATCACCTACGCCGCGCGCGGCTATCCACCGTCGGATGTGCCTGACAGCGTGGAGGCCTATTCGCAGGCGATCGCCGCTGACGATGCGGTCGCCGTGCTCGATGCGCTCCGAATCGAGAAGGCGCACATCGTCGGCCTGTCGATGGGCGGCTTCTGCACGGTGCATTTCGGCCTGCGCACGCCGGAACGCGCCTTGTCGCTCACCGTGGCTGGCGCAGGCTATGGCTGTGAGAAGGAGTTCGAGGAGTATTTTCGCGGGGTCTCGCGCGAAGTCGCCGACCATTTCGAGAAACAGGGCGCCAGGGAATTCTCGAAGATCTATGCGCTTGGCGCGAGCCGCGTGCAGTTCCAGAACAAGGATCCGCGCGGCTGGCAGGAATTCGCCGATCGCCTCGCCACCCATTCCGATCGCGGCGCTGCCAACACCATGCGCGGCGTCCAGGCGCGGCGGCCGTCTTTCTACGATCTCGAAGACGGCTTGAAGAAGATGATGGTGCCGACGCTGGTCGTCGTCGGCGACGAGGACGATCATTGTCTCCAGCCCGGCATCTTCCTGAAGAAGACCATTCCGGCCTGCGGTCTCTCCGTCTTCCCCAAGACCGGCCACACGCTCAATCTGGAAGAGCCGGCGGCGTTCAACGCGCTGCTCGCCGAGTTCATCGCTCAGGTTGAGGCCGGGCGCTGGCTGCCGCGCGATCCGCGCGCGCTGCCGGGGCAGATCATGCGCACGAAGTAGGTCGATGGGATCGAGCACGTTGATCAACGCCGATCGGCTCTGGACCCGCCTCATGGCACTCGCCGAGATCGGCGCGACGCCCGCCGGCGGGGTCAACCGTCAGGCACTGAGTGACGGCGAGATTGCCGCCTGGCGCCGCGTCATCGGCTGGGCACGCGAGGCGGGCCTGACGCCGTCGACGGATGCTGCGGGAAATCTGTTCCTGACGCTGGCCGGGCGCGATCGCGACGCGCCGCCGCTCCTGCTCGGCAGTCATCTCGACAGCCAGCCGACCGGGGGGAAGTTCGACGGCGCGGCCGGTGTCATGGCGGCGTTAGAGGCGGCGGTCTCGCTCGTCGAGCAGGGTGACGCGCCGGCACGCGATGTCATCATCGTCGCCTGGATGAACGAGGAAGGCTCGCGCTTTGCCCCGGGCATGATGGGCTCGGAGGCCTTTACCGGCGAACGCGACATGGACGCAATCCGCGCCGCGCGCGATGCAGACGGCATCAGCGTCGGCGAAGCGCTCGATCGTCTCCACCAGGCCTTTCCTGATCTGCCGCACCGGCCGCTCGGCTTCGCAGTCGGGTCCTATCTCGAATTGCACATCGAGCAAGGGCCGCTGCTGGAGGCGGCCGCCTGCACCATCGGTGTCGTCACCGGCATCCAGGGCAAGAAGACGTTTCAGGTGGTGGTCGAGGGCGCCGAAGGACACGCCGGCACGCTGGCGCAGCAGGAGAGGCGGGATGCGCTCGCGGCCTTTGCCCGGATGGCGACCGCGCTCCATGCGGAGATCGGCACGGTCGATGCCGACATCAAGTTCACCATCGGCCGGGTCACCGTCACGCCGAACGCGCCGTCGGTGGTGCCTTCGCGCGTCAGCTTCAGCATCGATCTGCGCCATCCTGACAATGCGGTGCTCGATGCGGCGGGTGTGCACATCGTGGCTCTTTGCCAGGAGAATGCCGCACCTTGCACGGTCACGGTAACACCGCTCGTCGATGCGCCGTCAAACGTGTTCGATGCGCGCCTGCGGGCAAGCATCGCAGAGGCCGCGCGAGGGCAGGGGCATCCTGCGATGGCCATTCTCTCGGCCGCCGGTCACGACGCCCGCCATCTCGCCAAGATCTGTCCCGCCGCGATGATCTTCATTCCGTGCCGCGACGGCGCAAGCCATGTCGAGCACGAATGGGCTGAGCCAAATCATGTTGCCGCCGGCGCCTCCGTGTTGGCACAGGTGCTGCGCGAACTGGCGTTTGCGCCTGCCATCGAGGGGTGAAGACGCCGATGCAGGACGTGGCCCCACAGGACTACCGCGACGCGATGGCCTGTCTCGGTGCGGCCGTCAACATCGTGACGACCGACGGCAGCGCGGGTCGCGCCGGATTTACCGCATCCGCGATTTGCAGCGTCACCGACGATCCGCCGACGCTTCTGGTCTGCATCAACCGCGCGTCCTCGGCCTATGCCAGCGTGACGCAGAACGAGGTGGTGTGCGTCAACGTGCTCGCGGCCCGGCACGAGCCACTGTCCCGGCTGTTCGGCGGCAAGGTGCCCGCCGAGGAACGGTTTGCCGCGGCCGCGTGGTCGACACTCGCAACCGGTGCGCCGGTGCTGGCCGATTGCGCCGCGGCGTTCGACTGCCGGATTGCCGATATCGTCAATGTCGGCACGCATGACGTGCTGTTCTGCCGCGTCGTGGCCGTGCAACGATCCGGCTGCACCGACAATCTAATCTATTTCGGCCGCGCCTACCACACGGTCGGGGTGACTGATCCAGCCGAGGCTGGACCCGAATCCGCTCTTGACGCATCCTGAGGGAACGCTGGCGGCCATCGCCGGCCGATCCAACAGCCGCCTCCATGTGATGGACAGAGATCGTCAGCCGCACCAGCGCGTATCCCTAGCGGGGATGCATATCGACCGGAATTCGGCCGTGCCGCTGCACTTGCAGATCGCGGCCCACATCCGGGGCTGCATCCTGCGCGGCGTCTTTCCGGCCGGAACGCAATTTCTGGGATCGCGCGAGATCGCGCGGGAGTTGGGCTGCTCGCGCACGGTGGTGTTGACCGCGTGGGACCTGCTCTACGCCGAGGGCTATCTTGAATCGACCCCGCGCGGCAGCGTCATGGTGGCATCGGTCGCAACACCGCATGCGGAGCCGCCGTCGGTCGCGTCGCCCGCGGCCGCGCCTGCCCATATGTCGAAGCGCTGGCAATCGCTGCTCGCCTTCGACTACGAGACCAACTGGTCGTCGGAGTTCAGTCCCGGCGCGCCCGATATTTCGACGTTTCCCTTCAAGGACTGGTCGCGCCTGCTGCGCCAGGCCTGGCAAAATCCGCGCGAGCAGGAGTGCCTCGATCTCCCGCCCGAAGGTCATCCGCGGCTGCGCAGCGAGATCGCAAATTTCCTCGGCTCGGTGCGCGGCCTGGTCTGCTCGCCGGACGAAGTCGTGGTCACATCGGGCACATCAGGCGCGCTGGATTTCTGTAGCCGGATGATCCTCGATCCCGGCGATGAGGTCTGGGTCGAGGAGCCCGGCTTTGTCGAGGCGCGATGGGCGCTCACGGCGGCCGGCGCGAAGCTCGTTCCGGTTCCGGTCGACGACAAAGGGCTGGTCGTCTCGGAAGGTATCAGGCGCGCGCCGGGGGCGCGGCTGATCGTGGTCACGCCATCGCATCAATATCCGCTCGGCGTCAGCATGGGGCTGGAGCGGCGTCTCGAGCTGCTCGACTGGGCCAACAAGAACGATGTCTGGGTGATCGAGGACGACTACAATTCGGAGTTCAGGCATCAGGACAGCATGATCGCCTCGCTGCGCTCGCTCGATCGCGAGGGGCGGGTGATCTATTTCGGCGCCTTCTCGAAGATCATGATGCCGGCCTTGCGGCTCGGCTACATCGTCGCCAACAGGCATTTCATCGACGGGTTTTCCCGGGGCCGCGCGCGGATCGACGTCCACACCTCCGGCGTCGGTCAGCTGGCGCTGGCTGAGTTCATGCGCGAGGGGCATCTGCTGCGGCATCTGCGCGGGATGCGCCGGGTCTATGCCGTCAGGCGAAAGGCGTTGATCGATGCGATCGCCGCGCTGATGCCTGACGATCTGACCGTGTCCGCGGCGGTGACGGGACTGCATCTGGTGGCGCTGTTCACCGATGCGATGCGGGCGCGGATGAGTGATCGCGAGGCGGCCGCGGTCCTGAAGCAGGCCGGCATCCACGTGCAGCCACTGTCGCAGAATTTTCTGGCGCAGCCGACGCTGCAAGGCCTGGTGTTCGGCTACGGGCGGCTGCGCGTCGAGGATGCATCTCCGCTGCTTGCGAGAATCGCGGCTTGCATCGGCAGCGGCCGCCGCAATGCACCATCCGACCCGGCAATCTCGTCTCTGACTGTTCGTACAATAAAGAGAGGCTGAGGCGACCGCCGTGCATAGCTCATAGGCAGGCGAATATCCCATCATGCCGTTCGATCGCCTGCAAATTAGACAGACGATTTTGAGCGCTCCGATTGCGGTGCAGCAGGCGTCATGATTTGTGCGGAGAAATCCGTGGTGCGCTGCACTTTTCTCGCGTGGAACAGTCCTCATTGATGTGCTCCTTGCGCGGGCAGCGTTGCACCAAAACGTGCAGCAGGTGGCGCGGTGCGCGGCGTCGCTCGCGCGCTGGTCTAGTGGTTTGCGACAACTCTGGCCCTATCCCGCGCCCATCGCTCTGTCGCACGCTCGCTCATGGTGGCATGACAGGGGATGCATGATGAGCGGTCTCGGTTTGGCATTGGACGTTGCGATGGACGGGAAGGACCCGGCGTCCGGTCAGGACGTCATCCGTAGCTGACCCTGCACATGAGCGAATCCGAAAATCACTGGGAAGTCGGCACCGATATCGGTGGCACCTTCACCGATATCATCGCGATCCGGCGTGGCTCCGCGGAGGCACGGATCGCGAAGGTGCCGTCGCGCCCGCAGGCGCCCGTTCAGGCGATGCTCGAGGCCATCGAGGCGGTGGGCCTGCGCAAGAGCGAGGTCAAGCGCTTCGTCCACGGCACCACGCGCGTCACCAACGCCATCGTCGAGGGCCGGCTGCCGAAGGTGGCGCTGGTCGCGACCCAAGGCTTTGCCGATGTGCTGGAGATCGCACGTTATCGCCGCCGCGATCTCTATCGTCTCGACATTCCGCCGAAATCGCCGCCCCTTGTGCCGCCCGAACGATGTTTCGGGCTCGCCGAGCGCCTCGATCACGAAGGCCGGGTTCTGAAGGCGCTGGATGAATCGGAGATCGAGCGGCTGGTGGCGTGGCTGAAACAGACCGGCGTGCAGAGCGTCGCGGTGGCCCTGCTGCATGCCTATGCCAACCCCGTGCACGAAAAAATGCTCGGCGAGCGTCTCAAGGACGTCGTTGCCCACGTCTCGCTGTCGCACGAGGTCAATCCCGAGGCGCGCGAATATGAGCGGACCTCGGCAACCGTGTTCAACGCGGCCGCGATGCCGATCGCGGTGGAATATCTGAGCGAGCTGGAGCAGCGGCTGCCGATCGGCCCCGGCTTGCAGGTGTTTCATTCGGCCGGCGCGATGATCCCGATTTCGGCGGTGAAGCGGCGGCCGTTGGTGATGGCGATGTCGGGCCCCGCGGCTGGCGTTTCGGCCTCCGTCAGCATCGCGCGTCAGCTCGGCACATCACGCATGCTGACCTTCGACATGGGCGGCACCACGACCGACGTGTGCCTGATCGTGGACGGCCAGGCCGAGATGACCGACGGCCGCATGCTCGGTGACAAGCCGCTGCGCCAGCCGATGCTCGCGGTTCATTCCATCGGTGCCGGCGGCGGATCGATCGTGCGCAACGGTCCGGGTGGCCTGACGGTCGGCCCGGAGAGCGCCGGCTCCGAGCCGGGGCCGGCCTGCTACGGCCGCGGCGGCACCGAGCCGACGATCACGGATGCCAACGCGGTGCTCGGCTATCTCAATCCCGAAACAAAACTCGGTGACCGCATCGGGATCGATATCAAGGCCGCCGCTGATGTCATCGCCCCGATCGCCCGCGCGCTTGGACTGAGCCTGACCGAGACCGCGCTCGGCATCATCAAGGTCGCAAACGCGACGATGGCGCGTGCGCTCCGCCGCGTCACCGTCGAGCGCGGCATCGACGGGCGCGACTGCACGCTGCTCGCCTTCGGCGGCGGCGGCCCGATGCACGCCGCGGGCCTTGCCGATCTCTACGGGATTGCAGCGGTCGTCGTGCCCAGCGCATCGAGCGCGTTCTCGGCGCTGGGCTGCCTCACCGCCGATTTCAGCTTCCTCCAGCAGCAGACCTTTCGCGCGGCGCTCGATGGCATCGATCTCGCGCGCGTGTCGGAACGGATCGGGACCTTGATCGCCGATGCGTCCGCACCGCTCATCGCGAATGGGGTTGCGAAGGCGGAGATCCAGGTCGAGCTGGTAGCCTTGATGCGCTACGCGGCGCAGAACGACGCCATTCCGGTGCCATTCGCGTTGCCGCTCGACGTCGGCAGGCTCAAGAAGGATTTTCTGGCGCGGCATCACGAGCTCTTCGGCTACGCGACGAGCGAGCCCTGCGTCATCGAATCCGTGCGTGTGCAGGCGCGCCGCCCGTCGACGACCGTTGTCAGCCGGCCGGCGACCGTGGCCCGCGCGGTGTCCACCGGACAGCGTACCTGCTCGTTCGACGGCTTCCACGACATCGCAACCGCGATCATCGACCGCGCCGCAATGACCGACATCGTCAGCGGTCCCGCCATCATCGAAGACGCCTGGTCCACGGTGGTGGTGCCGCCCGGCTGGCAGGCGCGGCCCGATGCAACTGGCAATCTGTTCCTGACGCGGAGGGCGGCATGAAGCTCGATCCGTTCGTCGTCGAAGTCATCAGGCACGGGCTTTCCGCCGCCGCCGAAGAGATGAGCCTGGTGATGACGCGCTCGGCGCGTTCGCCGCTGCTGCGCGAGGCCGGCGATCTGTCGTCGGCGATCACGGACGGCCGCGGCGGTCTGGTCGGGCAGGGCCGCGACATCCCGATCCATCTCGGCGCGATGGCCTACACCGTTCCGGAACTTCTGAAGGTCGTGCCGATCGAGACCCTGAACGACGGTGACGTGCTGATCTACAATGTCGGCGCGCTCGGCGGCAATCATCTCAACGACGTCAAGGTCGTGCGTCCCGTCTTCGTCGACGGCGAGATCGTGGCGTTCGCGGTCAGCCTCGCGCACTGGCCCGATATCGGCGGCACCTGGCCCGGCAGCTATTTCGCAAAAGCCATCGACACGTTCCAGGAAGCGATGCGCATTCCGCCGGTGCTGATCGCGACTGCGGCCGGCGTCAACGCCCCGATCGTGCAGCTGCTCAAGGCCAACGTTCGCGATGCCGAATCCTGCGAGGGCGACCTGCTCGCGCAGATCGCGGCGACCAAGGCCGGCGAGAAGCGCATCGTCGAGCTCTGTCGCGAGCACGGCAAGGCGGTCTTCACGGCGACGCAGTCGCGCCTGCACGATCTCTCCGAGATCGAGATGCGCGAGGCGCTCCGCGCGCTGCCGGATGGCGTCTACGAAGGCGAGGATTACCTCGACGACGGCGGCGAGAACAACGCGCCCGCGCGCATCCACGTCAAGATCACGATTCGCGGCGATGAGGCGACCTTCGACCTCTCCGGAAGCTGCGACCGCGTCTCGAACTTCTGCAACACCACGCCGTTCATGGCGCGCTCGGCCGTCGCCTATGCCGCGCGCATCATGAGCGGACGCGACATGAACCAGAATGCGGGTGCACTCCGGCCCCTGACCATCATCACGCGCCCGGGCTCGATCCTGGAGCCGGGCTGGATGGCGTCCGTTGCCGCCGGCAACCACGAGACCTCCATGCGCATCGTCGATGCGATCTTCCGCGCGATGCAGGACACGATTCCCGAGCGGCTGTCGGCCGGCGGGGCGACCACCGCGGGCGTGCTGTTCTTTGCCGAGCCGCGGCCGAACGGTTCCTGGAAGATGCTCTACGAGGTCCATGGCGGCGGCGAGGGCGCGCGGCACGATCGGGCCGGCATGTCGGCGACCCGCGTGCATCTGTCCAACACGTCGAACACGCCGGTCGAGGTGATCGAGGCGAGCTACGCGATCCGCCTCGAGCAGCAGGCCATTCGCCGACGGTCCGGCGGCGCGGGGGCTCATCGCGGCGGTGACGGCTCCGTGCGCACCTATCGCATCCTCGCACCCTCGATGCATCTGACCACCTGCATCGAACGCATGGTGATTGCGCCGTTCGGCATGCAGGGCGGCGAGGCCGGCAAGGCCTGCCGCATCTCGCTGCTCCGGCAGGGCGCAAACGTTGCGATCGACGGCAAATCAAATCTTGTGTTGCAGCAGGACGATCTCGTCACGATCGAGATGTGCGGCGGCGGTGGCTACGGCGCCGTGGCCGCGGAATGAAGGGATTGCGATGAGCAGATTGTTGCGAACCGGGCTGAATGCGGGCGACAGCGCGCCGATGGCCGTGGTCGGCGGCGAGGGCGTCTACTTTCACCTCGCGGACGGTCGCAAGCTCATCGACGGCAGCAACACCGGCGGCGGTCTCGGGCATCGTCATCCCGCGATGGTGGAGGCGATCCGCCGTGCAGCCGATACGCCGGTCGTGAACGAAGGCTGGACCTGGGTCGGCCGCGAGCAGGCCGCCGACGACCTGATGACCACTGCGTTCAGGGGTGAAGAGGATTGGGTCGGCGCTGTCCGCTTCTGCATCAGCGGCAGCGAGGCTAACGACATGGCGCTCTCGCTCTGCCAGGCGCTGACGCAGCGTTCGGCATTGGCGACGCGCGAGCGCGCCTATCACGGCATCACCGGCCTGTCGCGCAGCATGACCGTGCAGCCGCAATGGCATGGCGGGCTCGCGGTGCACTCAGGCGGCTCGCAGCTGCCGGCACCGATGGCGCCGGTACGGATTTTGCCGGCGCCGGATGGCGCGATCTACGGCGCACCGGCCAACAATACGCCGCCGAGCGAATATCTGTCGGATGCCCCGCGCCTGCTCTCCGACACCGCGGCGACGATCATCGACTACACCCAAGGCGGCATCTATTACGACGGCGACTATCAGGACGAGGTGGCGCGCTGCGCGCGGCAGGCGGGCTCGTACTGGATTGCGGACGAGGTCGTGACCGGGGCAGGGCGCGCGGGACGCTGGTTCGCATTTCAGGGTGCCGAAAGCCGCCCCGACATCGTCACGCTCGGGAAGTCGCTCGGCGGCGGCGCGGCAGCGGTGGCCGCGGTCGTGGTGTCGAAAGATGTCGTCGAGCGGCTCAAGGGCACGAGCTGGCAGAATTACGGCACGCTGCGCGGCCATCCCATCAGCATGGCCGCCGTCAGCGCCTATCTGAAGGTCGTCAGCGACGACAGGATTTTGGATCGCGTAGCGAGCCTCGAAAAGCTGTTCGCCCGCCGCCTGCTCGCGATCGCGCAGAAGCATCCGAGCGTGCAGCGCGTGGCGGGGCAGGGGCTGCATTGGACGGTCGAGCTGCACGGTCCGGACTGGCGCACTTGGCATGCCGACACCACCGAGGTGCCGATCGCCTCGCGTGTCGCGGAGCGAGCGCTGGAGGCCGGCGCGGTGATCGGCACCAGCGGCGAGCAGACCTCACTGTTCCTGGCGCCGCCGCTGGTCATCTCCGAGCGCGAGGCTACGCTGCTGCTCGATGCGCTCGACCACGGCCTCGATATTGCCGACGAGGAGCACGGGTGAGCGCGGACCACGCAACTCCCCATCGCTCGCCGGCCTGGCCGGCGGATGAGCCCTGGCATCTCGTGATGCCGGAAGGGACGCTTTACGACGCACTGGCACGCGCGGCGAATGACCGGCCGTCCCATTCGGCGACGGTATTCTACGGCGCGAGCCTGAGTTACGCCGAGCTGCGCGCGCGCGTCGATGCCTTGGCCGGCTTCCTGCAAGGTGCTTGCGGCGTGAAGCGCGGCGACCGCGTCATGATCGCGCTTCAGAATTCGCCGCAATATGTCATGGCCTACTACGCGGTGATGCGGGCGGACGCCGTGATCGTGCCCGTCAGTCCCATGAACAAGACCGCCGAGATCGCGTATCTCGCCGAAGACAGCGGCGCCAGGGTCGCGATCCTGGGCAGCGAGCTGAGCGATGTGTTTGCGCCGCTGGTGGGTAACGCCATCACCCATGCGATCGTCGCGCAGTATCGCGACGAAGTTCCGGTCGCGACCCCCTATACGCTGCCGTCCTGCGTGACCGAAGCGCCGGCGGAGGTGCCGTCGTCGCCGGGTTGGCATTCCTGGTCGTCCGCAATCGCGCAAGGCCTGCGTCCCGGTGCAATGACCGCGGGGCCGGACGATCTGATGATCCTGCCCTATACGTCGGGCACGACGGGCAAGCCCAAGGCCTGCATGCACAGCCATCGCAGCGTGCTCTTCACGGCCGTGCTGCAGGCGCGCTGGTATAGGCTCGGTCGCGGCGACGTGATGACCGGCTTCATGCCGCTGTTCCACGTCGCGGGTATGCAGGGCTCGATGAATGCGGCGATGGTGACGGGCGCCACGCTGCTGCTGATGGCGCGGTGGGACAAGGATCTGCTGCCCGATCTGTTCGAGACCTATGGCGTGACGTTCTGGAACGCAGCCCCGACCATGATCGTCGACGTCCTCGCAAGCGCCCGGTTCCGCGACCGGTGTTTTGCGAAGCTGAAGGTGCTGACAGGCGGCGGCGCTGCGATGCCGGCGGCGGTGGCCGAGCGGCTGAAGGGACGCTTCGGCCTCGATTTCGTCGAGGGCTACGGCATGACCGAGACCATGTCGCCGACCCATCTCAACCCGATGACCGCGCCGAAGCGGCAATGCCTCGGCATCGCCGTGCAGGAGACCGACGCGCGGATCGTCGATCCCGAGAGACTGATCGAGCTGGACGACAGCGTGGTCGGTGAGATCGTCGTGCACGGGCCGCAGGTGCTGCAAGGCTACTGGAACCGCCCGCAGGCCGACGCTGAGGCGTTCATCGAACTCGCCGGCAAACGGTTCCTGCGCACGGGCGATCTCGGTTATCGCGATACCGACGGCTATTTCTTCGCCGTGGACCGCCTGAAGCGGATGATCAATGTCAGCGGCTTCAAGGTGTGGCCGGCCGAGGTGGAGGCGGCCATGTACCAGAACCGCGCCATCCGGGAGTGCTGCATCGTCTCGGCGCCGGACGATTATAGCGGCGAGACCGTCAAGGCCCTGGTGGTGCTGGACGAGGCGATGCGCGCGACGACATCGGCGGACGACATCGTTGGCTGGGCGCGTGGTGCCATGGCGAGCTACAAGGCGCCGCGCGCCGTGGTCTTTGTCGATTCCCTGCCGCGCACCGCGAGCAACAAGATCAACTGGCGGCTTTTGCAGGACGCCGAATGGGGGCGGACCGCATGAGGTGTGCCCGGCTGGAAATTCGGTGCGAGGCTGCGTTATGCTGCGCGCGTCGGACAATCATCGAAGCTGCGGCTTCGCCCAAGAGATCACCAGGAAATCGCTGATGCGTATCGTCAATGTTGCCGCCGCCCAGATGGGCCCGATTCAGAAAGCCGACAGCCGCGAGGTCGTGGTCAAGCGCATGATCGCGCTGATGGACGAAGCCAAGGCGAAGGGGGCCGACCTGATCGTCTATCCGGAACTGGCGCTGACGACATTCTTTCCGCGCTGGTACGTGGAGGACCGCGCCGAGTTCGACAACTGGTTCGAGCGCGAGATGCCGAGTGCGGCGACGAAGCCGCTGTTCGAGCGCGCTGCGCAGCATCAGATGGCGATGAATTTCGGCTATGCGGAGCTGACGCCCGACGGCCATCACTTCAACACCGCTGTTCTCACCGACAAGTCTGGCAAGATCGTCGGCAAATATCGCAAGGTCCATCTGCCGGGCCACGTGGAATACGACACCAAGCGCTCCCACCAGCACCTGGAGAAGCGCTATTTCGAGCCGGGCGATCTCGGCTTCAAGGTCTGGCGCGAGCTGGGCGGCATCATCGGCATGGCCATCTGCAACGACCGGCGTTGGCCCGAGACCTATCGCGTCATGGGCTTGCAGGGCGTCGAGATGGTGCTGATCGGCTACAACACACCGTCCGTGAATGCGGAGAAGAGCGAGGAGGGCGTCGAGAAGCGCCTGTTTCACAATCGCCTCTCGGTGCAGGCCGGCGCCTATCAGAATTCAACCTGGGTGGTCGCGGTCGGCAAGGCCGGCAATGAGGATGGCCACCCGCTGTTCGGCGGCAGCCTGATCGTCGATCCCAATGGCGAGATCGTCGCGGAGGCCAGGACGGAGGACGACGAGGTTCTGGTTCACGCGTGCGATCTCGATGCCACCATTTTCGGCAAGACCACGATCTTCGATTTTGCCCGGCATCGCCGTATCGAGCATTACGGCCTGATCACCAGCCAAACCGGCGCGGTGCCGCCGCCGGAGAAGTGACGCCGATGGCAGGCAAGGACTCATCGGGCATTCCCCTGCGCGAGCTCGATCCGCGCGACCGCTACAAGCTGCTCTGCGGCGTGGTGGTTCCGCGGCCGATCGCGCTGGTGACGACGCTGGACGAGAACGGGGCGGTCAATGCCGCGCCGTTCAGCTTCTTCAACGTCTTCTCCGAGAGCCCCGCGCTGATCGTGCTGGGGCTTCAGCACAAGGCGGATCACAGCCCGAAGGACACGACCCGCAACATCCATCGCGACGGCGAGTTCGTGGTTCACATGGTGGACGAGGGACTGTCGGGGGCAATGAACGACTGCGCGGTCGATTTTCCCTCCGGAGACAGCGAGGTCGCCGCGACCGGGCTTGCCACGCTGCCCTCCATCGATGTGAAGGTGCCGCGCCTTGCCGCGGCACCCTTTGCGCTGGAGTGCCGGCGCCACGTCGTGCTGACCTTCTCGCCCGATCGCGAACTGCTGGTCGGGGAGGTGCTCAGGATTCATGCCCGCGAGGGCCTCGTCGACGAGGCCAACATGTATGTCGATCTCGACGCCTACCGGCCGATCGGGCGCATGTTCGGCAATCTCTACACGACACAGCGGGACACGTTTGCGCTGATGCGCGAGAGCCACGCGCAATGGCTCGCGCGGCAGGACGCCAAAGAGCTGAAGGACGCCTAGTGAGCCGAGAACCGCACGGTACCCAGTGCCATGGTGACGGCCGCCTGTGTCGGGTCGATCACGGGAATACGAAGCGCGTCTTCCAACGGGCGGCGGTGGCGGGCCATGCCGGCGCAGCCCATCACGATGGCGCGGGCGCCGTCCTCGTCGCGCAGTGCGCGGCCGATATCGATCATCTTCGCCAAAGTGCCTTCGCCCGAGGCGGTTTCCGCAACGCTCATGTTGAGCGGCCGTTCGCCGGCGAGACGGTCGGTCAGTCCCATCTGCCTGAGATAGCGCATGTGTCGGGGGATCGAGCGCTGGGCAATGGCGATGACGCCAAACGTCTCGGCGCGCGCCAGCGCCGTCAGCACGCCGCACTCGGCGATGCCGAACACCGGCCGGTCGGTGCCCTCGCGGCAGACCTGAAGACCGGGATCGCTGTAACAGGCGATGACGAACGCAGCCGAGCTGTTGTCGCTTTCCACCAGCCGGCGCAGCGGCATCGCGACGCTGTCAACGTCGGCCTGGCTTTCAATGCCGAAGGGACCCTCCGCCAGGCTCTGGCAGACCAGTTCCGGCCCGCTCGCGAAACCGAGCGGCTTCAAGGCATCCTCCAGCCCTTGCGTCACCACGGGATTGGAGTTCGGATTGATAACGAGAATGCGTGGCCGGGGCATGCTGGTCTTTCTACGAAATTGCGATCACATGCCTCAAGCCTATCACGGAGTGCCTCATGACTGAACCCACCTACGACCTGATCATTCGCGGCGGCCGCGTCGCGACCACGACGGACGTGTTCGAGGCCGACGTCGCCATCTCCGGCGAGACGATCGCAGCCGTGGGCCGCGGCCTTCCGCCCGCCAAGCGCGAGATCGACGCGCGCGGCAAACTGGTGCTGCCCGGCGGCGTCGACAGCCACGCCCATATCGAGCAATTGTCCGCGGCGGGCATCATGAATGCCGATACGTTCGAGAGTGCGACCGTCTCCGCCGCGTTCGGCGGCACCACCACGGTGATCCCGTTCGCCGCCCAGCATGTCGGCATGAAGCTGCCGCAGGTGGTGGAGGACTATCACGCGCTGGCGAAGAAGGGCGCTGTGATCGACTACGCGTTCCACATGATCATTGCGGACGCGACCAGGGAGACGGTCGAGGAGCACATCCCGGCACTGGTGAAGCAGGGGCATGCCTCGATCAAGATCTTCATGACCTACGACCGGCTCAAGGTCGACGACGAGCCGCTGCTCGACATCCTCCTCGCCGCGCGGCAGTCTGGCGCGATGCTGTGCGCGCACGCCGAGAACCACGGCATCATCGCCTGGATGGTGAAGCGCCTGCTCGCGCGCGGCTACACGCTGCCGAAATACCACGCCGTCAGCCACGCCCGCGTGTCGGAGGCGGAAGCGTTCACGCGGCTGATCGGGATGGCGGCGCTGATCGATCAGCCCATCATGATCTTCCACGTTTCCACCGCCGAGGGTGCCAAGGTGATCCGCGACTCGCGCGGGCAGGGGCTCAAGGTCTTCGCCGAGACCTGTCCGCAATATCTGTTCCTCACCGCCGCCGATCTCGACAAGCCCGGCGCGGACGGCGCCAAATGGATGTGCAGCCCGCCGCCGCGCACGCATTCCGACCAGGAGGCGCTGTGGCAGGCGCTGTCGCTCGGCGATCTCCAGACCATCTCGTCGGATCACGCACCCTATCGCTTTGACGAAACCGGCAAGCTGCGCGCAGGGCCCAATCCCAACTTCAAGCAGGTCGCCAACGGCTTGCCGGGACTGGAGCTGCGCTTGCCGCTGCTGTTCGACGCGATGGTGTCGAAGGGACGCTTGGGCTTGGAAAAGTTCGTCGAGCTCACGGCGACGGCGCCCGCCAAGATCTACAATCTGCATCCGCGCAAGGGCTCGATTGCGGTTGGCGCAGACGCCGATATCGCGATCTGGGATCCCAACCGGGAGACCACGATCGCCGACGAGATGATGCACGACCTCGCCGGCTACACGCCGTTTGCAGGCCGCAAGCTGAAGGGGTGGCCTGTGTCGGTGTTGTCGCGCGGCCGCGTGATCATCGACGGCAATAAGTGCCTGGCGAGCGCCGGCAGCGGCAAGTTCCTCGCGCGCAGCGGCGGTGAGGCGGCCAGGCCCACCGGCCGGCTCGTCGCCGATATGGATCCGGAACGGAATTTTGGAGCGAAGTTGCTGTGACGGTGGATCGCTCCCGATGAAGATCGTCATCTTCGGCGGTACCGGCTTTGTCGGCCTCAATCTCGCGGAGGTGTTGCTCGCGCGCGGCCATGACGTGACGCTGTATGATCGCAAGCAATTGCCACCGGGAGCGGAACGATCCTTTGTCGATCACCGGGACCGGCTCACGGTTGTTCAGGGCGAGATCACGGACGTCGAGAGGATCGACGCGCTCGTCAAGCAGGGCTTTGATACGATCGTTCTCGGGGCCGCCATAACTGCCGGGGACCAGCTCGAACGGTCCACCACCTCGAGCATCCTCGAGATCAACGTGATGGCTCAAATACCGATCTTGAGCGCAGCGATCCGTCGTGGCGTTCGACGCGTGGTCAACCTCTCGTCCGCGTCCGCCTACGGTGCGGCGGGACAGCGCTATTCGGTATTGGACGAGGAGACGCCGTGCGATCCCGTCTCGTTCTACGCGATCAGCAAGTTCACCTCGGAGCGCTCGGTGGCACGGCTGGCCGAGCTATGGGGCGGCGATTTCCTCAGCGTCCGTCTGAGCGCCGTGTTCGGTCCGTGGGAGCGGATCGGAAAGGTACGCGACACGCCAAGCCTCCAGTTCCAGATTCTGGCCGAGTTCGCTCGCGGCGAACCGGCCCTCATGCCGGGACCCGGGATCAAGGATTGGATCTACGCTCCGGATGCGGCGGAAGCCGTGGCGGTGCTGATCGAAGCCGAGCGGCCGCGCCACCGGCTCTACAACATCTCGACCGGCGAGGCATGGTCGGCCCTGCAATGGGGCGAGGCCTTTGTGGCGCTGCACCCCGGCCTGCAATGCCGGCTGGCGGCGCCGGGCGAGAAGACGTTCATCAGGCTGCACGGCGCCGATCGCGCGCCGATGTCGGTCAAGCGGATGGCGGATGAGTTCGGCTGGCACGCGCGGTCCGGCTGCGCGGAGTCGGCCGCTGCGATGAGCGCCTGGTGGATACAGCACAAGGAAGGGATCTGACATGCGGCTGCAGGGGCGCACAGCCATCATCACCGGCGCAGGCTCCGGCATCGGCCGCGCCAGCGCGAAGCTGTTTGCGGAGGAGGGCGCCCAACTTGCTTTGGTCGATCGCGATGCCGCAGGTCTTCAGGAAACGCTGAGCCTCGTGCGCGAGGCAACGACGCATGTCGGCGACGTCGGTGATGCCGGTTTCGCCGAGAGCGTTGTCGGTGATGTCGTAGGGCGGCATGGACGGCTCGATATCCTCATGACGGCGGCCGGCTTCTCCTGCGGCGGCACGGTGCTGACGACGAGCCCGGACGATTGGGACGCGGTGTTCCGCACCAATGTCGGCGGCACCTGGCTGTGGGCGCGGGCCGCCGTGCCTCACATGCAGCGGCAGAAGAGCGGCTCGATCATCACGCTGGCGTCGCAACTCGCCATTGCCGGCGGCAAGGGTAACAGCGCCTATGTCGCCGCCAAGGGCGCGATCGTCAGTCTGACGCGGACGATGGCGGTGGATTTCGCCACCGACGGCATCCGCGTCAATGCGATTGCGCCGGGCGCGATCGACACGCCGATGCTTCGCCGCAGCTTTGCCCGTCACGCCAATGCGGAGGAGGTGCGCGAAGCCTCCCGCAACCGCCATGCCATGAAGCGGTTCGGCCAGGCGGAGGAAATCGCGCAGACGGCGCTGCATCTCGCCAGCGATGCGTCCTCGTTCACGACAGGCACCGTGATGGTGGTTGACGGAGGCTGGCTCGCGGCATGAGTGACGCGCTGACAGAGCTCGAAGCCGATATTCGCGCCGATCTCGCCATGATCGCGCATCCGGGCGCGGCATGGCTCGAACCGAAGATCGGGCCTGATGGCAAGCCGGCGCTGGACGTGCTCATCATCGGTGCCGGCCAATCCGGCATCGCCATCGGCTTCGGCCTCATGCGCTCCCGCGTCAGCAATATCCTGCTGCTCGACAAGGCCGCGGAGGGGAAGGAGGGCCCGTGGCTCACCTATGCCCGCATGCCGACGCTGCGCAGCCCGAAGGACTACACCGGCCCGGACCTCGATATTCCCAGCCTGACCTACCAGTCCTGGCACGAGGCCCGCTTCGGCAAGCAGAGCTGGCAAGAGCTCGGCCTGATCGAACGCGGTCATTGGGCCGAGTATCTGCTGTGGCTGCGCCGCACGGTCGGCTTGCCGGTGCGCAACGCTTGCGAGCTCCTGGAGATCGCGCCTGCGTCTGACGGCTTGCTCACCGCGCGCGTGAAACGGGCAGACGGTGTCGAGACGCTTTATGCGCGCAAGATCGTGCTGGCGACGGGGCAGGAGGGGATGGGCGACTGGATGATCCCGGAGCCGCTCCGCCATCTGCCATCAACCTCGGTCGCGACCGTCGCCGACGACATCGACTTCGAAAAGCTCCGCGGCAAGCGGGTCGTCGTGATCGGCGCCGGTGCATCCGCCTTCGACAACGCGGCGACCGCGCTCGAGGCTGGCGCTGCCGAGGTGCATCTGCTGTGCCGCCGCGCGCAGATCCAGGTGATCCAGCCCTATCGCTGGCTGACCTTTCGCGGCTTCCTGCGCCATCTCAGCGATCTCGACGATGCCTGGCGCTGGCGCTTCATGCGCACCATCCTCGAAATGCGGGAAGGCTTTCCGCAGCCGACCTATGATCGCTGCGCGCGTCATGCCAATTTCACATTGCACGAGGGCGCGCCGGTCGAGGCGGCCCGGGAGACGGGCAAAGGCGTCGAATTGCAGACGCCGCGCGGCGCTATCGCGGCGGATTTCGTCATCTGCGGCACCGGGATCGACATGAACTTTGCCGGGCGCGGCGAGCTCTCCACCTTCGCCGGCAACATCGCGACCTGGGCCGACCGCTATCAGCCGCCGGAGGGCGAGCGCAACCAACGGCTCGGCCGCTTTCCCTATCTCGCCGACGATTACGCCTTCACCGAGCGCGTAGCCGGCGAGACGCCGTGGATCTCCGACATCCATCTCTTCGCCATCGCCTCCACCATGAGTTTTGGCCCGTCGGGATCGTCGATCAACGCGATGACGACCGCTGTTCCGAAGCTGGTCCACGGCCTGACGCGCGGCCTGTTCCGCGCCGATATCGCGCGGCACTGGGCCTCGCTCAGCGCCTATGACGTGCCGCAGGCCGTGGTCACGCGGCCGGCACGAAAAATGGGGGAAACGCGATGATCATCCATGCGCCGCCGCGACGAAGCGCCCCCAGGAGCGCACCATGAGACTGGCGCGCAACTTGCTTGTTTCTTGACCTGCCTTGCTGGCGTTCTCTTTCGAAATTCAGGGAAAAACGAATGCGTTTTGTGTCTTTCAGGCCGGCATCCTCCGTGCTCGCCACTGTCGCGCTGCTGCTCATCACGAACGCACCTTCGCAGGCCCAAACCAGGGCGGAAACGCTGCGCTATGTGACGGGCGCATCCGTCAACACGCTTGATCCCAACATCCCCGGCTCGACGCGCGAGTCCTTCGCGCTGAGCATGAGCACCTATGACCGGCTGGTGGCGTTCGGCCGCAAGCAGCTCAACGGCAAATGGGTGTTCGATCTCGACAAGATCACCGGCGAGCTCGCCGAGTCCTACGACGTCAGTCCCGATGGACTGAAGCTCACCTTCCGCCTGCGCAAGGACGCCAAGTTCCAGGACGGCTCGCCCGTGACGGCCGAGGACGTGAAATGGTCGCTCGATCGCTGCGTCACCGCGCCGATCCTCGGCAAGGCGCAGCTCCTGACCGGCTCCTTGACGTCGGCCGATCAGTTCAAGGTGATCGATCCGCTGACCATCGAGGTGACGCTGCCGAAGCCCGACAAGCTCGCGCTGCCGAACTTGGCGACCGTCTACCCCATGATCATCAACTCGAAGTTGGCGAAAGAGCATGCGACCGCGGATGATCCCTGGGCCACCGCCTGGCTGAAGGAGCACACCGCCGGCAGCGGCGCCTATGTGGTCGAGACTTTCAAGCCGGGCGAGCAGGTCATCCTCAAGCGCGACGAGGCCTGGAACCGCGGCTCGGCCAACAAGCCCGCCTTCTTCAAGCGCGTGATCGTGCAATCCGTGCCGGAGCCGGCGACCCGCGCCAACCTGGTCGAGCGCGGCGATGCCGACATCGTCGTCGATCTCCAGGCCAGCGACGTGCAGTCGCTCGAGGCCAAGGGCAAGCTCAAGGTGATCTCCACGCCGCAATACAATGCGATCACCTTCGTCTCGATGAACAACCAGATCCCGCCCTTCGACAACGTCAATGTCCGCCGCGCCATCGCCTTTGCGCTGCCCTATGACGACATGTTCAAGGCCGCGCTGTTCGGCCGCGGCGCGCCGCTGTTCGGCGCGACCTGGGCGGACGGCAAGCCGGCGAACGGCATCTATCCGTTCCAGGCGCCGGTGAAGACCGATCTCGACAAGGCCCGCGAATATCTCAAGGCCGCCGGCCTTCCCGAAGGTTTTGCCACCACGTTCAGCTTCAATGTCGGCCAGGCCTCGACGGCCGAGCCGATGGCTTCGCTGGTGAAGGAATCGCTTGCGAAGATCGGGATCAAGGTCGACATTCAGAAGCTGCCGGATGCGCAGATGTCGACGCAGATCAACGAGAAGAAGCTGCCGTTCTTCACCGAGGGTATCGTCGCCTGGCTGCCCTCGACCGACTATTTCTACCGCAACTTCTACACCGGCAATCAGCGCTGGAATTACAGCTCCATCAACAATCCCGAGATCGCCGCGATCGCGCAGGAAGCCCGCTTCGAGCCGGACAAGGCCAAGTACGAGGAGGACGGCCGCAAGCTCAACGCCATCCACTTCAGCGAGATGCCGCAGATCCCGCTGTGGCAGCCCAACCAGGACGCGGTGATGGCGTCGTCGATCGAAGGCTATACGTACGAGTTCCATCGCCAGGTGGATTATCGCGACGTCAGCCGCAAGTGAGATCGGCAAACGAGAGAGGCTCCGAAAGGTGATGACCGGACTTGGCGCAACGATGGTGCGGGCGGGCAGGCGGCTTCTGTCGTCGCTGCCGGCGCTGTTCGGCGTGCTGGTCTTCACCTTTCTGCTGATGCGTGTCCTGCCCGGCGATCCCGCGGTGTTCTTCGCCTCCGGGCCCAACGCCGGCAAGGAGGAGATCGAGCAGATCCGCAAGCAGATGGGGCTCAACAGGCCGGTGCCGGAGCAGCTCGTGTACTATCTCTCCGACATCGGCCACGGCAATCTCGGCCGCTCCATGATGACCGGGCAGCCGGTGCTGAAGGATTTGCGCGAGCGGCTGCCGGCCTCGCTCGAGCTCACCTTCACCGCGCTCCTGATCGCGCTGATCGCGGCGGTGCCGCTCGGCGTCGTCGCGGCGCTGCGGCCGGGATCGGTCGTCGATCACGGCGTGCGGCTGTTCTGCGCGCTCGGCGTCTGCGTGCCGACTTTCGTCTCGGGCCTGCTGCTGATCTATGTCTTCTATTATCTGCTCGGGCTTGCGCCTGATCCCACCGGGCGGATCGACGTCTTCACCTCGCTGCCGCCGCAGCGCACCGGCTTTCTGTCGATCGATTTCCTGCTGGCCGGCGATTTCGAGGGCTGGTGGGCGGCCTGCAAGCAGCTGGTCCTGCCGGCCGTGAGCATGGCCCTGTTCGTCATCGCGCCGCTGGCACGGATCACGCGCGCCTCGATGCTGGTGTCGCTCGGCAGCGATTTCGTGCGCACCGCGCGCTCGGTCGGGCTGTCCTGGCGCAAGGTCGTCGTCACCTACGCGCTGCGCAATGCGATCCTTCCCGTCATCACCATCGCCGGCATCGTGTTCTCGACCATGCTGGGCGCCAACGTCCTGGTGGAGAGGGTGTTCTCCTGGCCGGGCGTTGCCTCCTACGCGCTCGATGCGTTGCTATCGTCCGACTATGCGCCGGTGCAGGGCTTCGTGCTGCTGATGGCCAGCCTGTTCGTGCTGGTCAATCTGGTCGTCGATGTCTGCTACGGCATCGCCGATCCCAGGGTATCGATCGAATGACCAGCGCCACTCTCCGTCATTCGGTCTGGATCCTGCGCGGCAATCCGCTCACGGCCGTCGCCGCGACCGGCGTTCTGCTGTTCATCGTGGTTGCGATCTTCGGCCCCTGGATCGTGCCTTACGATCCCGTGGCCTCCAACGTTTCGGAAGCGCTGCTGCCGCCGAGCGCGGCGCACATTGCCGGCACCGACCAGCTCGGGCGCGACGTGTTCAGCCGCCTCGTCATCGCGGCGCGGCTCGATCTCGCCATAGCAGTCTCGGCAGTGGGCATCTCCTTCGCGATCGGTGCCGTCGTCGGTGCGTTCTGCGGCTATGCCGGCGGCAGGCTCGACCGTGGCGTCGGCCGCTTCGTCGACGTCATGATGGCCTTTCCGCTGTTCGTGCTGGCGATGGCGATGGTTGCGGCCCTCGGCAACCGGATCGAGAACATCGTGATCGCGACCGCGATCATCAATCTTCCCTTCTACATCCGCTTCGCGCGGGCCGAGGTCAACGTCCGGCGCAATGTCGGCTGGGTCGAAGCTGCGCGCGCCTGCGGCGAGAGCCATTTCTCGGTGGTGCTGCGCTTCCTGCTGCCGAACATCCTGCCGGCGATGGCGGTGCAGATCTCGCTCAACCTCGGCTGGGCCATTCTGAATGCGGCCGGCCTGTCCTTCATCGGCCTTGGCGTCAAGCCGCCGACGCCGGAATGGGGCATCATGGTCGCGGAGGGCGCGCGCTTCATCTCGACCGGGCGGTGGTGGCTGGTGGCCTTCCCGGGCCTCGCGCTGATGCTCGCCGTGCTGTGCTTCAATCTGCTCGGTGACGGGATGCGGGACATTCTCGATCCCCGCATGCGCACATGAGCGAGGAACTGCTCAGGATCGACGATCTCCACGTCTCGTTCTCGACGCGGCGCGGCATGGTCGAGGCCGTGCGCGGCGTGACGCTCACGGTCAAGGCCGGCGAGATGCTCGGCCTCGTCGGCGAGAGCGGCTCGGGCAAGTCGGTCACCGGTTTTGCGACCACGCGGCTGCTGGATGCGGCCGGGCGCGTCACCGGCGGCAAGATCCTGTTTCGCGGGCAGGACGTGACAAAACTCCGGGGCGACGATCTCCGTCAGCTCCAGGGCGCCGCAATGTCGATGATCTTCCAGAACCCACGGGCGGCGCTCAACCCGATCCGGGCGATCGGCTTGCAGATCGCGGACGCGATCCTCACGCACAAGCGGATCTCGAAGGACGCCGCGCGCACCGAGGCACTGGAGCTGCTTCGCGCCGTCCAGATCCGCGACCCCGAGACGCGAATGAACGCCTATCCGCACGAGCTCTCCGGCGGCATGTGCCAGCGCGTCATGATCGCGATCGCGATCTCCTGCAATCCCGCGCTGCTGATTGCCGACGAGCCGACCACCGGCCTCGACGTCACCACGCAGAAGGTGGTGATGGACCTGCTGGCCGACATCGCCGCGGCGCGGGGCATGGCGACGATCCTGATCACGCACGATCTCGGGCTCGCGGCCCGCTATTGCCGCCGCATCGCGGTGATGGAGCGTGGACGCATCGTCGAGGAGGCTGGTCCCAGGACGCTCTTCTCCACGCCGCAGCACGCCTACACCAGGCGCCTCGTGGCGGCATCGCCGACCGCGACGTCACGGATCGAGGACCTCGTGACGGTGGAGGAGCGGGAGCGCCAGGCGACCTTTGTCAGCAAGCCCAGGCCGGAGCCCGCGCACGGGACGCCGCCGCTGCTGGAGGTGCGCAAGCTTGCGAAACGCTTCGACCAGGGTTCTGCGGCGGTCGCCGACTTCTCGATGACGATGGCCGGCGGCGAGAGCGTCGGCCTCGTCGGCGAGTCCGGCTCGGGCAAGAGCACGACGTCGCGGATGATCTGCCGCCTGATCGATCCGAGCGAGGGCGACATTGTGTTCGACGGGCAGTCGATCGGCCATGTGGCGTCGCGTGATTTTCACCGCTCGCCCTTGCGCAAAGACATTCAAATGGTCTTCCAGGACCCTAACGAGAGCCTCAACCCGCGCTTCACCGCCTTCGACTGCATCGCCCATCCCCTGATGCGGCTCGGCGGCATGCGGGTGGGCGAGGCGCTGCGCACGCGGGTCGAAGAATGCGCCGAGCGCGTGGGACTGCCGCTCGATCTCTTGCCGCGCTTTCCGCACCAGCTCTCGGGCGGTCAGAAGGCGCGCGTCGGCATTGCGCGCGCCATCGCCTGCCGGCCCCGGCTTCTGGTGCTGGACGAGCCCACCGCCGCGCTCGACGTCTCCGTGCAGGCGGTGGTGCTGCAACTGCTCGACCGCTTGCGGCGCGAGAACGACATCGCGCTGCTGTTCGTCAGCCACGATCTCAACGTGGTGCGCATGCTCTGCGATCGCACCATCGTGCTGCGCAATGGCGGCATCGTCGAGCAGGGCGAGAGCCGGGCGCTGTTCGACAATCCGAAGACCGACTACACGCGCAAGCTGGTCGAGGCGATCCCCCATATCGAGACCGGGCCGACGCTGGCGGCGGCGCTTTGAGGCCAGGATCGTCCAAAATGGCGGTGAGATCCCGCTGGCGAAGGCCTGGTTACTGGCATACCATTTGCACGCCAATGGGCTTCGGTTTCACCTGCTCTTGGCCAATGATTGGCCGGCATCACGGCATTACTGGGAGGACTTAATGGATCGCAGGACCGTATTGAAGGGACTGGCTGGCGCGAGCGGTCTGGCATTGACGGGTGGCCTTTCGGCCCCGGCGATCGCCCAGGGCGCAGCGGCGCGCACCCTGCGCTTCGTGCCGCAGGCCAATCTCGCCAATTTCGACCCGATCTGGGGCACGCAATATGTCGTACGCAACGCCGCGGCGATGGTCTGGGACACGCTTTACGGCGTCGATTCATCGCTCCAGCCGCAACGTCAGATGGTCGAGTCCGAGGAAGTCACCGACGACGGTATGACCTGGACGTTCAAGCTCCGATCAGGGCTCAAATTCCATGACGGCGAGCCGGTGCTGAGCAAGGACGTCGTCGCGAGCCTTGTGCGCTGGTCGGCGCGCGATCCGATGGGGCTCATGATCAAGGCGCTCCAGCAGGAGTTGACCGCCGTCGATGACCGCACCTTCAAGTTGGTGCTCAAGCAGCCCTTCCCGAAGCTGCTCTATGCGCTCGGCAAGAACAACTCGCCGTGCGCCTTCATCATGCCGGAGCGGATCGCGCAGACCGATCCGTTCAAGCAGATCACCGACTATGTCGGCTCCGGGCCGATGAAGTTCGCCAAGGGCGAATGGGTGCCCGGCGCGAAAGCGGTGTTCGAGAAGTTCGCCGACTACGCCCCGCGTCAGGAAAAGGCCTCGTGGCTCGCCGGCGGCAAGCAAATGCTGGTCGACCGCATCGAGTGGGTGGTGATGCCGGATCCGGCCACCGCTGCTGCGGCATTGCAGAATGGCGAGATCGACTGGTGGGAGAACCCGATCGCGGACCTCGTGCCGGTCCTGAAGAAGAACAAGAACATCAGCGTCGATATCGGCGATCCGCTCGGCAATGTCGGCTCGTTCCGCATGAACTTCCTGTATCCGCCCTTCAACGACGTGCGGGCGCGGCGCGCGGTGCTGATGGCGCTGAGCCAGGAAGACTACATGCGCGCAATCGTCGGCGACGACACCGCGCTCTGGAAACCGCTGCCGGGCTACTTCACGCCGGATACGCCGCTCTACACGGAAGTGGGCGGTGAGATCCTGAAGGGCAAGCGCGATCTCGACGCGGCCAAGAAGCTGCTCGCCGAGAGCGGCTATTCCGGCCAGCCGGTGACGTGTCTGGTGGCGCAGGACCAGCCGATCACCAAGGCGATGGGCGATGTGACCGCCGACCTCCTGAAGAAACTCGGCATGAATGTCGATTTCGTCGCGACCGACTGGGGCACAGTCGGCTCCCGTCGTGCGCAGAAGACGCCGCCGGGACAGGGCGGCTGGAACATGTTCCACACCTGGCATGCGGGTGCGGACTGCATCAATCCGGCCCCGTACACCGCCATTCGCGCCAATGGCGACAAGGCCTGGTTCGGCTGGCCCACCAGCCCCGGCACCGAAAAGGAGGTCACATCCTGGTTCGAGGCCAAGAACCTCGACGAGGAAAAGGCCACCATCAACCGCCTCAACAAGGCGGCGATGGATGACGTCGTCTATGCGCCGACCGGCTTCTTCCTGAGCTACACGGCGTGGCGCAAGAACGTCTCCGGCATCACAAAGGGGCCGTTGCCGTTCTTCTGGGGCGTATCGAAGTCCGCATGATCGTGCACTGAAGCCAGATGCTCTCCTACATCCTCCGTCGCATCGTCGCGACCTTGCCGGTGATGGCAATCGTCGCGCTGTTCGTGTTCAGCCTGCTTTACATCGCGCCGGGAGATCCGGCCGTGGTGATCGCGGGCGATCAGGCAAGCCCGGAGGATGTGGAGCGCATCCGCCAGAGCCTCGGTCTCGACCGGCCGTTCCTGATCCAGTTCGGAAGCTGGGTCTGGCGCATCCTGCACGGCGATCTCGGCACCTCGATCTTCACCAATCTGCCGGTCTCGACGATGATCGGGCAGCGTCTCGGACCGACGCTGTCGCTGATGATCGTCACGCTGCTGCTCACGATCGTGGTCGCGGTGCCGCTCGGCGTGGTGGCGGCGTGGAAAGCCGGCAGCCTGATCGACCGCGTCATCATGGGCTTTGCCGTGTTCGGCTTCTCGCTGCCCGTCTTCGTGGTCGGCTACATGCTTGCCTACATCTTCGCGCTCGAACTGGAATGGCTTCCGGTGCAGGGCTACACGCCGCTTGCCCAGGGCTTCTGGCCCTGGCTGGAGAATTTGATTCTGCCGGCGGTCGCGCTCGGCTGCGTCTACATCGCGCTGATCGCGCGCATCACCCGCGCCACCATGCTCGAAGTGCTGCAGCAGGACTATATCCGCACCGCGCGGGCCAAGGGCCTCGGGCAGGGCGGCATCCTGTTTGTCCACGCGCTGAAGAACGCGGCGGTGCCGATCGTGACCGTGATCGGGATCGGCATCGCGCTCCTGATCGGCGGCGCGGTCGTCACCGAAAGCGTGTTCGCGATTCCCGGCCTCGGCCGGCTCACCATCGACGCGATCCTGCGCCGCGACTATCCCGTCATCCAGGGCATCGTGCTGCTGTTCAGCTTCGTCTACGTCCTCGTCAATTTGATGATCGACGTCATCTATACGCTCGTTGACCCGAGGATCCGCTATTGACCGACACCACCGTCAATCCGCAATCGCTTCCGGCCGGCTTCGTCCTCGCGCCGCAACTGCCGGAGATCCTTCGGCCGGTCAAGATCCGTCGCGGCTTCATCGGTTTTCTGCGCGGTCATCCGACGGTCGCCATCGGCGGCGCGCTGCTGCTGATGCTGGTCCTGATCGCGATCTTCGCACCTTATCTCGGAACGGTCGATCCGACCGCGCTCGCGCCCGCCAAGCGCACGCGTGCGCCGTCGGCGGACTACTGGTTCGGCACCGACGTGCTCGGCCGCGACATCTATTCGCGCGTGCTGTTCGGCGCGCGGGTCTCGCTCACGGTCGGCCTGTCCGTTGCGATATGCGCGTCCGCTATTGGCCTTGCGATCGGCATCGTCTCCGGCTTCGTCCGCTGGGCCGACGGCATCCTGATGCGCTTCATGGACGGCCTGATGTCGATCCCGCCGATCCTGCTGGCGATCGCGCTGATGGCCTTGACGCGCGGCAGCGTCGGCAACGTCATTCTGGCCATCACCATCGCCGAGATCCCGCGCGTCTCGCGGCTCGTACGCAGCGTGGTGCTGTCGCTGCGCGAGCAGCCCTACGTGGATGCGGCGGTGGCGTGCGGCACGCGCACGCCGATGATCATCCTGCGTCATATCCTGCCCAACACGCTCGCGCCCATGCTGGTCCAGGCGACCTATATCTGCGCCAGTGCCATGATCACGGAGGCGATCCTGTCCTTCATCGGTGCCGGCACGCCGCCCACCATTCCGTCCTGGGGCAACATCATGGCCGAGGGCCGCGCGCTCTGGCAGGTCAAGCCCTATATCGTGTTCTTTCCGGCGGCCTTCCTGTCCGTCACCGTGCTTGCCGTGAATCTGCTCGGCGACGGCCTTCGCGATGCGCTCGATCCGCGCATGGCCAAGAGCCTCTGATGTATCGAGGCTGATCACCATGGCGTTGCTCGAAGTCGAGAACCTTCAGACCCACTTCCGGACGCCCAGCGGAATCAACCGCGCGGTCGACGGCGTGTCTTTCCATGTCAACGAAGGCGAGACGCTCGCCATCGTCGGCGAGTCCGGCTGCGGCAAGTCGGTGACCTCGATGTCGCTGATGCGGCTGATCCCGGAGCCGCCGGGCAGGATTGCCGGGGCCATCCGTTTCGCGGGCAGGGACCTCCTCAAACTGTCCGACCGCGAGATGCGCGCGATCCGCGGCAACGACATCTCGATGATCTTCCAGGAGCCGATGACGAGCCTCAATCCGGTCCTGACCGTCGGCCGCCAGATCCGCGAGACGCTGATGATCCACCAGGGCCTGGACAAGCAGGCCGCCGAAGCGCACGCGATCGAGATGCTGACGCTGGTCGGCATTCCCGAGCCGAAGCGGCGCGTGCGCGAATATCCGCACCAGCTTTCCGGCGGCATGCGTCAGCGCGTGATGATCGCGGTTGCGCTGGCGTGCAATCCAAAACTTCTGATCGCGGACGAGCCGACCACCGCGCTGGACGTGACCATCCAGGCGCAGATCCTGAAGCTGATGCTCGATCTCAAGAGCCGGGTCGGGGCTGCGATCATCCTCATCACGCACGATCTCGGCGTCGTCGCCGAGATCGCCGAACGCGTCATGGTGATGTATGCCGGCCGCAAGGTCGAGGAGGCGCCGGTCGCCGAGCTGTTTCGCTCGCCGCGGCATCCCTATACGCAAGGTTTGCTCGGCGCCGTGCCGCGGCTTGGCTCGTCGCTGACAGGCACCGCGAGACGGCTCGCCGAGATTCCCGGTCAGGTGCCGGATCTCCGCAAGCCCATCACCGGCTGCGTCTTCGCCGGGCGCTGTGCGCTCGCGACCGATCTCTGCCGCCAATATGCACCGGGGCTCGAAGAGAAGGCGCCTCGCCACGTCGCCGCCTGTCACTATGCGGCCAAGGGAGCCGTCGCGGCATGAGTCCTCCTCTGCTCCAGGTCAACGACCTCAAGAAGCATTTTCCGGTCAGCAAGGGTCTGTTCGGGCGCAAGTCCGAATGGGTCTATGCGGTCGACGGCGTGTCCTTCGAGATTGCGCGCGGCGAGACGCTGTCGCTGGTCGGCGAGTCCGGCTGCGGCAAATCGACGGTCGGCCGCGCCATCCTGCGGCTGTTCGACATCACTTCGGGCCAGGTCATCCTCGACGGCCAGCGCATCGACGACGCGCATCCGAGCACGATGCGCCAGATGCGCCGGCGCGTGCAGGTCGTGTTCCAGGATCCGTTCTCCAGCCTCAATCCGCGCATGCGTGTGCGCGACATTCTCGCGGAGCCGATCCGCAATTTCGGCCTCGCCAAATCCGCGGAAGATCTCGAGGTGCGCGTCACGGCGCTGATGGACACCGTTCGTCTGCCGCGCGAGGCGCTGAACCGCCGGCCGCACGAATTCTCCGGCGGCCAGCGCCAGCGCATCGGGATCGCGCGGGCGCTCGCGGCCGAGCCCGAGCTGATCGTCTGCGACGAGGCGGTCTCCGCGCTCGACGTCTCGGTCAAGGCGCAGATCGTCAATCTGCTCCAGGACCTCCAACAGAAATTCGGCCTCGCGCTGCTGTTCATCAGCCACGACCTCGCCATCGTCGAGCACATGACCCATCGCGTTGCGGTGATGTATCTCGGCAAGATCGTCGAGGTCGCGCCGCGCCGCGAGATCTTTGCCGCGCCAAGGCATCCCTACACCAAGGCGTTGCTCTCCGCGGTGCCGCTGCCCGAGCCGGGCGCCCAGCGCAACCCGATCATTCTCGGCGGCGACGTGCCGAGCCCGATCAATCCGCCGAGCGGATGCCGCTTCCACACCCGTTGTCCGTACGTGTTCGACCGTTGTCGCACGGAAGAGCCGCAGCTCCGCGCCGCCGAAGGCGATCAATGGGTGGCGTGCCATTTGGATGCATTGCCGGCGGGATGAGTCCCGGGAACGGCGTCAGCCGATGGCGGTCAGGGCCCGGCGGATGGCGGTGAAGATGTCGTTGATCTGCTCCTCAGTGATGATCAAAGGCGGCGAGACCAGGAGCGTATCGCCGCTGCCGCGGATCAGGATGCCGTCCTCATAGCAGCGGCTGGCGCACTCGGTGCCGCGCGCCCCCGGTGCGCCCTCGCGCGGCTTCAAGTCGATTGCGGCCAGCAGCCCGATGTTGCGGATGTCGACGACATGGGGAAGGTCGCGCAAGCCGTGCGCGTGGTTTTCCAGAACCGGCGCGAGGCGGCGCGCCCGCCCGAACAGGTCGAGATCCTGGTACACGTCGAGCGCGGCAAGACCCGCCGCGCAAGCGAGCGGATGGGCCGAATAGGTGTAGCCGTGGAACAGCTCGATCGCGTTGTCCGGCCCCTGCATGAGCGCGTCGTAGACCTTGCCGCTGACGATGACGCCGCCCATCGGCACGGCAGCGTTGGTCATGCCCTTGGCGCAGGTGATGAGGTCGGGCGTCACGCCGAAGGCGTTGGCGCCGAATGCGGCGCCGAGGCGTCCAAACCCTGTGATCACCTCGTCGAAGATCAGGAGGATGCCGTGCTGGTCGCAGATCTTGCGCAGCCGCTCGAGATAGCCGACCGGCGGCGGCAGCACGCCGCCGGAGCCGGTCACGGGCTCGACGATGACGGCGGCAACGGTCGAGGGATCGTGCACTTGCAGCAGCTTTGTCAGCTCGTCGGCAAGATGCGCGCCCCATTGCGGCTGGCCCCGTGAGAGCGCCATGTGCTCCGGATCATGCGTGTGCGGGAGGTGGTCGACTTCAGGGAGCAGCGGGCCGAAATCCCTGCGGTGGCGGACGATGCCGCTCACCGACAGGCCGCCCCAGCCCATGCCGTGATAGGCCTTGGCGCGCGAGATGAAGCGGATCCGGCTGGCCTCGCCGCGGGCGCGGTGATAGCCGCGCGCGATCTTCAGCGCGGTGTCGACCGATTCCGATCCCGAATTGGTGAAGAAGACATGGTCGAGCCCCGCGGGCGCGATCTCGGTGATGCGCCGGGCAAGCTCGAAGGCGGCCGGATGGCTCATCTGGAACGAGGAGACGAAATCGAGCTTCGCCGCCTGCGCCTGGATCGCCTCGACGATGCGCCGCTGCCCGTGTCCCGCGTTCACGCACCACAGCCCCGCCATGCCGTCGAGAATGCGCCTGCCGTCGTCGGTGATGTAGTGCATGCCTTCGGCGCCGACGAAGATGCGCGGCTTCGACTTGAACTGCCGGTTCGGCGTCATCGGCAGCCAGAACGGCTCCATGGCCTCGCGGGTGAGGGGGCTGTTGGAGGAAGCGAAGGCGCTCATGGGCATGACAACTCTTGTACGTGTTCAGGAGGATTTTGACGGAGCGGAATTGGCGGGGCTGCGTTTGAGCTTGGCGGCGCCTTCGAGATGCCGGCGCAGCAGGGCGGCGGCGGCCTCGTTCTGGCCGGCTTCGAGCTGGTCGAGGATGGCGAGATGCTCGCGGCAGTTCACGATCACGCGCTCATGGCCGAAGGTCCAGTCGTAGTTTCCGAAGCGCCGCAGCCGGTTCTGCTGCTGAACCGCGACCAGCAGATAGCGGTTGCCCGACGCGGCGGCGAGGCCTTCGTGAAAGGCCGCGTTCATCTCGTAGAGCGCGATGCTGACCGTGTCGCTCCACGGCATCGCCAGCATCTCCTGATGACGGCGGCGCATCTCGGCAGCCCATGCCGGATCGAGCTGAAATCCCGGCTCGAGCAGGCCCGCAGGCTCGATCAGCAAACGGTAGCGATAGCTTTCATCGCGCGCCTGTGAATCTGCGAGGGTGGGCTGGAAGCGCCAGCCATGTCCCGGCTTGCGCTGGACCGCGGCAACTTCGGCAAGCCTGGTGAGGACGCGCTGCACGATCGGCCGCGTCGCATCGTAGCGCTGCATCAGGTCGCGTTCCGAAACCTCATCGGGCAACCGGCCGGCGCGGCGATCGCGCGCGATGGCGAGGAACAACCGGTCGGTATCGTCGGGGCTTGGCTTCGGCGGCGTCTTGTGCGGGGCAGGTGCGGTCTCGGCGACGAAATAGCCGCGGCTGGCGCCGGCGTGGACGAGCTTGCGTCGTGCCAGGAACTTCAGCGCGGCGCGCACCGGCGTGCGTGAGACCTGGAGGCGCGCGGCCAGCGCAACTTCGGCAAGACGTGTTCCGGGTGCGAGCTGTTCGCTCCGGATCAGGTTCATGATCCCGGCGGACAGTTCGCGCTGAAGACGGCTTGGGGACGCTTTTTCCAAGGTCGATTTCGCGGCTGAAGATTTTTGTTTCATGTAATTACAAAATACATTAGGCTTCGCCGGAAAGCAAAAGGAACTTCAAGAAGGAATTTGGCGTCCCATGGTCGAGCCCTTTCCCCTCATCGAAATCTCGGGTCCTCCGCGCGAGCGTGGGCGTCAGTACGGGCAGAAGGCGGCGGGCCGCATCAAGAAGGGGACGACCCATTACTTCGCGCAGTTGAAGGAGCTTTCGCTCGATGCGAAGGGCGTGGCCGCGCTGGTGCGCGACTATCTGCCCGTCATCGAGGCGTTCGAGCCGAGCTATATCGAGGAGATGCGCGGCATCGCCGAAGGCGCCGACGTTCCGTTCGAGGACGTCGTCCTGCTCAACGCCCGCACCGAGATCATCAAGCTCGCCAACCCGGCCATCCGCGCGCGGCTGAAGACGCCCGACGAGCCCGACGGCTGCACCGGCGTCGTTGCGCTGCCGGCGGCGACCGCCAATGGTCGCCTGATCCATGCCCAGAACTGGGACTGGAAGCGCGAATGCGCGGAGACGGCGGTGGTGCTGAAGGTGCGCCGCGACGACGGGCCGGATCTGATGACCTTCACCGAGGCCGGCGCGCTCGGCCGCTGCGGCTTCAATGCCGTCGGCATCGCGATCACCGCGAACTATCTCCAGAGTGACCGTGACTATCGCGAGGTCGGCGTGCCGCTGGCGCTGATCCGCCGCAAGGTTCTGGAGCAGGAGCATCTCGCGCTCGCCATGCGTGCGGTCTACTGCACGAAGAAATCCGCGGCCAACAACATGATCGTCAGCCATCGCGAGGGCGTGGCGATCGATTTCGAATGTGCGCCGGATGAGACCTTTCAGGTGCATCCGCAGAACGGCCTGCTGGTGCACGCCAATCACTTCGTGAGCCCGGTTGCGCTTGGCAAGCTCAAGGACGCCGGTATCCAGGATACGCCTGACAGTCTCTACCGCGACATCCGCGTTCGCGATCTGCTCCAGCCTCACATCGGCAGCATCACTTTCGACACGGTCAAGAGCGCCCTGTTCGACGAGTTTGCCTATCCGTGGTCCGTCTGCCGCCCGCCGCGCCGCAATCTCAGCAACAATCTCAGCGCCACCGTCGCGATGATCCTGATGGAGCCGGCGAGCGGGCTGATGCAGGTGGCGCCGCTGCCGGCGCTCAATCGCGAGTTCACCAGCTACCGGCTCGAGATCGACGAGATCGGGCGCGCCGCCTTCGAGCGGTCGGCTGCGGCGGGGGCGGCGTGATGCGACGGCGTCGGCCATCGCCGGCGTGGGCGGTTGGTCTCGCCGCCTTGGCCCTGCTGGCCATGCTGGGGAAGGCCGGCGCTGAAACCTTGCTGCGGACGCGGCTCAACGCCGATATCCGGTCGACCGATCCCGGTACCAATCGCGACGCCAACACCGACGGCGTGATCGCGCATGTGGTGGAAGGACTGGTCGCTTTCCGTGACGACACTTCGATCGGCCCGATGCTCGCCGAGAGCTGGTCCGTGTCGAACGAAGGCAAGACCTACACGTTCCGCCTGCGCCAGGGCGTCAAGTTCCACAACGGCGCGACCATGACCGCGGATGACGTGATCTGGTCGCTGAAGCGCTGGCTTGATCCGGCGACGCAATGGCGCTGCCTGTCCGAGTTCAGCGCCACCGGAATCGCGCGGATCGAGAAGATCGAGGCGCCGGACCCGCAAACTGTCGCCATCACGCTCGATCAGCCGAGCGCCTTGTTCCTCCCCACTGTGGCGCGGCCCGATTGCGGCCAGACCGCGATCATTCACCGCGACTCTGTCGGCGCGGACGGCAAGTGGATCGCCCCTGTTGGCACCGGCCCGTTCAAGCTCGCCGAGTGGAAGCGCGGACAATATGTCGATGTCGTCCGCTTCGACGGCTACGTCTCGCGCAGCGAGCCGCGTAACGGCTACACCGGTGCCAAGGACGCCAAGGTCGATCGCGTGCGTTTCAACGTGATCCCGGACAGCTCTGCCGCGAAGGCGGGGCTGCTCAGCGGCTCGCTCGACGTCATCATGAGCCTGTCGATCCCCGATCTCGAGGAGCTCAAGTCTCGTCCCGAGGTGCAGCTCAGCATCACGCCCGCGCTCGGCCTCACCGGCATCCTGTTCCAGACCAAAGACCCGCTGCTGAAGGACGTGCGGATCCGCCGCGCCATCGCGCTCTCCATCGACACCGCGCAGATCGTCGATGCCGTGATGATGGGCACCGCGCGTCCGAACAATTCCGCGCTGCCGCTCGGCAGCCCGTTCTATGGTGAGACGCAGTCGCACGGTTATGCGCAGAATATCGCGGAAGCCAAGAAGCTGCTGCTGGAGGCCGGCTACCGCGGCCAGCCGATCAAGATGATCACCAACAAGCGCTACAGCTTCGTGTTCGATTCCTCCGTGCTGGTGCAGGCGATGGCGCAGACAGTCGGGATCAATATCGAGCTCGAGGTGATGGACTGGGCGGCGCAGCTCGACCGCTACAACCGCGGCGACTACCAGTCGATGGCCTTTACCTATTCGGCGCGGCTCGATCCCTCGTTGAGCTTCGAGATGCTGACCGGGCCGAAGGCGACGCAACCGCGCAAGGTCTGGGACAATCCGGAGGCGCAGGACATGCTGCGCCAGTCGATGATGATCGACGATGCCGCGAAGCGGCAGGCGCTGTTCGACGACATGCACAAGCGCTTCATCGCTGACGTCCCGATGATCGTGCTGTTCAACGGCGCCGAGCTAACGGCGCTGCGCAAGGGCATCAAGGGCTATGCCGGCTGGCTTTATCCGCAGCCGCGGTTCTGGGGTGTCACGGTCGAGTAGGGCGGCGCCATGTTGAGTTACCTCGCAAGACGGCTGGCGATGACGATCCCGACGCTGCTGCTGGTCGCGATCGCCGTGTTTGCGCTGGTCCGCCTCATCCCCGGCGATCCCGTGCAGGTGATGCTCGGCGATGCCGCCGATCCCACGCAGGCGGCGCAGCTCCGCATGCAGCTCGGGCTCGACCAGCCGATTCCAGTCCAGTTCATGCACTGGATCGCCAAGCTTGCGGCCGGCGATTTCGGGCACTCCATCACCAACAATCTCGCGGTGCTGCCGCTGATCCTCGACCGCTTCCAGGTCAGCGCGGTCATCGTGCTGGTGGCGGTTGCTGCGGCCGCCTGTATCGCCGTCCCGGCCGGTCTCGTTGCGGCCTGGAAGCAGAACAGCCTGCTCGATCTCTCCGTCGTCGGCGGGGCCACGCTGCTGCTGTCGATCCCGAGCTTCTGGCTCGGCCTGCTGTTGCTGCTCCTGTTCGGCCTCAAGCTGAATTGGCTGCCGGTGATCGGTTATGTGCCGTTTGCGGAGAATTTCTGGCAGGCGGCGACCTTCATCGTGCTGCCGATCGCGACGCTCACCATGGTCGAGATCGGTGTGCTCACGCGCATGGCACGTGCCGCCTCCATCGAGGTGCTCAGGCTCGAATATGTCACGCATGCCCGCGCCAAGGGCGTACCGGAATGGCGCGTGCTTGCCCGGCACGTCCTGCCCAACGCGTTCGCGCCGACCTGGACGCTGATCGGCCTCGTGCTCGGCCATCTCCTCGGCGGCATCGCCGTGATCGAGACCGTGTTCACGCTGCCCGGCCTCGGCCGGCTCCTGGTCGATTCGATCTTTGCACGTGACTATCCGGTGGTGCAGGGCTGTCTGCTCTTCACTGCCGTGATCTACGTCGTGGTCAATTTGATCGTCGATCTTTGCTACCCGCTGTTCGATCCCAGGGTGACGGTGGCATGAGGATGCGCGCCAACACCGCAATCGGCGGCGCGTTGATGGCGCTCCTGCTCGGCGCGGCCGTCACCGGAGCCTTCTGGACGCCGTTCGACCCGCTGCGCATCAATCTGCGCGCGCGGCTTCAGGCGCCGTCGCCTGTTCACTGGCTCGGCACCGATGAATTCGGCCGCGACGTGCTGAGCCGCATCATGGTCGGCGCGGGCGCCAGCGTCGTGATTGCGCTGGTCACGGTGATGCTGGCGATTGCGGCCGGCATGGTGATCGGCTGCACGGCCGGCTACATTCGCGGCTGGGCCGACCGCATCATCATGGCGGTGAATGACGCGCTGCTCGCCTTCCCCGGCATCCTGCTGGCGCTGGCCGTGATGATCGTGGTCGGCGCCAACAAGGTCGGGCTCATCCTGGCGTTGGGTCTTGCCTATATCCCGTCGGTCGTCCGCGTGGTGCGCGGCACGGTGCTGTCGATCCGCGAGAAGGAGTATGTCGAGGCGTCGCGCGTCATCGGCAATTCCGAGGTCTATTCGATGATCCGCCATGTGATGCCGAATGCGATTGCGCCGGTTGCGGTGCTCGCAACCAGCATGTTCGGCTGGGTGCTGCTGGCCGAGAGCGCGCTGAGCTTCCTCGGCCTCGGCGTGCCGCCGCCGGCGCCGACCTGGGGCAACATGTTGGCGGCGAGCCGTCCGTTCATGGAGACGGCGGCCTGGCTCTCGATCGCGCCGGGCCTCTGCATCGCGCTGACGCTGCTCGGCATCAACCTGCTTGGCGATTCCTTGCGCGATCGCCTCGACCCCAGGATGGCGCACGGATGACGCTGCTGTCGGTCGAGGATCTCGGTATCGAAGTGTCGGCCAGCAAGGCCGTGATCGTGGAGGGCGTCTCCTTCGCGGTCGAGCGCGGCGAGTTCCTCGCCGTCGTCGGCGAATCCGGTAGTGGCAAGACGGCGGCCGCGCGCGCCGTGCTCGGCCTGCTGCCATCAGGTCTTCGCCAGGCCGGCGGCCGGATCGTGCTCGACGGCATCGACCTCGCCCGCGTCTCGGCGCGACAGATGCGGGCGCTGCGCGGGCCGACCGTTGGCATGGTGTTCCAGGAGCCGATGGTCTCACTCAACCCCGCCATCAGCGTCGGCGCGCAGATGGCGGAGGGGCTTGGCCTGCATGAGCGGCTTGGCAAGCGCGAGATCCGGCGCCGCTGCCTCGATATGCTCGCGCGGGTTCAGATCCGCGATCCCGAGCGGACCTTTGACGCCTATCCGCACGAATTCTCCGGCGGCATGCGCCAGCGCATCATGCTCGCCTCGGTGATGCTGCTGAAACCGAAGCTGCTGATCGCGGACGAGCCGACCACGGCGCTTGATACCCTGACCCAGCGCGAGGTGCTCGACCTCATGGTCGGGCTCGCCCGCGATCACGGCACGTCGGTGCTGCTGATCACCCACAATCTTGGCCTCGTGTCGCGTTATGCGCAGCGCGCACTGGTGTTGCGCCAGGGCAGGATGGTCGAGACCGGAACGACGCGGCAAATCCTGTCCTCGCCGCGCGAAGCCTATACCAAACGGCTGGTCGAGGCCTTGCCGCGCCGCGGCACCACGACCAAGGCGCGGCAGGTCGGCGAACCCCTCGTCAGCGTGCGGGGCCTCAAGGTCGGCTTCGCCGGGCGGCAGCGATTGTTCCGGCGCGATGCCGGCGTCCCGGCCGTCAACGGCGTCGATCTCGACATCGCCGCCGGCGAAACGGTTGCGGTGGTCGGCGGCAGCGGCTCGGGCAAGACCACGCTCGGCCGCGCCATGCTGCGTCTCATTCCGACCTCGGGCGGAGAGATCAGGTTCCGGGGCAGGGACGTCACGTCAAGTGTCGACCGTGACTTCCGCCTCGCCTCGCAACTGGTGTTCCAGGATCCTTATTCCTCGCTCGATCCACGGATGCGCGTCGGCGAGATCGTCGCCGAACCGCTGCGCCACGTGCCGCAATTGACGGCGAGCGAGCGCGACAAGCGCATGGAAGCGATGCTGGAGGAGGTCGGGCTTGTGGGCCTCGGCAAGCGCTGGCCGCATGAATTGTCCGGCGGTCAGCGCCAGCGGATCGCGATTGCGCGTGCCATTGTGCGCGAGCCGGCCTTCGTCGTGGCGGACGAGCCGGTCTCGGCACTCGACATGACCATCCAGGCCCAGGTGCTGAAGCTGTTCGAGCGGCTTCAGGCGCAATACGGCTTCGCCTGCCTGTTCATCAGCCACGATCTCGCTGCCGTCGAGCAGGTCGCCGACCGGGTGGTGGTGATGCAGGGCGGGCGGATCGTCGAGCAGGGATCGCGTGACGAGATCTTCGATCGTCCGCAGCATGACTACACCAAGGCACTGCTCGCGGCCGCGCCCGTGCTGGACTTTGCGGGGGCGGCAACAGCACGCGCCTCGGGCTGAACAGGATCTTGCGTATGAAGCGTTTTGCCGATCAATCAGGGTCTTGAACCCGGCGGCATCGGTCACGGCATGCGGGATTTCGCCAGCACGCAGTGAATGCCCTTGTTGCCGTCGACCAGCTGCGTGACGCGCAGGTCTGCGGCGATCGAGCAGAGCGTATAGGCATCCTGGGCGCTGAGGCCGCTGTGCTCGCGGATCAGCGCGATCATGTCGCGCAGCGCGGCCTTGGCCGCGTCGTCGAGATCCTCGTCAAACCCCATGGTGATCCAGTCGGACGCCGTCTCGGCACGGGGCGAGGTGAGGCGAAGATCGCGGCGGACGTGGAATTCGAAGGTGCCGGTGAGCGCCGCCTCGATCGCAGTCAGGCAGACTTCGCCATCGCCCTGCAGCGCGTGGCCGTCGCCGGCGGAGAACAGCGCGCCCGGCACGAAGACCGGAAAATAGAGCGTGCTGCCGGCACCGAGCTCCTTGTTGTCCATGTTGCCGCCGAAAGCCCGCGGCTCCTTCGAGGACAGCCGGCCCCATGACGGCGGCGGCGCGACGCCGAAATTGCCGAAGAAGGGAGCGAGCGGCAACTCCTGCCCCCAGGGGAGTTTTGCGACGTTGCGCGCGCGGTCCAAGGGAATGTGGATGCGGCGGAACTCGGGAAAATCCTCAGGCAGCGTTCCGAGCGTCGGGACCTGGAGATTCCAGCCCCAATTGCAGCGCAGCTCGATGCTCAGCACGCGCACTTCGAGCACGTCGCCGGGCTCGGCGCCCTCGATGTGGACAGGTCCGGTGAGAAGGTGCGGGCCCGGACCGCGGAACGCGCTTGCCAGCACCTCCGCATGTCCGGGCACGCTATCGAAGCCGAGCGAGGGATCGGGCAGATCGTCCGGCTCGCCCGAGAGGGTCTCGATGGTGACGCGGTCTCCGGATGCGATCCGGAGCACCGGCTTCAGACGTCCGTCCCAGAGTCCCCACTGGACGTTTCCGGGGGTGGATCGCAGGACGAAGTCCATGGTCTGACGCTACCTTCCCGCGCTGCTCGCAACGATCGAGGAGGGCGACGTGACATGCTTGCCCAGCGCAAGATAGACCAGCCCCGAGACCCCGATCCCGAACAGCCAACTCAGATCGGCCCCGCCCAGGAGGTTGATCGAGACCGGCCCCTGGAGCGCGCCGACAAGGCCGTCCTCCACCAGCCATCCGGCGACGAGACCGGCGAAGAACGCGATCATGCCGGCCCAGTTGATGTCGCCATAGGCGCTGGTCTCCGGCGAGCGGTAGAGCTCGGCGACGTCGATCTTGCCCTTGCGCTTGAGGAAGAAATCCGCAAGCACCACGCCGGCCCACGGGCTCATCCACAACAACAGGCTGATCATCCAGTTGTCGAACGCCTTCGCAAAGGACGGCGCGAAGATGAAGTACAGCGTCACCAGATAGCCGGCGACGCCGACGATGACGGTGAGCCAGAAGCGCGAGAACTTCAGCCCCGCGCTCAGCGCCGCCAGTGTCGCCGAGTAGACGTTGAGGATGTTGGTCGCGATCGGGCCATGCAGCACCATCAGCAGAACGAGGATGCTGACCGGCCCGCCGAACACCGCGCTGACCATCTTTGCGGGATCGGTGTCCAGCGTCGTCGAGGCGATAGTCGCGCCGAGAATGCCGAGCCAGACCGTCGGCACGAACATGCCGACATAGCTGTACCAGAACACGGATTTCGATGGCACGCTTCGCGGTACGAAGCGCGAATAGTCGGAGGCCCAGGTGACCCAGGAAATGCCCCAGCCGACGCCGATCGCGGTCATGAGCAGGGTCAGCATCGCCAGATGCGCGCCCGGCGGCAGCGAGGTCGTCAGGCTCCAGTTGACGACACCGGGGCGCGTCCAGGCCAGCACGCTCATCAGCACCATGATGGCGATGGTGGGCGGCACCGTGTATTTCTCGAAGGTGCGGATCGCGTAGAACCCGTACACGCCGATCAGGACCTGCGCCGCCATCACCAGCGTGATGATGACGATCTCGATCAGCCACGTGTCGGGAACGCCGAACTGGCCGAGAATGCCGATTGAAACCTTCACCGGGAAGTAGGTGTTCACGCCGATCCAGCCCAGCGTCATCACGAACATCAGGATGCTGGGCAGGTAGGCGCCGCGGACACCGAACGCGGACCGGCTCAGCACCATCTGGTTGACGCCGGTCTTGTGCCCCATCGCCGTGAAGGTCGCGAAGATCGCGCAACCGACGATGTTCCCGAGCACGATGACCGCGATCGTCTCCATCAGTCCGAGCTTCAGGATGATGCCGAGCGCGCCGAGCGCCCAGTTGACCGGCGCGATGTTGGCGCCGGCCCAGATCCACATCTGCTGCGGCCCGGTCGAGTCCCGGTCCGCATCGGGAATTGGCTCGATGCTGTGAATATCAGCGCGAAGTTCGGAATCCGTCATGACATCCCCCAATGCGAAGCACGCTGCGTATCGTCGCAGCATAAATCGTGCCATTGGTCGCACAGCCGCCGGAGCAGGGCGTGCGCCGATGCCGGATGCGATATGGTTTGCGCCGGATTGCTGTTGAGATTTCAAATGCGATCGACGTCGCGCGCAGGCTTGTATCGGCTCATGTCGAGCCACCTGTTTGCAACCCGGCGACCGGCGCGGAGCCTCAGGGTCTTGCGCGCGCGAGCAGCGGTACGATGATAAATTGGGCAGCCCAACTCAAAAGTGCAGCAGCCGCTTCTAGTCGAATAGGGCAGCGGCGCTGTCGCGGCTGGGATTGCCGGCCACGATGCGCTGCATCATTTCGATGAAGAGCGCCTGTTCCCGCTCGCTCAAATCGCCGAGCGTCGCACGGTGCGCCCGTCGCGCCGCGCCCTCGATCTTGACCAGCAGGGCGGCGCCGGCAGGCGTCAGGCGGCACAATCGCGCGCGGCGATCGTCCTTGTTGATGGCGCGCTCGACCAGACCTCGTGCGGCGAGCCGCTTCAACGCGCCGGTCGTCGTCGTTCGATCGAGGGCGATATCGGCCGCCAAAGTGGTCTGATCGGCGGTTTCGCGCACCGCCAGCGCCGAGAGCAGGCTGTATTGCAGCGGCGTGACCTCGAACGCGCCGCAGGCTTCCTGAAACAGCGCGACATGAATCTGGTGCAGCCGCCGGATCAGATAGCCGGGACGTTGCGACAATGGCCAGGGGCGGTGCTTGCCCCCGCTGCGACGCGTCTTCCCTTGCCGCAATGCACGCTCTCCCAAGCTGGAACCCCGCCGCGCTTAGCTCGATTCGAGTGCGCCCGCCACCGTCAGATCATGGCACGAAGCTTGCTTTTGTCAAAATGCGAAGCATACTTCGTATTTCCGGGGCGAAGCAATCGCCGCCGTGAGGTGAGGAGAGCGCCATGTCCATCACTGCCAGCTTCGACCTTCTGCTGCGCGGCGGTCGCGTGATCTGTCCGGCCTCGGGCGTGGACGGCATCCGGGATGTCGCCATCCGCAACGGCAAGATCGCGGCGGTCGCGCCGGACATCTTGCCGACGAGTGCGAAGGAGGTCGTCGATGTCGGCGGCAAGCTCGTGCTGCCGGGGCTGATCGACACCCATGCCCATGTCTATCAATATGTCTCCGGCCGCTTCGGCATGAACCCCGACATGGTCGGCGTGCAGTCGGGCGTGACGACGGTGATCGACCAGGGCGGTCCGTCCTGCATGACGCTGCCGGGCTTTCGTCATTTCATCGCCGAGCCGTCCCATACGCGCGTCTATGCCTTCCTGTCCGCCTATCTCGTCGGCGGACTCGAGGGACATTATTATCCGCAGCTCTACAGCCCCGACGGCGTCGACATCGATGCGACCGTCAAGGCGGCGACGGCCAATCTCGACATCGTGCGCGGCATCAAGGCTCACGCCGAGATCGGCGGCTTTGCGCGCTGGGGCATCCGCGTCATCGAGATGGCGGCGGAGATCGGCAAGCGCGCCGATCTGCCGGTGTATGTGCATTTCGGTCAGCTCTGGGGCCTGCCCGAGAGCGGCGCCAATGGCGAGGATGCCGATACGATCCTCACGCGCGTGATCCCGCTCTTGCGCGAGGGCGACGTTCTCGCCCATCCGTTCACGCGCCATCCCGGCGGCTTCGTCAACCGCGAGGGCGAGGTGCATCCGGTGATCCAGGCGGCGCTCGATCGCGGCCTGAAGGTCGATGTCGGCCACGGCAGCCATTTCTCTTATCGGCTCGCGAAGAAGGCGATCGCCGCCGGCATCATTCCGACCACGCTCGGCGCCGACATTCACGGCTACAACACCCATGTGCCCGCGCCGGCCGGAACGCCCGACCAGCACGAGGACGAGGAGAACCATCCCTTCGCAGGGCAGGCCAAGTTCAGCCTGGTCCAGGCGATGAGCTCGATGATGGCGCTCGGCCTGTCGCTCGAGCAGGTGGTGCCGATGGTCACCGCCAATCCGGCAAAAATGCTCGGCCGCAGCGCGGAGATCGGCGCGCTCAAGGCCGGCATGGATGCCGACGTCTCCGTGCTCACGGAGCAGAGCGGCCGGTTTGTGCTGAAGGACAACGAGAAGAACGAGGTGATCGCCGAGCGCCTGCTTCAGCCGGCCTTCTGCCTGCGCGCCGGCGCGCGCTTCGACGCGGTCGCGCCGATCCTGCCGCAGGCCGTCGCGGCGTAAGGCCGCGCGGTGATGGAGAACGCCGGCGTGCGCAACGAGCGAGAGTTTCCTTCAGGCAGATCCGGGCAGGGCGTGGGTGCGCGGCTGCCGCGGAAGGAGGACGACCGCCTGATGCGCGGCCGCGGCCAGTTCGTCGCCGACATCAGGCTTGCGGGTCTTCAGGACGTCGCCTTCGTGCGCAGCCCGCTGGCGCATGCACGCATCCGCGGCATCCACGTGCCCGAGCGTCATCGTGGCAGCGTCTTCACAGAGGCGGACCTTGTCGGCGTCAAACCGATCCGCGCCGTTTCAGGACTTCCGGGTTTCAAGATCTCGGAGCAGCCGGTGCTCGCCGCCGGCAAGGTGCGCCAGGTTGGCGAGCTCGTCGCCATGTGTCTCGCGCCGACGCGGGCCGAGGCGGAGGACATCGCGGCCTCCGTGACGCTGGATCTGGAGGAGCTGCCCGCGATCACCGACATGCTGAAGGCGCGCGAGGCGGCTTCCGCGCTGGTGCACGAGCATTGGGGCGACAACGTCTTCCTGGAGACCAATTACGAGGTCGACATATCAGCCGCGCTCGACGCGCCGATCAAGGTGACGCGCGAGATTTCGACCGCGCGGCAATGCATGTCGCCGCTCGAAGGCCGCGGCGTGGTTGCGACCTTCGATTCCAGACTCGATCAGCTCACACTGCATTCGGCGGCCCAGATGCCGCATATCACGCGCAGCGGTCTTGCCGAATGCCTCGGCATGGAGGAGAGCCGGATCCGCGTCATCTCGCCCGATGTCGGCGGCGGCTTCGGCCACAAGGGCATTCTGCTGCCTGAAGAGGTCTGCCTGTCCTGGCTGACGATGCGCTGCGGCCATCCCGTGCGCTGGACCGAGGACCGCCGCGAGCATCTCGTCGCCAGCTCCAATTGCCGCGAGCACCACTACAAAATCACGGTCTATGCTAACAGCGACGGGACGTTGCGCGGCATCGATTGCGAGGCGACCGTGGATTCCGGCGCGTACTCGTCCTACCCGTTCTCCGCCTGTCTCGAAGCCGCGCAGGTCGCAAGCATTTTGCCCGGTCCCTACAAGATGCCGGCCTATCGCTGCCGCACCTTTTCGGTCGCCACCAACAAATGTCCGATCCTGCCGTATCGCGGCGTCGCGCGCACCGGCGTCTGCTTTGCGCTGGAGTTGATGCTCGACCTCGTGGCGGCCGAAGCCGGGCTCGAGCCCGGCGAGGTGCGGCTGCGCAATCTGGTACAGCCGGAACAGATGCCGTTCGACAACATCACCAGGAAGCATTTTGACAGCGGCGATTATCCGGAGGCGATGCGGCGCGCGCTCGCCGCGATCGATGTTGAGGCCATTCGCGCAAAGCAAAGCCAGGGCGAGACCGGTGGCCGCCGTATCGGCGTCGGCGTTTCCATCTATTGCGAGCAGGCGGCGCACGGCACCTCGGTCTATTCCGGCTGGGGCATCCCGATGGTGCCGGGCCATGAGCAGGCATCGGCGCGGCTGACGCCCGACGGCGGCCTCGAGCTGCGCGTCGGCGTGCATTCGCACGGGCAGGGCATGGAGACGACGCTCGCCCAGGTCGCGCATGAAATGCTGGGAATAGACGTCGCAAAAATCCGCATCATCCTCGGCGATACCGCGATGACACCCTATTCGACGGGCACCTGGGGCTCGCGCTCGATGGTCATGGCCGGCGGTGCGGTGGCCACCGCCTGCCGCGAGCTCGGCGAGCGTGCAAGGCGCATCGGTGCCAAACTGCTGCAGCATGACCCGGCTTCGGTCGTCCTGCAGAATGGCGAGGTGCGCGGCGTCAATGGCAGCGTCAGCCTGAAGGCGATTGCTCACACCTGGTATCGCCGCCCGCAGGATCTGCCTGTCGATGTCGATCCCGGCGGGCTGGAAGTGACGCAGGGCTACAAGCCGGTGCGCGACAGCGGGACGTTCAGCTACGCCGCGCATGCTGCCGTCGTCGCGGTCGACCCTGATCTGGGCGAGGTCGAGATCCTCGATTACGTGATCGTCGAGGACGGCGGGGTGCTGGTCAACCCGATGGTCGTTGACGGCCAGATCTATGGCGGCCTCGCCCAGGGCATCGGCACCGCGCTCTACGAGGAAATGCCGTTCGATACCTCCGGCCAGCCGCTGGCGACGACGCTGGCCGACTATCTGCTGCCCGGCGCGACCGAGGTCCCGGCGGCGCGCCTCGATCACATGGAGACGCCGTCGCCCTATACGCAGTTCGGCGTGAAGGGCATCGGCGAGGGCGGGGCGATTGCGCCGCCCGCCGCGATCGCCAACGCCGTCAACGACGCGCTGCACCCGCTCGGTGTCGAGCTGATGCAGTCGCCGATCACACCCCATCGTGTCGTTGCGGCCGTGCTGGCCGCGCGCGCGGCCGAACGGAGCGCGGCATGAAACCGGCTCCGTTCAGCTACGAGCGCCCGCGCGATCTTAATTCGGCGCTGTCGATGCTGGCGGCAAGCAATGGATCTGCGAAGATCATCGCCGGCGGCCAGTCGCTCGGGCCTATGCTCAATCTGCGGCTGGTGCAGCCGGAGCTGATCGTCGACATCTCCGGCCTTGCCGAGCTCAAGCAGGCCGGGCTTTCCGGCGGCGAGCTGGTGCTCGGGGCCCTGGTGACGCATGCCGACATCGAGGACGGGCGCACGTCCGACGTGACCCGCGGCGCCATGCGCGCCGTCGCGGCCAACATCGCTTATCGCGCAGTGCGCAACCGCGGCACGATCGGCGGCTCGCTCAGCCATGCCGATCCCGCCGCGGACTGGGTTTCCGCGCTCGCGGCCTTGGGTGCGCGCGTCACGCTGCGCAGTCTTGCCGGTGCGCGCTCGATGGCGATCGAGGCCTTCGTCGTCGGTGCGCTGGAATCGGCGCTGCACGCCGGCGAAATCGTCGAGGCGATCCATGTGCCGGCCCGCGCTGTCTCGGCGCATTGGGGCTATGCCAAGAGCTGCCGCAAGACCGGCGAGTTCGCCCATGCCATCGGCGCGGTCCTTGTCGATCCCGCCGCCGCCTCGGCGCGCGTCGTGATCGGTGCGATCGATACGGCGCCGATCGTCGTGACGGATGCGGCGGAGCTGTTCGGCGGCCGGATTGCGGCCGACTACAAGCAGCGTTTCGACATCAGGGTCGCCGATACTCTCCTGATGAAGGCCGGCATCGACGATGTCGCGCAGCGCCATATCCATGTCAGCGTGTTGAAGCGCGCAGTCCTGGAGGCCGCCGCATGAATACGATCGCGCTTCATGTCAATCGCCGCGCGGTGGAGGTGTCGGCCGAGCCGCGCACCAGCCTTGCCGATTTCGTGCGCGACAAGCTCGACCTGACCGGCACGCATCTCGGCTGCGAGCACGGCGTCTGCGGCGCCTGCACCGTGCTGCTCGACGGCGTGCCGGCGCGCTCCTGCATCACCTATGCGGTGGCCTGCGAGGGCGCCGACGTCACCACGATCGAAGGCCTCGACGAGGACGAGGTCACGACCGAGCTGCGCGCCGCCTTCACCCGTGAGCATGCGCTTCAATGCGGCTATTGCACGCCCGGCATGCTGGTTTCGGCGCGAGACCTGGTGTTGCGTCTGCCTGACGCCGACGAGCGGGGCATTCGCGTCGGCCTCAGCGGCAATCTCTGCCGCTGCACCGGCTATGTCGGCATCGTGCGGGCCGTGCAGTCCGTGATCGAGGCGAGGCGCGCGCGCAACATCGCGCCGCAGGCCGATGGCGGCCGGACCAGTCTCGGCCCCGCCGGATCGGGGCGAGCCACGTCAGATCGAAGCGAGCCTCAGCCTGCGCGGCAGGCGTTGGCCGCGGCATCAGACCGCGCCGCGGCAGGCACCATTCCCGACTTCACTCCGGCGACCATTCTCGATCAGCGCTTCACGCTGCCACACCCGCCGGCAAAGGTGTTTGCGATGTTCGACGATATCGCCGGCATCGCAGCCTGCCTTCCCGGCGTGTCGCTGACGGCGCCGCCAAGGCCCGAGCGCGTCGAAGGCGTGATCCGCGTCCGGCTCGGGCCGATCGCAGCAAGCTTCGAGGGGGCCGCGCGCGTCGAACGCGATCCCGCGACGCTCTCCGGCCGCATCAATGGCATCGGCACCGACCAGCGCAGTCATTCGGCGACACAGGGCGAGATCCGTTATCGCCTGGTCCCGCTCGAGGGCGGCACCGCGACCGCCGTCGAACTGTCGATCGGCTACACGCTCACGGGCATGCTGGCGCAGATCGGCCGGGCGGGCCTGGTGCGGGATCTCGCCAGGCGCCTGGTTGCGGAGTTCGCGGCAAATCTCGACCGCCACGTGTCGGGCGCGTCGTCGGCGCAGGCGGCCCCGGCGGAGCTCAGCTTCTGGTCGCTTGCATCAGACGTTTTGCGCGCCCGGCTCGCGCGCATCCTTGGCCGCGTCTTCACCGGAAAAGGTGGAGCGGAATGACCGGCGCGCGCGCGCCGCAGAGTGACGAAGCCTGGACTGCTAGACATCAACAGCGTGGGATTTGGAGAGACAACATGACACGAGCACTCGGACTGGTTGGGACAATCGCGCTGGCGACGGCCCTGGTCGGCGGCACGGCAGGGGCGCAGACCATCAAGATCGGTGTCAACGAACCGCTCACCGGCGCGTTCGCGGCGTCCGGCACCTACGTCGTCAATGGCGCCAAGATCGCGGCCGACGAGATCAACGCCAAGGGCGGCATCCTGGGCAAGAAGATCGAGCTCGTGATCGAGGACAACAAGAGCAACCCGACCGAAGCGGCCGCCGTTGCCGAAAAGCTCATCACCAGCGACAAGGTGCCGGTCCTGATGGGGGCCTGGGGCTCGAGCCTGACGCTCGCGGTGATGCCGAAGCTGATGGAATACGAGACGCCGATGGTGGTGGAGACCTCGTCCTCGGGCAAGATCACGACGACGGGCAATCCCTTCATCTTCCGCATCTCGCCGCCCTCGGCGGTCGAGGCCGCGGCGTTCAAGGGTATCGTGGACAAGCTCGCCCTGAAGAAGGTCGACTTCCTCGTCATCAACAACGACTGGGGCCGCGGCACCGCCGAGGACTTCAGCAAGATGATGAAGGACAAGGGCATCACCATCGGCCTCGTCGAGACCATGGACCAGGGCGCGCAGGACATGAGCGCCCAGCTCTCCAAGATCAAGAGCTCTGATTCCGAGACCGTCATCGTCACGACCGCCGTCGACCAGCTGACGCTGATCTTCAAACAGGCCGCTGCGCTCGGCCTGAAGAAGCGCATCATCACCACCGGCGGCTCGCAGAATCCGGACCAGATCATCGCCCAGGCGGGTGCCGCCGCCAACGGCACCATGCATCTGACGACCTTCCTGCCGTGGTTCCCGGACAAGACGCCGAACCCTGAGGCGACCAACTACTTCATCACGGAATGGAAGAAGCGCGGTTTCGAATTCGCCGGCTGCACCGAAAGCTTCCGCGGCTATGACGGCATCCGCACCGCGGCGGCCGCGATCGAGAAGGCCGGCAAGGCCGAGCCGGCTGCGATCAAGGCGGCGTTCTGGGACATCAACATCAAGGGGCTCAACGGCGACATCGTGTTCCGCAAGTCCGGCCCCGAGGGCAAGGAGAGCGGGCAGAGCCAGCCGAACGTCTATCTCATCGAGATCAACGACGGCAAGGTCGAGATGAAGACGCTCTGACGTCGACCAGCCCTGGGCGAGGGCGGTACATCGCGACCCTCGCCGACATCTGAATCAAACGGGAACAGCCTTGAGCGAGTTTCTCCAGCATCTGGTCAACATGCTCGTGCTCGGCGGCACCTATGCGCTGCTCGGGATCGGGCTGACGTTGATCTTCGGCATCATGAACGTGGTGAACTTCACGCATGGCGTGCTCTACACGTTCGGCGCCTACATCATGTTCATCGTGGTGCAGCAGGTCGGGCTGAACTTCTTCCTGGCGTTGCCCGTCGCCGTGCTGGCCGGGTGGCTATTGGGGGCGGCTATCGAGCTGACTTTGCTGCGGCCGCTCCGCGGCTCCGACATCGACACCACGATGCTGGTCATGATCGGCGCGTGGATCGCGATGCAGTCGGGCTCCCTGTGGATCTGGGGCGGCGTCGCCAAATCGGTGGCGACGCCGTTTCCCGAGGCGCCGCTGGTGCTCGGACCCGTATCCGTGTCCTGGCTGCGGCTGTTCGTGCTTGCCGCCGCGGCACTGCTGATCCTGGTGACGTACCTGCTGATCAACAGGACGAGCCTCGGCCGCGCGATGCGGGCAACATTCCAGGACCACGACACGGCCTCGCTGATGGGCGTCAATGTCGATATGATCTACACCTCGACCTTCGCGATCGGCTCCAGCCTTGCCGCCGCCGCGGGCGCTCTGCTCGGGCCGGTCTACGTGATCTTCCCGCAAATGGGCGATCTTGCCGCCGTCAAGGCGTTCGCCATCGTCATCCTCGGCGGTCTCGGCAACATCACGGGCGCGGTGATCGGCGGCTTCATCCTGGCTTTGGCCGAGGAGCTTGGCGCGGGCTACGTTTCGTCCGGCTATCGCGATGCGATGGGCTTCGTGATCATCATCGCGGTTCTCATCTTCAAGCCGACCGGCCTGTTCGCGCGCGCGGAGCGCGTCGGATGAGAATAGCCCTCACCATTCTCGCCGTCGCAGCCCTTGCCTCGGTGCCGCTCTGGCTGCGCGATCCCTATTTGCTGAACGCGCTGATCACGACCGGAATCTTCGTCATCGGCGCGATGAGCCTCAATCTGCTGCTCGGCTTCACCGGCCAGCTCAGCCTCGGCCACATCGCCTTCTTCGGCATCGGTGCCTATGTCAGTGCGCTGACATCGCTCGGCTTCGACGTCGGCCTGCCCGGAGGCTTGCGTCTGGTTCACGCGCCCTGGCCGCCCATCGTGGGATTCGTGCTCGCGATCATCATCGCCGGATTGTGCGGCTATTTCGTCGGGTTGCTGTCATTCCGCGTCCGCGGCGCTTATTTTGTCATCGTCACGATCTCCTTCGCCGAGGTCGTGCGGCTGGTCGCGCTGAACTGGGTCGAGCTGACGCAAGGTCCGCTGGCGCTGACCAACATTCCCTCCATCGGGCTGCCGTTGCCCGGCCTTGGCGAACTGACGCTGCGCACCAAGCTGCAGAACTACTATCTCGTGCTGGTCGTGGCTCTCATCGCCTATCTCCTGATCGCGCGCCTCGTTCGTTCCCATTTCGGCCGCGCCATGCGCGGATTGATGGAGAATGAGACGCTCGCCGTCTCCGTCGGCATCGACGTGACGAAGACGCTGACGCTGGCGGCGGTGATCTCGGCCGCGATCGCGGGCGCGGCCGGCAGCCTCTATGCCCACTACATCCGGATCATCGACCCCGAGGTGTTTGCCTTCATCAACACCGTCACCATGGTCATCATGGTCATCAGCGGCGGCAAGGGCTCGCTGGCCGGTCCCGTCGTCGGTGGCCTGATCTTCGGGCTGCTGCCGGTCGCGCTGCGTCCGGTCATGGCGCCGGAGGCGCAGTGGATCGCCTATGGCGGCGTGCTGATCGCCATCCTGTTCGTGCTGCCGCGCGGTATCGTGCCCTCGCTCGCGCAGCGATTTCGTAGGAGTCGGAGCGGCACGACGGCGCTGGCGCCGGTGGCCCTCACCGAGACAGCCGTCAAGGAGCGGGCGTGATGACGGCGCGCAGCGTTGCCATGACGATCGAGCAGGTCGCAGTCCGCTTCGGCGGGCTCGTCGCGATCTCCGACATGAGCTTCACCGTGGGCGAAGGCGAGATCGTCAGCCTGATCGGGCCGAACGGCGCCGGCAAGACCACCGCCTTCAACGTCATGACCGGCTTTCTGGAGCCGAGTGCAGGGCGTGTCACCTATCGTGACACCGCGCTCAACGGATTGAAGCCGCATCAGATCGCGGACCTCGGCCTGATCCGCACCTTCCAGCGCACCAGCGTGTTTCCCAACGATACCGTCTACGACAATCTCCTGATCGGGCTGCACCGCCAGGGCCGGGTCCGGCTGCTTGACGCCATCCTCGGCCTGCCGGGGGCGCGCGCCTCGGAGCGCAAGCTGCGACAACGGGCGAGCGAGCTGATCGAATGGGTCGGTCTCGAACGCCGTGCCCACGATGCGGCCGGCTCGCTCTCCTACGGCGAGCAGCGCCTGGTCGGCGTCGCGCTGGCGCTCGCGGCGGAGCCATCGATGCTGCTGCTCGACGAACCCGTCTCGGGCATGAATGCCTCGGAGACGCACCGGTTTGTCGAGCTCATCCGCAGCATCCGCGACCGCGGCATCACGATCCTGCTGGTCGAGCACGACATGCCGATGGTGATGACCGTTTCGGATCGCATCGTGGTGCTCAACTACGGCCGCATCATCGCCGAGGGGACACCGGACGTGATCCGCAACGATCCCGCCGTGATCGAGGCCTATCTCGGGCATGGAGCGGCACGTGCTTGAGATTCGCGACATGGTGTGCGGCTATGGCGGCGTCACCGCGCTGCGCGGCATCTCGCTTGACGTGAAGGCCGGGCAATTGGTGGCGCTGATCGGGGCCAACGGCGCCGGCAAAAGCACGACGCTGCGCGCGATTTCCGGCCTCGTGCCGCCGCGCGCAGGCCAAATGCGGTTCGAGGGCATCGACATCACCGGGGCGCGGCCCCCGCGCGTGCTGGCGAGCGGGATCGCGCATTGTCCGGAAGGGCGGCGCGTGTTTCCGCACATGAGCGTCGAGGAAAATCTCGACATGGGGGCTTACCTCCGTCGTGGTTCAGGCGAGATCGCGGCCGATCGCGATCGCATCTATACGGAATTTCCGCGGCTCGCCGAACGACGCCGGCAGGCAGCGGGCACGCTGTCCGGTGGCGAGCAGCAGATGCTCGCGATCGGGCGTGCGCTGATGTCGCGGCCGCGGCTGATCATGTTCGACGAGCCCTCGCTCGGCCTTGCCCCCAACATCGTCGAGCGCACCTTTGCGATCATCCGCGGCATCCGCGATGCCGGCACCACGGTGCTGCTGGTCGAGCAGAACGCGTTCGCTGCGCTGGAGATGTGCGACCACGCCTATCTGCTCGAGAACGGCCGCATCGTGCTGTCCGGGGCCGGCTCTGAGCTGATCGAGAACGAGCATGTGCGGAAGGCCTATCTCGGTGGATGATCCGGCGGTCCGTCCGGACGAGCCGGCGTGGATTCCGGTCTGTGACGTCAGCCGGCTGAAGGCAGAGACCATCGTTCGCGTCGCCGGGCGCGACCTGCTGGTGATCTGGAACGAGGGCGATGTCATCGCGTGCGAACGCGCCTGTCCGCACGAACAGGCGGATCTCGGCTTGGGGCAGGTGGCAGCGGGCCGGCTGTATTGCCCGCGCCATGCGGCGTCGTTCGATTTGCGCGACGGGACGATTACTTCGGGATGGCCGAGCCCACCGTTGCAGCTCTATCCGGTCAAGGTCACGGGAGAGCAAGTCTGGGTTGAAGCGCCTGAGCGGCGATCGGGGCGATGATGCGACCATGCCCCTGTCTTGCCCGGCGTGTCAAAACGGTCCGCGTCGTAGATTTTGCCTTTGGAAACAACGGCGTTCTACTGTGAATGGGGTTGTTTTCGCGTTTTTAGTCCAGCAATCGGCGGGCGGCGTCGACCAGACTGCCGTCCGGCCGACGCAGCGCTTCGAGGATGGTGAAATGGTCGGCGCCTGCGACCGGAATGAGCTTGCCGGGCGCCTGCGCGGCCGCACGCTTCTCATGAAGGTTGATTGAATCCATCACCAGCGCCGGCAACTCGTTGCTGCCATAGGCGATGTCGAGCCGCTTTGGCGTCACGGGCAGGCGAAGCGGCGAGAGCGTGGCGATTTCGTCGTCCGTCAGTTTCAGCGCGTTGTTGAGGCCGGTATCGCGGATCGGCGCCAGGTCGTAGACACCTGATATCGCAAGCCCGGCATGGACGCGCGGATGGTCCAGCGCCATCGCCACGAGATGGGCGCCAGCGGACCAGCCCGACAGGACGACCGGTCCGCCGACGCCATAGGATTCGCCATGCGCGGCGAGCCAGTCGAGCGCACGCGGGATTTCAGCGACGATGTCAGTGAGGGACACCTCGGGCGCCAGCGAATAGCCGGGAATCGCAACCGACCAGCCATGTGCGGCAACGCCTTCGACGAGCATGGCGAACAGCTCGCGGGAATTGCGCTGCCAATAGCCGCCGTGCACGAACATCAGGCAGGGCGCATCGGGCTTTGCGGCGGGGTAGAGATCGATCTTGTTGTTCGCCCGCTCGCCGTAAGGCAAATCGAGATGGGACTTCAGCGTACCGCGCAGCCGGCTGGAGGCTTCGTTGCGCTCGGCGATCAGGGCAGGGCTGTTCTTGACCGCCGCATTGTTGTCATAGGCGGCGCTGCGTTCCGCCTGGGACAGTTCGGCCCATTTGCTGCGGGGGTCGAACGGCCGATGTGTCGAGCTTGTGTTGTTGACCATGGAGTCTCCGAGCGGCCGGTCGTGGCAATGACCGGCGTCGCTCGCTCCTGTCTGCCACGAATCCCGCTTGAATTGCACATCGCTTGCGCTCAGACGAGGGATGCGCCGTTCGCGGAACTTGTTTCAGCAGGCCGTGGATGGACGGGTCCGCGGCGGCAAAACCGCCGATGGAAATTGACGCGCAAAGGCACTCGTCTTCGGTTGAACACGCGATCCATCGATCACCTCGAGCCGGCCGCAGCGGTTCAGGGTGTGCAGCTTTCGGCCGGGCCATGTCGGTCCGGGCTTGAGCGAGTGGCGGACGATCTGCTTGAACGTCGTCGGCGACAGTTCGACGACTTCCGCGAGGCCAAGCGCCGCGCCGTATCCGTCGGAACAATTCTGCACCGGTCGCCACAGCCTGTCGTTGATGGTGACGAAATTCCCAGCCGGTCGCGTACTCGCGCGATCGATCAGGACCGGGTTGCTGGCATGAGGCAGCCAGGGGCCGAGCAGGCGGTCGGCGTGGAAGATCGCAAGCGAATCCGAATAGCCGCCGGTTCCGTCGCGCCAGGCGCCAAACAGATAGTTCAGGCCGTTGTGCCGCGTGATCGTCACGTCGGCGAGCTCGAGGCCCGACAGCAGCGTCGCGTGCCGCTCCCATTGATCCGGAAACCGAACGCATTTGTAGAGGGCGACGTCCCCGTTGATCGAGCTCTCCGGGATCATCCACAGCTCGCCATCGTCCTCGATCAGGAACGGATAGGACAGGTGCCAGGGCTCTTCCAGCACGGGCACGACGTCGCCGACTGGCCCGGTGTCACTGAACTCGATCGCCGAAATGATTCCCTTGCCGACCCGGTGATCGAGATCTTCAAAAAAGACGAACGTTCGTCCACGCCAGGTGACGGGAAAGGGATCGGCGTAGAAGTGGTTTCCCGGATCTCCCAGGACGTTCCAGCGAGGCCCGGAGAGATCTCCCGTCTGCCAGACGCCTGCGCCGTCGTTGAAGCGCCATCCGATATGCCAATGCGGGGCGTAGCAGCAGAGGCGATAGATCTCCTTGGCGATCGAGGCGGCGAGGCCGCGCGCGACGTAGCCAAGCGGTCCGCGGCGACTTGCATCGCCGGCGGGGCGCGCCAGTTGCGGCAGGATGCGTGGCCGTCCCGACAGGATTGCAGCCACCATGGTCAGGGTTCGCGCCATGACCGTTTCGAGCGCACCGCTCAGGCCGGCGGCAATTTCTCCCGACGGGTGACCGCGATCGAGCACGGCGCCGTCGATCTCGTTGACGATGTCGATCACCGGCAGCTCGCCGCCGAGAATGGCGGCGAGCGCGGCGTTTTCCCCTGCCGCTCCGTTGAAGAGCGGGCGCAGATACAGCGGAGCCGAACAGTCCCGATCCCGCGCGCCGCTTGTAAAATCGACGATCACGTTGGCCGTGCCAGTGCGAGCCTGCGTCCGCTCCGGAATGATCTTCAGCCTGTCGGCGCCGCTGGGTTTGCCCTTGTGCAACACCACGCGTTCGAGCGCGAACAGCGCGTCGAGACCTGCGGGACGTGACTCCGCCGTCGTCGTCCAGGCGATTTGGACCGGAACGTCCCGCCCGTCGATCGACAACGTCTCGCGGCGCATCCACCGCCGCGCATGCTCTCGTTCACAGCGAAACTCGATGATCATGTCGAGCTATTCCATTCCAGCGGATCAGGTCACGTGACCTGGCCGAGAATTCGAACGTATTCCTCCACCATGGCGTCTACCGAGTACCGCAACTTCAGGCCTTTGGCGTTTTGCCGCAGTTCGTCGCGCAGGGTTTGGTCGGTCAGGAGTCTCGAGACGGCGGCCGACAGCTTCGCATAATCGGAGGCATCGACGAACAGGGCTGTCGGCTTTCCTTCGAAGGACAGCACCTCGCGCAGGACGGGTAGATCGGTGACGACGGAGGGAACGCCGGCGTTTGCAGCTTCGACCGCGGCGAGGCCGAAGGTCTCGGCCTGTGTCGGAAATACGAACACGTCCAGGCAGGCCAGAAAATCGGCCATCTGACGCGGGGCGATTTCCCCGAGCAGATGCAATCTGTCCGATACGTTCAAATCGTCCGCCAACTGCCTTAGCCGGACCTCGTCGGTTCCCTGGCCGGCCAATGCGAGATGCCAGGACGGCTGATCCGGCAGGAGGCGTATCGCCGCATCGAGCCGCTTGTGCGGGTGCAGCCTCGCGGCGCAGCCGAGCAGGATGCGGTCGGTCGGCAGTTTGAACTTCTCTCGCGCAGCTTGCCTCGGCAGAGTGAGCGCCTTGTCGTCGAAGCCGTGTGGCACATGCACCATGCGCGACCGGTAGGCCGCGGGGTAGCGCGAATATTCGCGCTGCATGTCCAGCGAGTTCAGCGTGATGCGATCGAAGAAGCCGAGGCTGCCCATGACGATGTCGGCCGTGCGGACCGGCCAGCTCATCGACAGCGCGGACGACACCTGATTGGCGATGACGGGTGCGCGGCAGACGAGGCGAGACACGCCGGCGCCGATGACGTTGCCGAAATGCTGAAAGGTCAGAACGGCATCGGGCCTGGTGGTCCTGATGTGACGGCCGAGCGTCCGCAGCATTTGCAGCAGGGCCAGCGGATGTCCCGGCCGGCTCGATGCGCAGTAGAGCGTATCGGGCGGCTCGTCGAAGGAATCCGACTTGCGGAAGAAGAACAGATTGGTGACCCGATAGCCGCGTGCGGTCAGGCCGGCGCCGAGCAGCCTGGAGATCTCCTGGGCGCCCGCATTCTCGGCCTGGGTCTGGACCAGAAGCACGTGCAGCTTGGGTCCGCCGCCGCCCCGACTTGCGAGTGCTGCTGCAGTCGACGGCAGCTTCGGTGCCTCGCCCAGTTCTGCGCCTGGCTGGTAATGCAGCACGGATTCCGACCTGCTAATCAAACGTTCACCTTCTTGATGCCGTACCTAACATGCGAGCCTCGGGCGGACACCGACTAGCAATAAACGGAGTTAATGCGCTGGCCGCCGGACCGCATCGTTCACATCAGAATGACGGGGGTTCCGCACGGAGCGAGGCGCGCGCGTTAACCAATTGGTCATCTTCGCGTGGCGGCAGGTAACTGCGGATTAACCATAGATATTTACGGTGGAGCAGGCCACTGAACAGTGCTTGCCAGTTGAATCCGAGTAAAGTCCATGACGTTCGGTCGCCGCGCAGACCCGACAAGTTCCGGATCGACCGGTGTCTCCGCGTCGTGGCAGACTCAAAATGCGTCGAACGGTGAGACTGACGGTGCCGCAACACGTCTTGGCGGTGTGCTCACTGCCGCAGGCGCGCTCTCCTTCATTCGGGACAATGCTCGCCGCATCCTGACGCTCGCTCTCGCGATCTTCGCCCTCGGCGTCGTCGTTCTGCTGGTGATCCCGGTTCGATTTGCGGCGACCGCGCTGGTCGTTGTCGATCCCCGGGAGCAACGCGTGACTGCGGACCAGGACGTTCTGCCGGGCATAGGGCAGGACAGCGCCGCGCTGCAGAGCCTGGTCGAAGTGGCGAAGTCCGACGGCTTTCTCAAGCCGCTGATCGAGCAGCTCAAGGTTCAGGACGACGAGGACATTTCCGGGGGACATACCGACCCCGCGCGCCTGCTCGAGAGATTCCGCAACCGTCTCGACATTTCCCGCCGCGGGCTCACTTACGTCATCGCCATCCGCTTCACCTCGAACCGTCCGGAACGGGCGGCCTATTATGCGAATGCGATAGCGGAGTCGTTTGTCGCGAGTCAGACGCGCAACCGCACCGAGGCGACCGACGATGCGGCCGATTGGCTCAGCGGGCGGCTGAAGACGTTGAACGACCGGCTGAGGGCGTCAGAGGACGCCGTGGCCACGTTCAAGCTCGAGCACAGGATCGTCAACGCGGGCAAGGATGCCACGACCCAGCAATTGCGCGTGACCGAGCTGTCGCAGCAGGTTGCCGCCGCGCGCGCCCGGACCGAAGAGGCGAAAGCGCGCTATGAGCAGGCTCAGCGCGACCTGAAGGCGAATGTCGAGGGACCCGTCAAGCAGGATCTCCTGAGCGCGCTGCGCGCGCAGCGGTCGGCGCTCAATGATCAAATCGCGCAGAAGCGGGCGGTGTTCGGCGATCGCCATCCCGACCTCGTCATGTCCTACAGTCAGCTGAACGATCTCAACAGGCAGATCGAGGTCGAGCGGACAAAGGGCATCGACACCGCAAAGTCGGAATACGAGGCCCAGCGCGAACAGCAGAAGGCGCTCGAAGGCCAGATGAAGGCGGCTGAATCGCAGATCCTGGTCGACGGTCAGGCCCTGGTCCGGCTCCAGGAGTTGCAGCGCGACGCCGAGGCCAACAGAAACATCTACGAACAGTTCCTCTCGCGCTCCAAGACGACGAACGAGCAGCGTCTCTTGCAGAGCTCCCAGACCAAGATTGCTTCGTCCGCCATTCCGCCGCTACGCTCGACGCTTCCGCCGCTGCCCTTGCTGCTCGCCGCGCTCGCGATCGGCTCGCTGCTGACATCGACGGCGGTCGTTGCGGCAACCGGACGCGGATCGGACAAGGCTGCCGAAGACGCTCGTTCTCCCGATCCGGCTCCACGCCAGCCCGTGTCGTCGCCACGCCCGCCCGTGTGGGCCCGCATTCCCGACCTGCTGCCGAGCGATGTGCCCAGAAACATCTGGCAAGGACCGGTCTCCGCGACGGCTGAGCTCGATCTCGGTCCCCATTTGCGCCCGCTGCTCGACCGGCTGGAGAAATTGCCGGGAGCCCGGGGTAAGGTCGCGCTCGTGATGTCGGTCGGCAAGCGGGCCGGCGGCAACACCGTCGCGCGGTCGCTGAACCGGTGGGCTGTGAACAGGGGGAAGCTGAGCGTCCTGATCCGGGTCGAGCCGGACCTCGGCGGTGCCGGGGCTGGCCTTGCCAAGGGCCAGTCGGACGGCATGACCACGGCGGATTTTCGCAGCGTCGATGCGCTTCTGGGCGCCGGCAAGCGGCCCGAGGCATCGCCCGCGGACGACATTCGCTCGGAGTTCGATCTGATCGTCGTCCATGCCACCTCGCTGGCCTTGCAGCCGGAGGCGGCGGCGCTGGCCGCTCACGCCGATCTGGTCGTCCTGGTCGCTTGCGAAGACGCGGTCGATTCCGCTGCAATGCGCAGGGCAATGGCTGCGCTCTCCCGCTTTGGCGGCGTGCCGACCGGGCTCGTCATCAATCGCGTCCCGGCCGATCCGTCGGCGGCGCGCCGTCGAGGCGAAGTGTTGGGCCTGGCCGGTTGATCCGCGCCTAGAGCGTTTTCGAGCGAAGTGGATACCGGTTCGCGTAAAGAAAACGCGTCAAAACAAGAATCGAGAGCCCCGTTCCGATTCCATCGGAACGGGAAGGGCTAGTCGCCGGAGTCGGCGCCGCGAACGGCGAAGGCGCCGCGTTTCGATGCCGAGAAGCGCAAGAGCACGAGAATTGAAGGATCGACTCCGGTTCGCCGGCGACACAGGACGTTGAGCGCGATGGTCGCGAGCGCCAGCGACACCGTCGCCGAGATCGCTGCGCCAAGCACGCCGAGCCAGGGAATCAGGACCAGAAATCCGACCAGCCGCAGCGCCACGTTCGCCGCGACGACGGGGACATAGACGCGCTCATGGCCGGTCAGCTGCAGGATCGCCGCGGATGGACCGCCCGCCGCCTGGAAAGCCGTGCCGATCGCGAGCACGATCAGGACCCAGTGCTGTTCGGCGAAATGGGGCCCGAACAGGTTGAGAAGCTGGGGGCCGCCGATCCAGATCAGGAGAAGTCCACTGGCCACGCAAAGCCCGGTCACTTCCGCCATGAGCTGCAACGTTCGCCCGAACTCCTGGTGGTTCTTGCTGAAGTACAGCGAAGGAAGCCGGCGCGCCCCGAAACTGTACAGTGCTGCCGAGACCATGGCGAAGATGTTGGCCAGGCGCGAAGCGGCAAAATAGATTCCGGCGGTCGTCGGATCCAGCATCCAGTAGACCAGGATGACGTCGAAATACTGGTTGGCGGCTTCGAGGATGGACGCGACCCAGAAATGAAGCGCGCTCGATCTCCAGCGTGAGGTCTCGGAACTTGCCGCTGTGCTGCGCAAGTCGGGCAGGGCGCGGGCAATCGCAACTATCTGCGCGACCAGGCCCACCGACATGGCGATCGTCATCACGGCGAACAACTCGGCGGGATCGAGCTGCCGGTGGCCGAACAACATGGCAAGCAGAAACAGGACGACGATGACCCGCCAGAAGAGCTCCCGGTTGCCTTCGCCCATGAGAATGCTGACCAGCGAGCGGGCGATCTGGCTGCCGAGCATCAGTCCGGCATTCACCGCAGTGTAGGCCGAGAGAGCAAGGATCAGAAGCCACCAGTCGCCCCTCAAGCTCGCGGCCAACGCGACCGCGGCGATCGCGATCAGCATCGCGACGGAGGTCATCCTGAAGCTCGACAGGAGGACACCTTTGATGAGGTCGGGCCTGTCTCCGACCTGATACTCGTTCAGGAATCGCACCAGGAGCGATTCCTGGCCGACCAGCCCCACGACCGCTGCGATCTGGGCAACCGAAAGCCAGGTCGCAAAGATGCCGAATCCATCAGGCGACATCGTTCGCGCCGCCAGCGAGAACAGCGCAAACGCAAGCGCGCCGCTGCCAACCTTGAGGAGGATGGTCCCGACAACACCGCGCGTCACGTCGCGCCGCAGGAACTGGACGATGGATTCGATCATGGACGTTGCGGGACGACTTTCCCCTGGAGATACGCGTTACGATAGCGGTGACAGCCTAGCATGGTGAAAAACCGCGAGTGTTAATGGGGGCCTCTGGAGTCCTTTTGGTCGCGGCCGATATCGGCGAAACGCCCGCTGCGTCACGGTGGGACACATTCGTTCCGCCTGTCCCGGATAGAGCGAAGGCCGGCTCTGTCGAAAGCGACGTGATGTCGCTCTGACGCGAAGCAGCCATGCATTCCACCGTGGCATTGCCGAAGACCGGCCCTTGTCGAACATCCTGAGCAAGACGCGTGCCGGGATATCATCCGGCCGATCGAGTCTCCGGTTCATTAACCTCGATCGATGGAAATGATCGCGCTCGGTCCTGCGATGCGACATCAGGCGGGATAATTGCACCTGGAACCACCGTTAACCGTGGGAGCCTGGACCATGACGGCGGATAGCACCGTGACCGAGCCGATCGCCGCAGCTGCGACCACGACGACGTTCGCGGACATCGCGATTGTCGGAGGTGGCCTTGCGGGTTCGCTCGCGGCTTCCGTCCTTGCGCGGGTGGGGCATCGCGTCGCGCTGGTCGACAAGCGCGCGGTCTATCCGGACGAGTTTCGGGTCGAAAAGATCGGAGGCCAGCAGCTGGAGATGCTCCGCAGGCTGGGCTTCATCCGTGGCCTCGCGAGCGTCGCCTGTCCATACGATCGCGTGCTCAATGTCAGGGAAGGCAAGGTGGTCGATGTCAGCGTCGGCCAGGCCTACGGGCTTCCCTATGCCGGTCTCGTTGCCATGGCGCGCGGCCAGATGCCCGATCCGTCCAGTCTGATCCTCGACGAGGTCACCGCAATTACCTGTAGCGACGACATTCAGCATCTCGAGCTTGCCTCCGGACGCCGCCTGAATGCGCGTCTTGTCGTTCTGGCGACGGGCATGGCGGGAGCTCTCGGATACAAGCTGGGCATCAGGCGGCGCGTGCTGGCCGCAGGCCACTCGGTTTCCTTCGGCTTCACGATCGCTCGCCGGGACGGCGCGCCGTTCGATTTCAAGGCGCTGACCTATTACGGCGAGCGCACCTCCGACGGCGTCGATTATCTCAGTCTGTTTCCGGTACCCGCCGGCATGCGGGCCAATCTCTTCATGTTTCGCGACCCGACCGATCCGGTCATGCGCGATCTGCGTCGCGACACGGAAGCGACAGTCCTGCGGCTGCTGCCGGGATTGCAGCCCTACCTCGGTGATTTTCGCGTAACGGGCCGGGTCCGGAACTGGGTGATGGACCTGTCCGTCGTCGAAGGACACCTCCAGCCCGGAATCGTGCTGATCGGCGATGCGTTTCAGACCAACTGTCCTGCTGCCGGAACGGGCGTGGCCCGCCTGCTGGTGGACGTCGAGCGCCTCTGCACCGAATATGCGCCGCGGTGGCTCGCGACCGAAGGCATGGGCATCGAGAAGATATCGGAGTTCTATTCCGATCGCGACAAGATCGCCGCGGACCAGCAGTCACTGAAGATGGCGCGCTTCCGCCAGGCGCTGACGTCCCGCGACGATATCGGCTGGGATGTGCGGCGACGGCTGCACTTCCTGAGGCGCAGCATCACCCATCGGGTCGATCAGATGCGGCCGGGCTGGCTTGCGCAGGTCCGCAGCGCATTGCGCGCCTGAGGGCTGCAATCCGCCGGCGCCTCGCGCCGGTCAGCGCGTCGGCGTCGAGGTGCGGGTTGGCGAGAGCCGCAACTCCGAAATTCGCTTGGCGGCAAGCTTGAGCCAGGGTGCCTGCTTCAATGCGAACAGCGATATCGCGCCTGTGGTGCTGCCGGCGTGCGTGACCGCCCACATCGGCGAGGGCTGCCCGCCGAACAATTTCTTGTATGGCTCGTCACCAATGGTGAAGTCGAGCATCTGATCCCCGCGCTCGATGCAGTCCTTCGCCACCTGCTCGAACATCAGCGCGCCGAGGGATTGGCTCTTGTATCCGGCAATGTCGAAGGCACTCATGATGACGAGGAAACTGTCGCGGTGGTGCAATCCGAGCACGGCGGCGATCACCTCGCCATCCATCTTCATGGCATAGAGCCGCGCAAGGGAGCCGAGACCACGGACCGCGATGTCGGAATAGAAGTCGTAATATTCGGGCCGCTGGAGCAGGTCTCCGTCGCCCTGCGACTGGAACCGCGGGCCGCGAAACTTCCTCATCACGTCCAGCGCCTCGAGGACGGCGGCGCTGTCGTCGCAGCACGAGAAGCTCAGCGCGCCCTTCTTCTGGAGCTGCCGATACTTCTTTGCGAGCTCCTTCTGATAGGAGCGCTCCATCGCACTGGTCCGCCATTGGGCGAATGGGGCGAGCAGAACCGTTGCGTAGGCATTGGTGTCCATCGCGACGCGGCGGGGCGCACCCAGAAGGTTCTCGATCGGGAGCCGCCCGTCCGGCAGCTTGGTCATTCGGAGCAGGTCGAAAGGGCGAACGATGCGGCGAATCTCGGCGCATGCATCCGCATCCCTGAGCAGCTCGGAAAACACCATTGGGCTGCAAACCGGCGCCAGATAGTCGGAGACGCGCAGGTCGGCGAATTCGACGGTCCGTATCGGGCCGCGCCGGATCCGCAGCAAGGGCAGCACCATCGCAAGGGCGCCCGTCGCGCGGTGGCGAACCACGACGACAAGAGGTGTTGCTCCGGCATGCGACGCAAGCCTGCCGTAGAGGCTATGCAGCCAAAGCGGATGCTGGAACGCGGTGGCAGCCGAGTGATCGAACAGCTCTGCATAGTCCGGCGACAGGAAGTCGAATGCCGGTTCGACGGCGATATCGAACGTGTTGCCAGGCGTGTTCATGCGTAACCAGGGAAACCGGATAATTCGGGAGTGCTCGATCGAGCTCAGGGCTTATAGCAGGGGAGTGACGGTCGAGATACCGCGGTGGTACGATTTGCATCAATGGACTGAGCCGGTCTCGTATCGTTACCGAAGTCTAAAGATTTCGCGGCCGCGACGGCTCGGATGTCGAGACCTGGCCGCGCTAGCAAATAATTAACCGCGTTTAAGGAAGGTCAATTCATGGCCAGCCTACAGACCGAGGTGGACTCCGGGGCTCCCGGGAGCGCGATCTGGAAGACGCGCAGCGTTGGCGTTGAGAAGATTGCCAGGGCTGCAATTGGCTGTTCGATCACCATCAACGTCGTCGCGTCGATGGGCACCTTCAATACCGCGCTGTTACCGGCGGAGCTGACCTATCTGCAGCAGGCCGTCGCGATCCTGATGTGGGGCGTCCTGATCTATGCCAGCGCGTTCGTGCGCCCGCGGCTGCGTTTGCAGTTCAATCCCGATTTGATCGTCCTGGTCGCATTCTACGCCTTCGCCGTCACTTCGGTGTTCTGGACCAGCCTGAACGCTGCTGCCATCATGAAGAGCCTGGCGCTCGCGATGACGACCTTCGGCGCATTCTGTCTCATCACGCGCATCGACATGGACGAGGTCGTCAGGGCCACGGCCCTTGGGCTTTTCATATTGGTGGCCGCATCCGCCTTCTGCGCGCTCGCCGTACCCGATATCGGGATAGACCACAGCTGGATGCATAACGGTCAATGGCAAGGCGTCTATGAATCGAAGCAGACCCTCGGTTTCGTCGGCGCGTATCTGATGTTCTTCGCCTGCTATCTGAAGATGAAGGGGCAGGGGTGGTCGGCTTTCCTCCTGGTGTTCCTTCTGGCGTCCACATGTGTCCTCGCGTCTGAATCGCGAGGCGCCGGTGCCGTTGCCCTGGCCGCCTGTGCATTGCTCGTGACCTCGATGTGGTCGGTCACCTGCATGAGAATCTATGCGCTCCTGCCGTTCGTCATGTGCTTGCTGGCCGGCGCGCTGATCTTCTATTTTTACGCAACGGGGTATGAGGCGATTCATGTCGGTGATGCGTCCATCGATCTGACCGAGCGGACGTTCATCTGGCATTACGCCATCAGCCATTTCGATGACGCACCGCTGCTCGGCTTCGGGATCAACGGCTTCTGGACGATCCCGTCGATCTACGACTATTTCGAACAGAACCACGGCTGGGTGCTCGACAATTATCACAGCGGCTATATCGCGATCCTGATGGAGACGGGGTTTCTCGGCTACTTGCTTTTCGCCGCGAGCGTCCTTCTGTTCTCGAACAAGGTTCTCCATCTGATTTCGGCCCGCGCGATCGACCGGTCGCACTGCGCGCTCATCATCGGATTTGTCGCTCTCAGCTTTCAGACCAACTTTACCGAGACGACGTTCCTTCGCTCGACGATGTTCACGTCGGTGCTGCTGGTGGCGTTCTTCTTTGCGACGTGCAGGCCTGTGCCGCAGACCGATTTCTAGTCTCAACGAATGGAAGCAAGATGAGAGCCATCCGCGCTCGCTGGACGAGAAGCTTCAATGTTGCGGCAACGGCTTTTTTCCTCGCGTCGTCTTGCTTCCATGCCCATGGGGCCGGGCAGGCGGCGTCCCGTGACCTGCCGAAATTGGGGCGCGGCATCAATATTCTCGGCTATGACGGGATCTGGGAAGGCGGCCGGAACGCGCCGTTCCGCCTGGACAATCTCACCGCAATCAGGAAGGCCGGATTTTCGCATGTCAGGATCAACTTCTTCGGCTTCAAGTTCATGGGCGAGGGAAACGTCCTGGACGAGATCGTTCTGAGGCGGCTGGATGCCGTCATCGAGGAAGTCCTCGCAAGGAACCTCATTCCGATCGTTGACGAGCACGACACTCATGTTTGCCAACGCGACGTTTCCGGATGCCGCGAGAAGCTCAGGGCGCTCTGGCGGCAGATCGCCGAGCGCTATGCCGGAAAATATCCCGCGCTGGTCTTCGAGGTCCTGAACGAGCCCGGCGGGCAAATGACGTCCGCCGACTGGAATTCACTCCTCAACGAATGTCTTGAGATCATCCGCCGCACCAATCCGGCGCGGCCGGTCATTGCCGCGGTTCTCAACACGGACGACATCCCCGTCGACGACCTCGCGCTGCCGGCCGACGACAGGAACCTCATCGTCACGTTTCACTATTACGCGCCGATACGATTCACGCATCAGGGCGCGCCGTGGTCTTCGACGTTTTCGCGGATCGGACCGCTGGATTGGGGCGGTCCGGACGACGAAGCGAAGGCGGCCGCTGACTTCAGGAAGATGGATCTCTGGGCGCAGAAGGAGAAGCGCCCGGTTTATCTCGGCGAATTCGGGGTGTATGAGCGTGCGCCATCCGACAGCCGCGCGAGATATTTGTCGTTCATGGCAGGAAGCGCCGACAGGCTTGGCTGGTCATGGGCCTATTGGCAATTCGACCATGATTTCGCGGCCTTCGACAGCGCGCGGCAGGCCTGGAAGCCGGACATCCTGCGTGCGCTGATCCCGCCGCAGCGTTGAAGCTCGTAAATCGCCTAGCGTAGCGCGGCACCAATCGATCAGAACCATGTGGCGATCTCCCCGAGGCGTCGATACGCCGTCTCGCGCGCGGCGAGGATCGGGGCCGCCGGACCGGTGGTCGGCCCGATCGGCACGAAGCGCACGTCGCTGATGCCGATGAAGCGCAGTGCCTCGCGCAAATAGGGTGTCGCCATGTCGGTGCGACCGCGATTCATGCCGGTGACGAAGTCGCTGCCGCTGGCGAGGATGACGATGGTCGGCCGGTCCTTTAGCAGCGGAAGATATCCCGACGCCGGGTCGAACCGGAAGGTAAGCCCGGGCTGGACGATGATGTCGAACCACTGCTTGAGCTTGTAGGGGATGCCGAAATTCCACATCGGCGTCGAGATCAGCACGCGTTCCGCGAGCGACAGGCGCGTCGCCATGCGCTCGGCCTCGGCAAAGCTGTCGCGCTGGGCGTCGTCGAAAGCCTGGGCCTTCATCCGCGCATATTTGGCCTCGACAATGGGTCCCGCAAACTCCGGCATCCGCTCCCGCCAGAGATCCATGACATCGATGTCCCAGTCGGGACGCGCCTCGCGAAATCCGTCAAGGAAGACGCGCGCGCCGGCGCTCGACTCCGAGTCGGGACGCGGCGAGCATGAGAGGTGCAGGAGCTTTGCCACCGCTCATCCCAGCGCTCTGATGACGGCATCCGCACGCGTGACGATGGCGACGTTCTGCATGGCAAAGTTGATCGAGGCGGAGTGCCAGTCGGCATTCATGGTCGAGCAGCAATCCTCCGGCACGATCATGAAATAACCCTTGTCGGCGCCGGTGCGCGCGGTGTGCTCGACCGACATGTTGGTCCAGGCGCCGGTGTTGATGATCATGTCGCGGCCGGTGGCCTTCAGGATCGTCTCCAGCCGCGTCCCCTCCCAGGCGCTCATCCGCATCTTCTCGACGACGAAATCGCCGGGTCGCGGCTCGAGGCCCGAGACCGGCGCCGCGCCCCAGCTGCCCCGTACCATCGCCTTGCTGTCGACCAGACCCTCGAACAGCGGCGCGTTCAGCGTCACGCCGGGGGCGCCGGGCTCGACCACGAACCAGACATGGATGATGGCGACGCCGCGCGCCCGCGCGGCCTCGGCAAGACGCCGAACATTCTCGACGACATGCTGCTGCTTCGCGTGACCAGGCGCGCCTGACTCGGCGAATGCGCCGCCATCCATGATGACGTCGTTCTGAAGGTCCTGGATGATCATGGCGCAGCGCTGCGGATCGAGCTGCATCTCGCCGTCGGTGAGGATGGGCGCTGCGGCCGCGGGGCCGGCGCTTGCGCCGCCGCCGCCGCCGCGCTTGCCGCTCATATAGGGCTCGTGGCGCGGTCCCACCTTGGTAGGGATGGCATAGACCGAATGCGTCGAGGTCAGATAGAGCGTGCGGAAATCCGGCCCGCCCCAGGCGAGGTTGGCGACGAGCTCGGGCACACGAACCTTGCCGAGCAGTTCGCCGCGCGGCGTATAGACCCAGACGCCGCCGGGTGCGGTGACCCAGATATTGCCGTGCTGGTCGCACTTCATGCCGTCGGGCAGGCCAGGCTCGAGCTCGGACTTGATTCCGCTTGCGAACACGCGCGCGTTCGAGAGCGTGCCGTCGGCGTTGACGTCGAACACGCGGATCAGGGCCTGCACGGTGTCGTTGACATAGAGCAGCCGTTCGTCGGGCGAGAAGCACAGCCCGTTCGGCTGGTCGAACAGATTGCGCTCGACCACGAGCCTCGGCTCGCCGCCCGGCATGACGCGATAGACGCCCTGGAAGCCGAGCTGCCGCGGCCGCTCGACGCCATAGACCGGCATGCGGCCGTACCAGGGATCCGAGAAATAGATTGCGCCCGAGGAGTGCACGCAGACGTCATTGGGGCTGTTGAGCTCCTGGCCTCCGAAATGCGAGGCCAGCACCTCCCGCCGGCCGTCCGGCCGCTCGCGGATCAGCGACGAGGTGGCGTGCTCGCAGATGATCAGGTTGAGCTCGGCGTCATAGGTCATGCCGTTGCATTTGTTCGACGGGCGCTTGACCTCGGTCACGCCGCGCCGCGGGTCCCAACGCCGGCGAACGTCGCCAGGCATGTCCGAGAACAGGAGGTAGTGATCGACCGGATGCCAGATCGGGCCTTCCGTGAAGTCAAAGCCCGTTCCGACCTGTGCGACCGGCGCATAGGGATCGATCAAGGTCTCGAATTCACTTCGCAAGGTGACATGCGTCATCGGTCGATCCTCGGAAGCATGATCCGGAAAAGTGTGGAGCGGTTTTCCGAAAGGATCATGCGTGAATAAAAGCGTCAGGCCGGGAACCAGTTGCGCGGGGGCAGCGACTGCACGATCGGGCCGGGGACCTGGTCGTGCAGACGGCCGACGACCATGCCGCCCTCGATCTTGGCCGGCCTGTCGTGCACCGGCAGCAGATAGCGCGAATTGCTCAGCAGCTTCTTGATCGAGGCCTTCTCCGCCCGCTTGCTGGTGCCGTGGTTGCCGGTCGTCCGCGGCTCCCAATCGTGAATCTCGTTGAACGGCGTGACGATCTGGTCGTTGAAATCGTAGATCACGTCGCCGCAGATGGTTGCGATGCCATCGGCAGTCTCGACGATGATGTTCATCGAGCCCTCGGTGTGGGCGTTGGCGGCGTCGCAGTAGACGCCGGGCATCAGCTCGATCGGCCCGGTAATCTCCAGGTCGAGGAAACGCAGCGCGCTCTTGGTGTGCAGGCGGTCGATCAGGTGCTTGATGTCGGGCGCCGGATATTGCGGATGCATCAGGCCGGAGACCGAATATTCCAGCTCCTTGCGGTTGAGGACGACGGTCGTGTTCATCGGGAACAGATCGTCCTTGCCGGCGTGGTCGATGTGCAGATGGGTGTGGCAGACGAAGCGCACGTCGCCCATGCGCACGCCATGGCGGGCAAGCTGGTTCTCGATCATGTGCTCGTGGTACTGCAGCCCGCGCATGCCCAGCGTTTCCATGATCTGGTTGGAGCGGTAGCCGGTGTCGACCACGACAGGATATTTGCCGCCGAGGATCAGAAAGCCGAGCGTGAGGACGCGGCGGGTGCGGCCGCAATCGCGGCCGAGAACCAGAAAGCTCGATTCCAGCTCGATATCGCCGTAGTCCAGGATCTTGATCTCCAGCGCCATCCGTGTCTCTCCCTGTCTCGTTTCTTGTCCGTCAAAGCCGATAGACGCGCGCTGCGGTGGTCCGGAAGATCGCGTCCTGTTGCTCGGTACTCAGCGGAGCGGCCGCCGCGCGAAACGCGTCGATGAGCTCGCGATAGCTGGTCCACAATTTCTCGATCGGGAAATTCGATCCGAACAGGCAGCGCCCGGCGCCGAAGATCGCGACCGTGTCGGTCAGCACCGCCGCGATATGCGCGGGATCGTTGCGGTGAATGAACGTGCCGAGCCCGGACAGCTTCGACACCACGTTGGGACATGCGGCGAGGCGTGCCATTCCAGCGCGCCAGGCCGCGCGGCCTGCCGGCGAAAGATCCTCCGGCATCCCGGCGTGCTGGAGGATGAAGGTTACCTTGGGGAAGGCCTCGGCAAGGTCGGCGGCGCCCGGCACTTGCGGGGCGAACACCTGAAGGTCGAAACTCCAGCCGTAGTCGGCGAGGTGTCCGATGTTGCGGCGGATCGAGGGGTCGAGACAGAGATCGGGCCGGGCGGCAAAACGATAAAGCGGGTTCTCGTGCCAGTGCAGCTGCATCCGCACGCCGCGCACGAGCGGGTAACGCTTGAGGTGGTCGAGCTGCGGGCGGACGTCGTCGACGGCGAAATTGGCGTAGGCGACGATGGCATGGGGCCAGCCATGCGCGTCCGCGGTCTGCTGCACCCAGGCCGCCTCGTCCTCGAAACGGTCATTGGCCCAGTTGGTCTGGACGTAGACGGAGCGACTGACGCCGCTGCCCTTGAGGTCGTCGAGATATTCCTGGATCGGATAGTCGCGCCGGATCGGCTCGTAGGGTCCGAAGATGCGGGGCTGCATGGGGCCGATCAGCCAGGGCAGGTCCGCCTGCCGCCAGATGTGATGATGCCCGTCGACAATCTCGGTCACGCAACTCTCCTACGTCCCAGTGCCAGCACGTGCGCGACGATCGACGCGCTCGACCCGCCGTCGACGAGATCGTCGACGAAGCGTTCGATGGCGACGAGCGCTTCGGTCTGCGGGCGAAAGCCGGGGCTCGTCGCGAGCGGCGTCAGCCAGCTCAGGCGCCAGGCCCGCCGTGACAGCTTCGCCACTGCGTCGCGCAGCGCCTCGGGTGCGCCGCGCTCCAGCCCGTCCGAGACGACGATGACGGCCGCCCCGCGCGCATAGCCGCCGAACCTGGGCACCGCGAGGAAGGCTTGCAAGGCATCGCCGATCCGGGTGCCGCCGTCCCAGTCGCTGACGAGATGGGCGGCTGCATTCAGCGCCTGTTCGCGCCGCTTCATCCGTAGCGCGCGGGTGACGCGGGTCAGGCGCGTGCCGAAGGTGAAGACCTCGACATTGGGCGCGGCCTGCACCAGCGCGTGCGCGAGCTTCATGTTCTCCTCGGTGCGGCTTTTCATCGAGCCCGAGACGTCGATCAGCAGCAGAAATTTTCGCGGGCGCTGCCTGCGCTTCAGGTGTCTGAGATGCAGGACCTCGCCGTCGCTGCGCACGGAGTCGCGCAAGGTGCGGCGGAGATCGGCGAAGGGACCGCGACGCGCCTGCCTGCGCCGGTGGCCGCGTCGCCTGGGTAGACGCCGTGGCGCTTCGCGGGTCAGGCGGCGGAGCGCATCGGTCGAAGAGAGTTGCGCGAAGCGGCGCTCGACCAGCGCCTCGCTGCGGGTCGCGGTGAGGCCGGATTCGTTGGCGTCGTCGGAGAGCAGCGGCTCCTCGTCGCCGCGGCCTTCCTCTTGAAGCCGGACGGTCTCGTCGTCCTCGCCGTCGTCATCGCGCGTGATGGCCTCGCTGCCACGGAAATGGAGGTCGAACAGCCGGTCGAAGGTCGCGCGTCGCTCGGGCGGCGGGGCGAGGGTGGCCAGCGCCGCCTGGCGGATATCGCCGAGGTCGCGCGGGCCGAGCAGCTCGATCGCGGTGAGGAATATGGTGGTCTGCTCCGGCGCGACGGCAAAGCTGTTGGCGCGCAGCAGTGCGACGAAGGAGACGAACACGCGCGCCGCCTGCGGCAGTTGCAGTTCGACACTCATGCGGTCGCCTCCGCAAGCATCGCGTCGAGCCGGGGCGAGATGAAGTGCAGGTCCTCCTCGTCCTTGAGCGCCACGCCGATCGAGCGCTTGAAGGCCTCCGGCCAGCGCGCGCCGCCCTTGTGCAGCAAGGTCGCCGCCTCGGCCCAGTCGACGGCTTCGGCGATGCCCGGCGCCTTGCTGAGCGGCTCGCGCCGCAACTTTCCGACCGCCGCGACGACCGCCCGCGCGGTCGCCTCCGCAACGCTGGAGGCGCGCAGCATCACGATGCGCGCCTCGCGCTCTTCGGTGGGATAGTCGATCCAGTGATAGACGCAGCGGCGGCGCAGCGCCTCGTGCAGGTCGCGCGTCCGGTTCGAGGTCAACACCACGACGGGGCGTTCCGCCGCGCGGACCGTGCCGCGCTCGGGAATGGAGATCTGGAAGTCGGACAGGAATTCGAGCAGGAAGGCCTCGAACTCCTGATCGGCACGGTCGATCTCGTCGATCAGCAGCACGGTGGAATCGGGCGCGCGCAGCGTGGCGAGCATCGGCCGTTCGATCAAGAACGTCTCGCCGTAGATGTCGATGCTCTCATCGCCGGCCTGGCGGATCGCGAGCATCTGGCGCGGGTAGTTCCACTCGTAGAGCGCAGCGGAGGCGTCGATGCCCTCATAGCATTGCAGCCGGATCAATCGCCGCCCCAGCACGGCGGCGATGGCCTTCGCCGCCTCGGTCTTGCCGACGCCCGGCGCGCCTTCGAGCAGCAGGGGCTTGCCGAGGGCGAGGCCGAGATAGGCGGCGGTCGCGAGTCCCTCGTCGGCGAGGTAATAGGCCGCGCGTAGCGCCTTCTCCAGCGCTTCGGGGCTGTCGATGCCGACGATGTTGCTGCGGACCGCCATTCCAAGTCCTCTAGCGCCGTGCCTGCGGTCGCGCGCCGCCCTGCGTCTTGATCGCGCGCAGCACTTTTTCCGGCGTGATCGGCAGATCGTCGATGCGGACGCCGACCGCGTTGAAGATCGCGTTGGCAACGGCCGGCAACACCGGATTGGCGCACATCTCGCCGGGGCCCTTGGCGCCGAACGGGCCATCCGGCGCAGGGCGCTCCAGCACGGCGATGTCGTGCGGGCAGATATCGCCGGGGCCGGGCATCAGATATTCGACGAAATCGCGGGGGCCGTGAACGGGATCGGGATAGTAGGGCTCCGGCGTCTCGTACAGCGCATGGCTGACGCCCATCCAGGCGCCGCCGACCAGCTGCTGCTCGACCAGGCGCGGATTGAGCGCGCGGCCAAGCTCGTAGGCGGAGTCCATGCGCACCATCGCGACCTCGCCGGTCTCGTCGTCCACCTCGACCTCGGCGACCAGGCAGGCATGGGCGTAGCAGGTTGCCGGCGACATCTCGCCGGTCTCCGGATCGACGTTGGAGAGAGGGACGAGGAAGATGCCGCGACCGGAGATGGTCTTGCCCTGCTTGAACTGCGCGGCGATCGCGACGTCCTTGGTCGAGATCGAGCGGTGCGGCGCGCCCTTGACGTGGATGTTGCCGCGCCCGTCGGTCTCGAGATCGGCGGCGTTGACCTCCAGCTCCTCGGCGGCGGCCTCCATCATCACGCCGCGCGCCTCGCGGGCCGCGGCCATCACGGCGTTGCCGACGCGGTGGGTGCCGCGCGAGGCGAACGAGCCCATGCAATGCGGGCCGGTGTCGGAGTCCGCCGTGTCGACATAGACGTCCTCCACCGGCACGCCCAGCGTCTCCGCGCAGATCTGCCGCGTCACCGACTTCATGCCCTGGCCGAGGTCGATCGACGACAGCGCCACCGTGAACTTGCCGCTCGGATTGGAGTGCACCAGCGCCTGGCTGGGGTCGCCGCCGAGATTCATGCCGATGGGATAGTTGATCGACGCCATGCCGCGTCCGCGATGCCGGGTCATCTAGCGCCTCCTGGTGCCGAAGACGGAGGAGAAACGGGTCGCGCCATGCGAGGGCGCAGCGGGCCGCGGGGGAGGCGGCGCCGGTGGTGGCGGCTCACGCGGCGGTTCGCGGGTGACCGTCGGCGGAAGCCGGTCATAGGTCGTGCGCTGCTGCGCGGCCACCGCCGGCCGGCTGCGCGAATCCGCCGGGGTCGGCGGGATCACCGCGCGGCTGCCGCCGCCGTCCTTGCGCGAGGACGCCCGCTTGAACTCGTCGCGGATCGGCCATTTGGCCTTTTCGGCCGCAACCTGGACACATTCGATCAGCGCGGTGTTCTTGGCTTCGCGCCTGTGCGCCTTCATGTCGCCGTCGCGATAGGCGTTCAGGATGCGGAACTCCATCGGGTCCATGCCGACGAGGTTTGCCAGCTTGTCCATCTGGCATTCGATGGCAAAATCCATCGCCGTGACGCCGAAGCCGCGCATCGCGGTTGCAGGCGTCCGGTTGGTGAAGACGCAATAGACGTCGCCATAGACGTTCGGGATGGTGTAGGGGCCGGGCAGGTGCGCGGCGCATTTCACGGCGGCGTAGCTGGACAGCCGCGTATAGGCGCCGCTGTCGAAATAGGCGCGGATCTTGCGCGCGACGATGCGGCCGTCGCGCATCACGCCATCCTTGATGTAGATGCGCTCAGCGCCGCGCGGCGGGCCGTATTGCATCTCCTCCTCGCGGCCGAACACGTAGCGCACGGGGCGTCCCGTCAGCATCGCCCCCAGGATCGCGAGCGGCTCGGTCAGCGTGTCCACCTTGCCGCCAAAGCCGCCGCCGACGGTGCCGCCGATGAAGTGGAAGGTGTTGGACGGCACGTCCAGGATCTTGGCGCAGGTATCGACCGAGAAGAACAGCGCCTGCGTCGAGGTGTAGACGACGTAGCGGCCGTTGGTGTCGGGCGCGGCGATCGCGCCGTTGGTCTCGGTCGGCGCGTGCTCGATCGGCGACATCTGGTAGCGCTGCTCCAGCACGTGATCGGCGGTGGCGAGCGCCGCATCGGCGTCGCCGAAGCGCAGGCGCTGGTGATCGTAGACTTCGTGATAGGTGAACGTGTTCTTCGGGTAGGTCTCGTTGACCACGGGCGCGCCGGGCTTCAGCGCGTCCTCGACGTCGAACACCGACGGCAGCACCTCATAGTCGACCTTGACCTTGGCGATCGCCTCGAACGCCTCGCGCTCGCTGTCGGCGACGATGGCGACGATCGGCTCGCCCTTGTAGCGGACCTTGTCCACCGCCAGCGACGGCTCGTCGTCCTTGCCGAAATTGATCAGGCTCAGCAGCGTATTGAGATTAACCGGCACGTCGGTGCCGCGGATGATCCGGCGCACGCCGGCCGAGCGCTCGGCCTCGGTGGTGTCGATGCGGCGGAGCCTTGCATGCGCCTCGGTCGAGCGCACGACCTTCAGGTGCAGCATGCCCTGGAGCTTATGGTCGTTGAAATAGCTCGACGTGCCCGTGACGTGGCCGAGCATGTCCTGGCGCTGCGTCCCCTTGCCGATTTCCTTCAAATTATCGTCGCGCTCGTCGGCGAAGATGTCTTTGCGCAGTTCCAGCATGATGGGGATCCTCAGGCACTCGCTCGGCTGCCGGAAGCAGCGAGGATGGCGTCGATGATGGGCTCGTAGCCGGTGCAACGGCAGATGTTGCCGGAGATGGCCTCGACCACCTCGGCGCGGCTCGGGGCGGGGTTGCGGTCGAGCAGGGCCTTGGCGGCCATCAGCATGCCCGGCGTGCAATAGCCGCACTGGGCGGCAAAATGGTCGGCAAAGGCGCGTTGGAGCGGATGCAAATTCGGGCCCTGCTTCATGCCGTCGAGCGTCTCGACCGCGCGGCCCGCTACGGTCTCAGCCAGCGTCAGGCAGGAAAGGTGAAGTTCGCCGTCGATCAGCACGCTGCAGGTGCCGCAGCCGCCCTGGCCGCAGCCGAATTTCGGCGTCATGTCACCGATCAGCTCGCGCAGCGCGACCAGCAGATTGGTGCCGCCGTCGACGAAGATTGCGACGTCGCGGCCATTGTGGCGAAATTGCAGAGGTATCTTGGACATGACTATCTATTCCTGGCCGGACAGCAGACGCCGCAGATGAACGCCGACGATCTCGCGGCGATACCAGGCGCTGCCGAGCGCGTTGTCTGTTGGCGATGTTCCTTCGGTCGCTGCGGATGCGGCGGCCGCGATGGTCGCGGCATCCAGCGAGCGGCCCTCGAGCGCGCGCTCGGCTGCGCGGGCGCGGATCTGCGTCGGGGCCATCGAGCCCAGCGCGATGCGGGCGCCCGCGATCCGGCCGCCGCTGACCGGCAGGTGCGCGGCAAGGGTGATGACCGAGCCGCCCTTCGGCTTGATGCGCGCGATCTTGCGATAGCGGAAGGCCTCATTGCTGGCCGGCCGGGTGCAGGACACCGACAGCACCAGTGTCCCGGCCTGGCGGTCGCGCGCCTGCAGGAACTCTTCGATCGGGACATCGCGCGCGCCAAAGCCGCCTTGCACGGCGACGGTGGCGTCGAGCGCCAGCAGCGCGACGGTGAAATCGCCATAGGGATTGGGGGCGAAGAGATTACCGCCGACGGTGCCCATGTTGCGCACGGCGGGACCGCCGATCGAGCGGGCAGGGGCATGCAGGAAGGCGAGGTCCCGTTCGGCGAGGATTCGCGCGAAGGTGACGCCGGCCCCGAGCGTCACGCGCGGACCGGATGCGTCGGTCCGGGTCAGTGCCTGGTCGTGGGCGCGAACGACGGTCGAGATCGTGACGTCGCCCTCGTTCAGCGCGCGCATTACCAGCGTGCCGCCACCGAGATAGCGCGCGCTGCGGTCCGAGGACAGCGCCCCGGCCGCTTCGCTGACGCTCGAAAAAGTCTTCACTGTCACGGCCATGACTATGCGGCCTCCTTCAAATGCCGCCGGATCGCCTCGAACCCGGCCTGGTAAATGTCTTCCGCGACCATGTGGGTGATGCGGTCCTTGTCTTCCGGCCTGGTCGTGAAGCGCGACTCCCAGTGCCAGAAGGTGCGATCGCCGTCGGTGACCGGCAGCAGCCGGACATGGGCGACGTAATTGAACATCGGCACGGGCGTATCGAGCAGGCAGTAGCTGAAGGACTGTTCGAGGTCGGACAGCGCCAGGAGCTGCTCCCGCAGCTCGGAGCCGTCCTTCAGCTTGAAGCGCCTCACGCAGCCGATCTTGTCGGAGGATTGTGCGCGCTCGATCGTCGAGGTCGCAACCGCCGGGTGCCAGCGGTCGTGCCCGTTGAAATCGCGCAGCACGGACCACGCCGCATCGGTCGGTGCGTCCAGGATCGTGCTCTTGACGATATGCGGCACCGTCAACCTCCGAACACGCGCTTCAGCGCGTCAAACCCGCCCTGGAACACGCCGCCGCCGATATTGTTGACGAGTTCGGTCTCGCGCTCCGGCGCGCAGTCGAACTCGGCGGTCCATTCCATAAACGTCTGGTCGCCGTCGGTGACGGGCGTGAGCCGCAGGGTGGCGACGTAGTTCTCCACGCCCATCGGCGATTCCAGGATCGAGTAGGTGCAGAACATGTCGTAGTCGGAGAGGCCGAGCAGCTTCTCGCGGATGCGGTCGCCGTTGCGCAGGCGAAAATCTCGCACACATCCGATCTTGTCCGAGGGCTCGCCGCCTTCGATCCGGCTCTCGGCGATGGCGGGATGCCAGTTCGGCAGGCCGTTGAAATCACGCACCCGCGCCCAGACGCGGTCGTTGCGGGCATTGACGACGGTGGAGACGTAGACGCGGGCCATGAACGCGATCCTCAGCTCTTCTTCCGCGGCCCACGCTCGGCCGGCGGTTCGCCTTCGGCGGAGGGCGCTGCGGCGGGCTTGTCGCCACCCCCACCGCCGCTCTTGCGGGCGGACTCCTTGATGCCCTGCATGTCGCGCGCTTCGCGGATCAGGCCCGGCATCTTGGCGAGGCTGCCGCCCTCGACGCCGATATCCGACAGGAGGGAATCGATCAGCGGCGCCTGGACGCGGTAGCGCAGCGCCGAGTCGATCACCTCGTCGGTGGCGCTGCGGCCGCCATTGCCGCCATGGCCGTTACCGTTGAGCCCGTCGACCTGGAGGATGCGGATACCCTCGATCTTCTCCATCGGCTTGACGCTTTCGCGCACGATGCCCTCGATGCGGTCGAGCAGCTTGCGGCGGAACAGCGAGTAGCGCGCCTGATCCGTGAGGACGTTCTCGGCCTCGTTGAGCATGCGCTGCGCTTCGGCCTCGACGGTGGCGCGGACGCGCTCGGCGTCGGCCGCAATCCGGGTCTCCTCGGCCTGCTTCTCGGCGAGCAGCACCTCGACCGTCTTGCGGCGCCTTGCGATCTCGCTCTCGCGCGCGGTGATGACGCGCTCGGTGGCCTCCGTCGCGTGGATGCGGGCTTCCTCCGCAGCAGCGCGCGCTGCGGATTCTTCCAGCGACTTCTGATGAATGGCGATGGCCTTCTCCATCAGGACCGTCTCGACGTCCTTCTCGCGGTTGACCTCGAGCTTGCGCAGCTCGCGCTCGCGGCCGATGCGAGCCTCGTCCAGGCCGCGATCCGACGCGATCCGCGCGCGCTCGACCTCCTCGCGCGCGGCAATCTCGGCCTCCTGGAGCGACTGGACGCGGGCGACCTCGAGCTGCTCGATGGCGCGGCGGCGCTCGATCCGCGCCGCTTCCAGCGCCTGCTCGCGCGACACGTCGGTGGTCTCGACGTCCTTGCGCGCGACGATCTCGGCCTGCTTGACCTGGCGGTCGGCATCGATCCGTTCCGAACGCTTGGTGGAGAGCGCGATAACGCGGTCCTCGTCCGCGATCTCGATCGCTTTCTTCTGCTCGATATTGAGCACTTCGCGCTTCTTGGACGAGTTGATTCGTTCGGCCTCGAGCGCGAGATCGACGCCGATGCGCTGGCGTTCGATCGCGTCGCGCCGCTTCAGCTCGGCCGCCTCCAGAACGCCGGTGCGCTCGATCTCGAGGGCGCGGGTTTCGCGCTCGGCCTGGATGCGCTCGGCCGCCACGGTCTTCTCCTGCGCAATCCTGGCGGCCTCGATCGCTTCGCGCGAGGCGATATCGGCTTCCTCGACGGCGCGATTGCGGGCGATCTCCAGGGAGCGCACCCGTTCTTCCTGGGCGATGCGGGAGGCCTCCGTGGCCTCGCGCGCGACGATGCCAGCGACGTCGAGGGTCTGGTTGCGCTCGATCTCGAGCTGCCGCGTGTTCTGCTCGGCAGCGATGCGCTCGGCGGCCAGCGTCCGTTCGCGGGCGATGCGGGCGGCCTCGACCGCGCGCTGCGCCTCGATCTCGGCCTCCTGGATGGTGCGGACCTGCTGGATTTCCAGGGCGCGGGTACGCTCGTCCGAGGAGATGCGCTCGACATTGACCGTCATGGTCTGGGCGATGCGAGCCTTCTCGGTGGCCTCGCGTGCGGCGATCTCGGCCTCCTCGACGGCGCGGGTGCGCTCGATCTCGCGGCGCCGCGTCTCCTCCTCATTGGCGATGCGGGCATCGGTGACGACGCGGTCCTGCTGGATACGGGCCTTCTCGATCGATTCGCGTGCGGCGATCTCGGCTTCCTCGACGGTGCGCATGCGCTCGATCTCGCGCTGGCGCACCTCACGCTCCGAGGCAATGCGGGTGGTGTCGATCGAGCGCTGGTTGGCGATCCGGGTCTTCTCGATCTCCTCGCGCGCCAGCAGCTCCTTTTCCTCGATGGTGCGGGTCCGCTCGATCTCCTTCTGGCGGGTCTCCCGCTCCGAGGCGATGCGGGCCTCGGCAATGGCCTGGTCGTTGGCGATCCGCGCGCGTTCGATGGTCTCGCGCGCTGAGATCTGGGCCTGTTCCGCCTCGGTCTCGCGCAGTGCGCGTTCGCGGGCGACTTCGGTGCGCTGGAGCGCGCGGCGCATCTCGATGTCGCGTTCCTGCTCCAGCCGCGCGGTCTCGCTCTCGCGCTCGATCTCCAGCGCCTGTCGCTCGGCTTCCAGATTGCGGGAGCGGATCCTGATCATCGAGTCCTGCTCGATGTCGTTGCGCAGCTTCCGCTTCGCCTCGATGTCCTCCATCAGGCGGGTCAGGCCTTCGGCGTCGAACCGGTTCGAGGGATTGAAGAATTCAAGATCGGTCTGGTCGAGATCGGTGATCGCAACGGACTCGAGCTCGAGTCCGTTCTGGGCAAGTGCCTCCGCCGCATTGGTCTTGACGCGCACGACATAGTCGCCGCGCCGTTCGTGCATCTCCTCCAGGGTCATTTCGGACGCGACCGACCGGATTGCGGAAATGAACTTGCCGGCCAGCAGCGCGTGGAGCCGTTCGGGCTCCATGGTGCGGCGGCCGAGTGTGGCGGCCGCGATCGAGACGGCCTCCTTGGTGGCCTGGACCCGGACGTAGAAGTCGGCCTCGATGTCGACGCGCATGCGGTCGCGGGTGATCACGGCGTCCTGGCGGGAGCGGACGATGCCCATCGGCAGCACGTTCATGTTGACAGGCGTGTAGTCGTGGATGAACGGCAGCACGAAGGCGCCGCCGTTGATCACCACGCGCTCGCCGAGGAAGCCGGTCCGGACGAACGAGGTTTCCTTGGAGGAGCGATGGTAGAGCCAGTTCACGATGTAGACCGCGACGACGATCACGATGATCGCGACGATCAGCCAGAGGATCAACTCGCCGACCAATATCCCTGACATCTTGTCCTCCCTCGAACCTTAAAGGCGTTATCGCGCGCCGATCGCCTTGAATTGCCGTACCTGTTCCGTCAGAGCCCGCTCCACGGGCAGTCGCTCCATCGAGGAGGCGCCATAGAAGCCGTGACAGTTGCGGGTGTTCTTCATGATGAAATCGGCGTCCGCGGGATCGGCTATCGGCCCACCATGCGCGAGCACCAGAATGTCCGGATTGACGCTGAGCGCGGCCGAGGCCCAGGTGTCGATGCGCGCCGGGCAGTCCTTCAGTTTCGGCGCCGTCTGCGCCCCGATCGTGCCGCCGGTGGTGAGCCCGAGATGGCAGACGATGATGTCGGCCCCGGCTATCGCCATCGCCGCGGCTTCCTTTTCGCTGAAGACGTAGGGCGTGGTCAGCAGGTCCTTCTCGCGCGCCTTCGCGATCATGTCGATCTCGAGCGCATAGGACATCCCGGTCTCTTCGAGATTGGCGCGGAACACGCCGTCGATCAGGCCGACCGTCGGAAAGTTCTGCACGCCGGCAAAGCCGAGTGCCTTCAACTGGTCGAGGAACACGTCCATGTCGCGGAACGGATCGGTGCCGTTGACGCCGGCGAGCACCGGCGTCTTGCTGACGACAGGCAGAACTTCGCCGGCCATCTCCAGCACGATGGCGTTGGCGTCGCCGTAAGCCATCAGCCCGGCGAGCGAGCCGCGGCCGGCCATGCGGTAGCGGCCGGAATTGTAGATGACGATGAGGTCGACGCCGCCGGCCTCCTCGCATTTGGCCGACAGGCCGGTGCCGGCGCCGCCGCCGACGATGGGCTCGCCGCGTCGTGCCATCTCGCGGAACCGCTTCAACAATGCTGCGCGTTCAAACCGGGCCATCGGTCACCTCGCTAGTCGCCGGCGCGCCCCAGCGCGGCCGAACAGCGTTCGGAACGCAGCTGCGATGGTGGAGGCGAACTCGGGATCGTTGATGTTCTTGGGGACACGAATGAGCTGACGGTTGGCGGTCTGCCGCACGGACCGCTCCAGCGCGCGGAACAGCGCTGCGTCGGCATCTGGATCCCAGAATGGCTGCCCTCGCGCGTCGAGCGCGGAGACGCCGCCCTCGGGCAGGAAGAAGCGCACGGGCCCATCCATCTGGTTGAGCTTTTCGCCAATCCAGCGGCCGATGCGCTCGTTCTCTTCCGCCGTGGTCCGCATCAAGGTCACCTGCGGATTGTGGACGTGGAACTTGCGGCCGCGGTAGCGCTCCGGGATGGTGTCGGGCGCGCCGAAATTGACCATGTCGAGCGCGCCGACCGAACCGACATAGGGGGCGCGTGTGCGGATGATCGCACCGAAGCGGTCTTCGGTGGCAGGAAAAACGCCGCCCATCAGGAGGTCGCAGACTTCGGTCGTGGTCAGGTCGACGACACCCGCGAGCTGGCCGGTCTCGACGAGCTTCTCCATCGAGCGGCCGCCGACGCCGGTGGCATGGAAGACGAGGCACTCGAACTCCTCGCGCAAATCGGCGGCGATCTTCTGCACGGCCGGCGTCGTCACCCCGAACATGGTGATGCCGATCGACGGCAGGCTGACGGCGGTCGCGCGCTCCCTGGCTTCGCGCTGATCGAGGCGCGCCTTCACCATGCCGGCGATGGCATTCGCGCCGTTCGACAGCACCGCGCGCGAGATCGCGTTGAGCCCCTGCACGTCGGTGACCGAATACATCATCGTGATGTCGGCGGGCCCGACATAGGGGCCGACATCGCCGGAGGCGACGGAGGAGATGATCAGCTTCGGCACGCCGACGGGCAGGGCACGCATGCCCGGCGCAACGAGCGATGCCGCACCCGAGCCCCCGGCCGTGATCACGCCGGCGACATTGCCTTGCCGCCGCAGCCAGTTGGCGAACGCATCCGCCATCGCGGTCACGGCGGCGCCGCGGTCCGGGCCGAACACGGCCGAGCCGCCGCGTCCGTGGTTCAGCGCAATCTCCTGCGCGGAGACGTCGCAGCTCGCTTGCCTGCCGCTGGTGGAGACGTCGACCAGCCGTGTGCGCAGGCCGCTCTCCGCGATGATGTCGCGGATGAAGCGCAGCTCGGCGCCCTTGGTGTCGAGCGTGCCGACGACCAGCACCACCGGCGGCCCGGATGCCTGTGCCGTCACCGGCTCGCGCTTGCGCCGCGCGGTCTCGTCGAGACGCGCAACCTGCGTCGAGAGCGTGCGCGCGGCGGCTTCGATCCGCGCGATCGGGACCGGCTGCGACCAGCGCGTCGGCAAGGTGGGATTGGAGACGTAGATCCGGATCGGCCCGCTCGGCCGCGACGGCTGCGGGACCAGCTTCGCCTCGGCGCCGGCAGCGGGCGCGTCGGTATCCGGCTCGAGCGCCGCGTGCAGGCCGACGCCGAGCAGGCGCTGCTGGAGCTCGCGATCGGCAGCAAGCCGCGCCGAATCGATGATGCGGTTGATGCGGCCGTTGACCATGATCGCGACATTGCGCGAGACCGCGGTAGCGACGCCGATGTTCTGCTCGATCACGAGCACGGCCATGTCGCCGTCCTCGCCGAGCCGCAGCAGCATCTCCTCGACCTGTGCCACGATGACGGGCGCGAGCCCCTCGGTCGGCTCGTCCATGATCAGCAAATGCGGATTGGTGAGCAGCGCGCGCGAGATCGCGAGCATCTGCTGCTCGCCGCCGGAGAGCTGGCCGCCGCCATGGTCCTTGCGCTCGGCGAGACGCGGGAAGGTGTCGTAGATGCGCTCGACGGTCCAGGCGCCGGATCGCATGCTGCCGGCGAGGCGCAGATGCTCGTCGACGCTGAGCGAGCGCCAGAGACGGCGGCCCTGCGGCACATAGCCGACGCCGAGGCGGGCGATGTGGGCCGGCGAGCGCCGCGTGATGTCCTCGCCGCGGACGCGGATCGATCCGCCGCTCACGCCCACCAGACCCATGATCGCCTTGCACAGCGTGGTCTTGCCCATGCCGTTGCGGCCGACGACGGAGAACACGCCGCTCTCCAGGGTGAGGTCGACGCCTTGCAGCGCGTGCGAGTGGCCGTAGTAGACGTCGAGGCCGCGAACCTCGAGCGCGGCGGCTGTGCGGCGGACCTCATTCATGGCCGCCTCCGAGGTAAAGCTCCTGCACCTCGGGATCGGACTCGATCTCCTGCGGCAGGCCTTCCTTGAAGACGCGGCCGTTGTGCATCATCGTGACGCTCTCGACGACGCGCAAGGCAACGTCCATGTCGTGCTCGATGATGATGTAGCCGATATGGGCCGGCAGCGAGGTCAGGATCTCGATCAGCTCCTGCCGCTCGGTCGGCGAGAGACCCGCGGCCGGCTCGTCGAACAGCACGAAGCGCGGGGCGCCGGCGAGCGCGAGCGCGATCTCGAGCTGGCGCTGCTGGCCATGCGCGAGCTCGGCGACGCGCTGGTCCTTCACCGCGGTCAGGTGCACGGCCTGCACGAGATTGTCGGCGGCGTGCATCAGGGCGTCGTTCTGTCCCGGGCGCAGGAACGAGAAGCGTCCGCGCGAGATGCCGCGGCAGGCGAGATAGACGTTGTCCTGCACGGTGAGGCCGGGGAACAGCGCCGAGATCTGGTAGGTCCGGCGCAGCCCGCGGCGGATGCGTTCATAGGGCGGGAAGTGCGTGACGTCCTCGCCGAAGAAGCGGATGGTGCCGGAGGAGGGCGGGAAGTCGCCGGTGATGCAGTTGAACAGCGTGGTCTTGCCGGCGCCATTCGAGCCGAGCACGGCGCGCCGCTCGCCGGGACGCACGGTGATGGTGACGTCGGTCAGCGCTGCCAGCGCGCCGAACAGCCGCGTGACGCCGCGCAGCTCGAGTGCGGCGCCGGCGCCGACGGCGGAGAGGCGTTGGGCGACGCTATCCATGGCCGTGTGCTCCGCCCGAACGGCCCGTCGTGGGGCGATGGTTCTGGCGCCAGCGCTGCCACAGGCCGATCACGCCGTCCGAGGACCAGAATACGATGGCGAGGAAACCGAGCCCGATCAGCAGCCGGAAGCGGTTGCCGTCGAGCCCGAACTTGATCAGGACATCGAGCGCGAAGGTGCGCAGCAGCACGAAGATCAGCGCGCCGATGAAGGGACCGATCGGGCGCGTGATGCCGCCGACCACGGCGATGATCAGGATGTCGATGCAGGCGCTGACGCTGACCGAGCCCGGCGAGATCTGGCGGTAGTTCCAGACCTGGAGCACGCCGGCGAGCGCCGCGACGAAGGACGCGAAAGCATAGGCCGCGACGCGGTGCGCATTGACGTTGAAGCCGAGCGCGGCCATGCGGCGCGGATTGTCGCGCACGCCCTGCAGCGCCAGGCCGAACGGTGCGCGGGAGATGTAGTCGACCGCGAAGTAGCACAGCGCGGCGACCGCGAGCACGATATAGTAGAAGGGAATGTCGGCGCGCCAGTTGACGCCCCAGAAATGCGGCGTCGCGACGGTGTTGATGCCGGTGTGGCCGTTGAAGATCGCCCAGTTCTGGTTGGTGAAGTAATAGAAGGCCGCGCCGATCGCGAGCGTGATCATGATGGTGTAGATGCCTTCAGTGCGGACGGCCAGCGCGCCGCCGAGCGTGCCGAAAATGGTCGCGAGCGCGAGCGCCATCGGGACCGCGAGCCACCATGGCCAGCCGAGGCTGATATTGGTGTTGGCGCTGACGCCGAACACGGCGACCATGTAGGCCGCAAAGCCGGCGATGGTGAGCTGCATCAAGCTGACCATGCCGCCATAGCCGGCCAGGAACATCAGGCTCAGCGCAATGGTGCCGAGGATCAACGTGGTGGCGAAGATCTCGATCAAGAAGAAGCCGTTGGCGATAAGCGGCATGATCAGGAGAAGGACCGCGACGATCCATGCGGCGGGATTGTCGATCTCCGGCCATGCCCGTGCGGAAGACTGCGCCGTGGTGGCGGGGCGGACGGCAACGCGGGCGTCGTGGGCGAGGGACATGTCAGCGCCTCGCCAGCAGGCCCTGCGGCCGGATCGCCAGCACCAGCACCATGATCAGGAAGGTCACGACGATGGCGTAGGTCGGGATGTAAACCGAGCCGAGCTGCTCGGCGAGGCCGATGATGAGCGCGCCGAGCGCCGCACCGGGGATCGAACCCATGCCGCCGACGATCACCACCACCAGCGAGGCGAGCAGGAAGCGGATGTCCTCGCCGGGGGACAGCGACTGGAAGGTGCCGCCGACGACCCCGGCGATGCCGGCAAGCCCGGCGCCGAACGCGAACACCAGCACGAAGACGAGCTGGATGCGGACGCCGGTGGCGGCCAGCATGTCGCGATCGTCGACGCCGGCGCGGATGATCATGCCGATCCGGGTGCGGTTGAGCGCGAGCCACATGCCGACGCCGATCACGACGGACGCTGCGAAGATCACCAGCCGCACCACCGGATATCGGAGGTAGACCGGCTCGCCCGAGGATTTCACTGCCGTGATCAGCGGCAGGTCCATGGGCCCGACCAGCCAGCTCGGGGTCTGGATCTGGTAGAAGTCGCCGCCGCAGGCCCAGAGCATCAGGTCGGCAAACACGATCGAGAGCCCGATCGTCACCATGGTCTGCCTGAGGTCCTGGCCTTCCATGCGCCGGAACACGATCACCTGGAGCAGCACGCCGACCAGTGCAGTGAGGACGAAGGCAAGGATGAAACTGAGGAGCCAGGAGCCAGTGGCTGTGCTGATGGCGTAGCCGACATAGCCGCCGAACAGATAGAGCGAGCCGTGCGCCAGGTTGACGTTGCGCATCAGGCCGAAGATCAGCGTGAAGCCGCTCGCGACGAGGAAGTAGAGCCCGCCGAGCGTGACGCCGTTGAATACGGCGTTGAGGAAGACGCGCTTGCGGCCGATCGCCTCCTCAAGGCCCGGCGGCCAGACTGCGAAGACCAGCCAGAGCGCGACGGCAATCGCGATGATCACGATCAGCGCCCAGACGGGATGGCGTTCGATGAAACGGCTCATGGGCGCCACCCGCTTGCGAAGGCCGCGCGCCGAAGCTCCACCGAATGCAGGTCAGACAGCCTTAGCGCGGCTGCTTGCCTCGCCATGAACGTGCGCTCCCGTCGTCGCGACCATCTCGGGATCGCGTTGCGCTCATCCTAGCCGGGCTTGGAGAGGGACGTTTGATCGTGAGTATCTTTTCGCGCGGCGGTCAGGCGCGCAAGACCTTGGCGGCGCGACGATAGTCGGTCGGCGCCATCCCCACATTGGCGGCGAAGAAGCGGGTGAAGCCGCTCTGCGAGGAAAAGCCGAGATCGAAGCCGATATCGGCGATCGGTGCCTCGCTGGCGACCAGCGCTTCGAGCGCCTGTTCCATGATCAGCGTGTTGAGATAGAGGTTCGGCGTGACGCCGGTCTGGACGCGGAACAATCGGTAGAAGTGCGGCCGCGACAGGCCGGACTCGCGCGCGATCGTGTCGAGCTCGATCTCGGCGCCGGGGCTCTCCGACATCATCTTGATGCATTTGCGCACGCGAAAGTCGGTGACGGAGCCCTTTGCCCGCGGATCGCGCGCAGTCTCGGCCTGTTGCCAGCTTTCGTCATAGCAGTTGTCGATCAGCCGCCGGAGCTCGGAATCGAGGCTGGAGAGCGATGGTGCGCCGCACACCAAGGCGGCGGTCCGCCGGATGTGCTTGTCAAGCGCGACGGTGCGCTTGAACTGCGTGCGGCCGAAGCGCAACCGGTCGGAGCCCGGTGCATCCGGCGCAAACCATTCGGGATTGACGTAGAGCACGAAGAAGATCGCGCCGCCGTCGAGGTCGGTCGGCAGAAAATTATGCGGCTCCCAGGGATTGACGGCAACGACGGAGGTTTCGCTGAGATCGTAGTGGCCGGCGCAGACATCGATGCATGCGGGCATGCCGCCGACATGGAAGATCAGATGACCTTCACGATGGGCGTGGATATTGAAAGGGCGGTTCAACTGATAAACCGTCGCCCGACCGAAGCGGCCGTGGAAGACGGCGAGCGCACGGCTCATGCCTTCCCTCCCGAATGTTCTTGTCTTTTCAGCCAGCGTTCAACAACGCCGCGGAGATTGCAAGAGCGGAGAGCACCCGCGTCAGCAAGTCGCTCCCCGCTCATGTGCTGTCGATGCGATGCGTCAGTATTTCTTACATTCCGGCACGCTACGGCTCGGGAGCCCGATCTTCGAGAACACGGCCGCATCGTAGCCGAGCGTCTGGTTCACGTTCGGGATCACCTTCACGACCTTGCTGAACAGCGCGCCCTTGCCGTCATCGACGACCTCGGTGACGAAGTTGGTGCCGATCGCCTGACGATTGGAGTCGAGCTTGATCTTGCCGTTCGGCGCGTCGAGCTCGATTTTCGCGAGCGCAGTCCTGAACTTCGACTGGTTGTCGCTGAGATCGCCCTTGACCTCGCGCAGCGCCAGGATCAAGGCCATCGTCGAGCCGTAGTAGTTGGTCGCAAGCAGTGACGGGCTTGGAAAGCGCTTGTTGGGCGGGAAGGCGTCCTGATAGGCCTTCACGAACTTCTGCCAGCCCGGATCCTCCCAGGTATCGGCCTGGCCGCTCGCCGCGATGGTGCCGATCAGCGCGTTCTTGGCATTCCCCTTTGACGACAGGATGGTCTGGTCGATCATGATGGAACCTCCCATCAGATGCGCCTTGCCGCCGGCCTGCTGATACTGATTGAGGAAGTTGACGGCGTCCGCGCCGCCAAGTCCGAGATAGATGGCATCGACATCGTCGGGCAGCGCGGCGATGACGGAGGCAAAGTCCTTGGTGCCGAGCGGCACCCATTGCCGGTTGGTGACCTGGCCGCCGGCGCCGCAGAATTCGAGCACGAGGCCGAACACCTGGGTGTAGATGAAGGAGTAGTCTTCGCCGACGGTCGCGATCTTGCGATACTTCTTTTCGTCAAAGGCGTATTTGCCGAGGCCGACCTGCCACTGCGCGCCGTCCATGTTGTAGCGGAAGAAGTTCGGGGCAGGATCGACATAGGTCGTTTCCTGGGCGCCGGACGCCGCATTGATGAAAGTCAGCTCGGGATGGGTCTTAGCAAAGTTCTTCACCGCGATGCCCTCGTCGCCGGAGAGCGGCGACAGCAGGATCTGCACCTTGTCCTGCTCGATCAGCTTGCGGACGGCGCGCACAGCCGAATCCGGCGTCGCGTCGGTTGACGCGACGATGAACTCAAGTTCCTTGTCGCCGATTTTCTTGCCCAGCACGTTGAGTGCCGTCTGGTGGCCGCGCATGCCGTCCTCGCCGAGCACCGTGTAGGTGCCTTCGAGTGTAGCGGTCACGCCCACCTTGATCTTTTCCTGGGCGATCGCCGCGCCCGAAAGAAACAGGCTGCTCAGCGCGAGCAGTCCCACACTGCATTTCGACATTGTGCTCCTCCCTGTGTCGTCGCTTTGCCGCGCCGATCCCGGCGCGACGCCGGTGGCTCTCGAACGGCCCCGGCTTTGGAGGGAAGCTAGCCGAAGTCGAATGCGGTGCCTGCGTGCGCACCTCGTCCGGTTTGACGGGCAGTCTCATTTTTGAATGCTGCGGCGCAAGTGGTGTTGCGGTGCAATCGGCGGGTGTGCCGCGCCCTGATGCGCCCGCGAGCCTCAAAGCGCCTCACACCCAGCCGCCATCCACGATGTAGTGCTGAGCGGTGCAGGCGGAGGCCTCGTCGGACGCGAGGAAGACGGTGAATTTCGCGACCTCGTCCGGAACAAGCCGGCGCTTCAGGCACTGTCGCTGCTGCAGTTCGATCTCGCCCGCCGGCGTCATCCATTTCTCGAGCTGGCGCTCGGTCATGATCCAGCCCGGCGCGATCGCGTTGACGCGGATGTTGTAGGGGCCGTAGTCGCGCGCCAATGAGCGCGTCAGGCCGATCACGCCCGATTTGCTGGCGGTGTAGGCGGCCATGCCGCCTTGCCCCGCGATCCACGACACGGAGCCGAAATTGATGATGGCCCCGGCACGCGCCGCCTTCATGTCCGGCAGCACCGCCTGCGACGCGAAGAACTGGTGCTTCAGATTAACCGCGACGCGGTCGTCCCAATATTCCGGCGTCATCTCCTCGGTGTTGTGCCGCTCGTCATGTGCTGCGTTGTTGATCAGGATGTTGATCGCGCCGTGCGCCTTGCGGGCCTCGACTACGCCGGCGCGTAGCGCGGGGATGTCGGTCAGGTCGACGCGCTGGAAATGCGCAGCCAGTCCCTGATCCGAGAGCTCGCGGGCGAGGCGCTGGCCCTCGTCGACCTTGATGTCGAAGAATACGACATTGGATTTCTGCTGCGCGAAGTGCCGCACGATCGCAGCGCCAATTCCCGCAGCGCCACCGGTGACGAGAACGACCTTGTCGGCGAGGTCGGAATAAATGGCAGCCATGGGCACCTCTCGAGTTGCGTTGGGGGCAGTGCGACGCACCGTCCAAGTCTCCCCGGACCTTAGCCACTCCCGCCGTGAGGTCCATAGATCAGAATTTTAGTTGCGTACCTCAAAAATCGAAGGCAGGATTGCAGCCAACGAATAAGAGCCGATCGGGAGGAATGTGATGAGACTGCTCGGGAAGCTGGGACTCGCCGCTGCCGCATGCCTGCTTTGGGCCAACTCTGCCGCAGCCGACACGACGGTGAAATGGCTCCACATCGAGGTCAATCCAGCCCAGGTGAAGATCTGGGAGGAGGTCGCGCGCGCCTATGAGGCGTCGCATCCGGGCGTCAAGGTCGAGATGCAGTTTCTCGAGAACGAGGCCTACAAGGCCAAGCTGCCGACCATCCTGCAATCCAAGGATCGGCCGAACATCATCTACAGCTGGTCCGGTGGCGTCCTGAAGGCGCAGATCGAGGCTGGTGTCCTCGACGACATCACCGATTCCGTGAAGGGTTACAGCGACAGCCTGACGCCGGCAGCGCTCGCCGCCTTCACAAGCAATGGCCACGTTTATGGTCTGCCGACCGCGCTGTCGCAGGTCGGCTTCCTCTGCAACAGGGAGCTGATGGCCAAGGCGAAGGTCGATCCCGCAGGGATCAAGAGCTGGGATGACCTGCTTGCCGCCGTCAAGACGTTGAAGGCCGCCGGCGTCACGCCGATCGTGGTCGGCGGCGCCGACAAATGGCCGTTACACTTCTATTGGACGCATCTTGCCGTGCGCATCGGCGGCAAGCCGGCCTTCGACGCGGCGCTGCGCGGCGAGAACGGCGGCTTCGCCGGCGAAACCTTCCAGAAGTCCGGCGAGCTGTTCAAGCAACTCGTCGATCTTCAGCCGTTCCAGAACGGTTTCCTGGGCTTCAAGAATCCGCAGGCGGTCGGTTATTTCGGCGACGGCAAGGCGGCCATGACGCTCGCGATCAGCTCCGTCTATCATCTGCAGCGCGCGCTCGCCGCCGACAAGGTCGGCCTCTCCGAGGACAAGATCTGCTGGTTCGACTTCCCGGTCGTACCGGGCGGCAAGGGCGCGCCGACGGACACGCTCGGCGGCATCACCGGCTGGCTGATCACCAAGGGCTCGCCGAAGGAGGCGGTCGATTTCCTGAAATACTTCATCTCCAAGGACGTGCAGACGCGGCTTGCGGCGAACAATTTCATCATTCCGGTGGTGCAGGGCGCGGATGCCGGCCTCAACAACGCCTTCATGAAGCTGATCGCGGCTAATCTGGCGAAGTCGAACTACCACCAGAACTTCTATGACCAGAGCCTCGGCCCCTCGGTCGGCCGCGTCGTCAATGACGTGGCTGCCGAAATCGCCGGCGGCAGCATGAACCCGCAGGATGCTGCCAAGGCGATCGAGGCGGCCTGGAAGCAGGGCAACTGACGGTGGCGCGGCGGATCGCGAGCGCGCCGGCGATGAGCGTCGCGCCGACGTCGTTCTCGTCGACGGCGGTGCGCGGTCCCGGCTGGGACGGCCGCTTCACGGTGCTGATCCTGTTCCTGCCGCCGGCGCTGCTGCTGTTCACGCTGTTCGTGGTGCTGCCGATCGGCGAGGCCGCCTGGTACTCGGCCTTCAACTGGAACGGCTTTGGCAGGCCGACCAACTGGATCGGCTTCGACAATTACCGCTTCGTGCTGGAGACGCGCGCCTTCTGGCTCGCGCTGCGCAACAACGGGCTGATCATCGCGGTCTCGCTGCTGGTACAGCTGCCGCTTGCGCTCACGCTGGCCTTGCTGCTCGCGGAGCGCTTTCGCGGCGCAGTGGCGCTGCGCATGCTGTTCTTCATGCCCTACATTCTGGCGGAGATCGCAACCGGGCTGATCTTCTCGTTCGTCTATGACGGCGATTATGGCCTGGTGGCCTCGATCTGGCGCACCTTCGGCGCCGAGGCGCCGCATCTGCTGGCCTCGACCGACACGGCGATGCTGGCGGTGCTGATCGTCATCGTCTGGAAGTATTTTGGCTTCCACATGATGCTGTTCATCGCCGCACTCCAGGGGCTCGACAAGAGCCTGGTCGAGGCGGCCACCATCGACGGCGCGACGCGGTCGCAGACGCTCCGCCACGTCGTCATCCCCTTGCTCTATCCGACGATCCGGCTCTCGGTGTTCTTCGCCATCATCGGCTCGCTGCAGCTATTCGACCTGGTGATGCCGTTGACGCGCGGAGGACCTGCGGATTCCTCCAACACGATGGTGAGCTTCCTCTACAACAACGGCATCTCCCGCATGCGCGTCGGCTATGGCAGCGCCATCGGCGTCATCCTGTTCGTGATCTGCGTGACCTTTGCCTTCACGTACAAGCGATGGTTCATGCGCGATGAATGACGCCGAGACCACCCGCACCCCGTTCGATCCCGCAATATTGTTCAAGGCGCTGTTCCTCGCCGTGATCGCCATCTTCGTGCTGGTGCCGCTGCTCGCGACCCTGCTCGGCGGCTTCAAGTCGCTCGGCGAGCTGCGCGTCAATCCGTTCGGCCTGCCCAGGCACTGGGAATGGCAGAACTATGCCGACATCCTGTTCTCGACGCGCTACTGGCAGCTGCTCCGCAACTCGCTGGTCATCTCGACGCTCGCGGTGATCCTGACCCTGATCACGGCCTCGATGGCCGCGTTCACCTTCGCCCATGTCAGGTTCTACGGCTCATCGATGCTGCTGAGCTACCTGACGCTCGGCCTGCTGTTTCCCGCCGCGACAGCGGTGCTGCCGCTGTTCATCAAGGTGCGCGATCTCGGGCTGCTCGATACGTATTTCGGCGTCGCGCTGCCGCAGGTCGCGTTCAGCCTGGCCATGAGCGTGCTGCTGCTGCGGCGCTTCTTCAAGGACATTCCCTATGAACTGCTCGAAGCCGCGCTGGTCGATGGCTGCAGCTATATCAAGTTCTTTCGCTACGTGACGCTGCCGCTGTCACGGCCGATCCTTGCCACCGTCGGCACCATCACCTTCGTCAACAGCTGGAACGCCTATCTGCTGCCGCTGGTGATGCTCAACACCGATGCGCTGTATCCCTGGCCGCTCGGCATCATGGTTTACCAGGGCGAGTATTCGTCCGAGTGGCACCTGATCCTGGCCTTCATCACGCTGACCATCCTGCCGACGGTCGTTCTCTTCCTTCTGGCGCAGAAGCACATCGTCGCCGGCCTCACCGCAGGCGCGGTCAAGGGATGAACGGTATTTCACGGAGATCACAATGAGAAGAATAGGCATCGGAATCATCGGCTGCGGCAATATCAGTACCGCCTATCTGAAGGCGGCCCAGCGCTTTCCTTTCATGGAGGTCAAGGCGCTCGCCGACATGCGCAGCGATGCCGCCGAGCGCCAGGGCGCGGCCTTCGGCCTGCCCGGGATGCGGGTCGATCAGTTGCTGAGGCGCGACGACGTCGAGATCGTCATCAATCTCACCGTGCCGCTCGCCCACACCGACGTCAGCCTCGCCGTGCTCAATGCCGGCAAGCATGTCCACTCGGAGAAACCGCTCGGCATCAACGTTGAAGAGGCGCGCAAGGTGATGGATCTCGCCGCGCAGAAGAACCTCCGCGTCGGCTGTGCGCCGGATACGTTCCTCGGCGGCGGACACCAGACCGCGCGCAAGCTGATCGACGACGGTGCGATCGGCACGCCGGTCGCGGGCAGCGCCTTCTTCGGCTGCCCCGGCCACGAGCGCTGGCATCCGGCGCCAGGCTTCTATTACCTGCGCGGTGGCGGGCCGATGCTGGACATGGGGCCGTATTACATCACTGATCTCGTGCAGCTGCTCGGCCCGGTCGCAAGCGTGATGGGCTCGACCGCGCGTCCGAAATCCGAGCGCGTGGTCACCAGCCAGCCGATGAACGGCACGCTGATTCCGGTCGAGGTATCGACCCACGTGGCGGGCACGCTCGAATTCGAGAGCGGGGCGGTCGTCTCGATCGCGATGAGCTTCGACGTGCCGAAGCACCGGCACGCGCCGATCGAGATCTATGGCGACAAGGGCAGCATGCTGGTGCCGGACCCGAACCGCTTCGGCGGCGAGGTGCAGGTGGCAAAGACCGGCGGTGAATGGGAGACGGTGCCGCTGACGCACGGTCATGTCGACGGCGAGTTCCGCTCGATCGGCGTCGCCGACATGGCCGCCGCGATCCTGAACAACCGGCCGCACCGCGCCAGCGGGGCGCTTGCCTTCCACGTGCTGGAGGTGATGGAGGCGTTCCAGACCTCCGCCGACGAAGGCCGGCGCGTCAGGATCGAGAGCCGCGTCGAGCGGCCGGCGATGCTGCCGGCCGGACGCGAAACCGGACAGATCGACTGAGGACAGAAACATGCGCAAGGCAATGATTGTTTGGGGCGGCTGGCCGGGACACGATCCGGATCTCTGTGCCTCGATGATCCGCGGCTGGCTGAAGGCGGAAGGCTTCGAGGTGCGGATCGAAACCACGACGGCGGCGTTCGCCGATCCCGCGATTCACGATCTGTCGCTGATCATCCCGATCTACACCATGTCGAAGATCGAGAAGGCGGAAGCGCTCAATCTCTGCGCGGCGGTGCGCGACGGCGTCGGGCTCGCCGGCCATCACGGCGGCATGTGCGACGCGTTCCGCGATTCCGTCGACTACCAGTTCCTGTGCGGCGGGCAGTGGGTCGCGCATCCCGGCAACATCATCGACTACAAGGTCGACTTGACGAAGCCGGATGACCCCATCATGAAGGGTCTGAAGAGTTTCGAGCATCGTTCAGAGCAGTATTACATGCATGTCGACCCCGCCAACGAGGTGTTGGCGACGACGACCTTCACCGGCGAGCACGCGCCCTGGATCGAGGGCGTGGTCATGCCCGTGGTGTGGAAGAAGCGCTACGGCGCGGGCAGGGTCTTCTACTCCTCGCTCGGCCACCGCGCCTACGAGCTCGACGTCCCGGAGATCCGGACGATGATGACCCGCGGCATGCTGTGGGCGGCGCGCGAATGACAGGCGGCGCGGCGCAGCCGGTGCTTCGCGCCACGCTCGAGGATGTCGCGCGCGCGGCGGGCGTTTCGCTCGCCACCGTCGACCGCGTCGTCAACCGGCGCGAGGGCGTGCGCGCCAAGACGGTCGCGCGCGTCGAGGCCGCGGTGGCAAAGCTCGGCTATCGTGCCGATGTCGCGGCCGCGCGGCTCGCCCGCGGCCAGACGTTCCGCTTCGCGTTCGTGCTGCCGACCGGCAGCAACAGCTTCATGACCAACCTGACCGAGCAGGTCCAGCGCGCCGCGGACTGGCTCGCCGGCCAGCGCGGCTTCATCGACATCCTCCATGTCGACGTGTTCGATCCGGACGTGCTGGCCAGTGCGCTGGAAAACCTGTCGCCGGCCTATCAGGGCGTCGCCGTCATCGCGCTCGACCATCCGAGGGTGCGCGCCGCGATCGACGAACTCACAGGCCGCGGGGTCGCCGTGGTGACCCTCGTGTCGGACGCGCCGAGCTCGCGCCGCCTGCACTATGTCGGTATCGACAACCCGGCCGCGGGGCGGACCGCGGCCACCCTGATGGGACGTTTCCTGGCCGGCCGCGAGGGAGCGGTCGCCGTGATCGCGGGATCGCTGTCGCTGCGCGATCATACCGAGCGGCAGTTCGGGTTTTACCAGATCCTGTCCAGCGAGTATCCGGATTTGCGCGCGCTGCCGGTCATCGAGGGCCGCGACGACAGCGCACGCACGCGGAAGCTCACAGCTTCGCTCCTCGCGCGCCATGCCGATCTCCGCGGCATCTATTGCTGCGGCGCAGGGAACCGCGGCATCGCCGATGCGCTCGAGGCCTCGGGCCGCGCGCGCGAAGTGGTCTGGATCACCCATGAGCTGACCCAGCACACGCGGCGCTTCTTGGTCCGCGGCACGCTCGATGCGATCATCAACCAGGACCCCGGCCACGAGGCGCGGTCTGCGGCGCGAGTCCTGCTCGCGCATTGCTCGGGCGAGCCCATCAGCCCCGACCAGGAACGCATTCGCATCGACATTTTTCTGCGGGACAATCTGCCGTAACTCCCGGGCGGTTCAGCCTCCGCCTTGCCAGCCGGCGGTCGCGGAGACGGCGCGCGCGTGGGCGCTCAGGGCCGTCGCTGTCGGACCCTTCAGGTCATCGTCGAGAATACCGATGGGTCCCATCATCGTGATGGCTGCGATCATGAACCCGGCCTGGTCGAAGATCGGTGCGGACAGGGAGGTGAAGTTCGGCAGAAGGGCGTCGCGACAACGGCTGATGCCATCGCGCCGGATTGTGTCCATCATCTCCTCCACCTCGGCCTTGGTGGTTGGCGCGTCATCCACCCGCGTCTCGCGCGATCGTTCCTCCTTGAGCTCCTGATCCAGCATTTCGCCCGTCAGCGAGCGCGGCAGATGTGCAAGGAAGTTTCGCCCGAGCGCAGACCGCAGCAGGCTCAGGACGCTTCCGACACGCAGCTCGATGATGGGCCGGCTGGCTCCGCCCTCGACGCGATAGATGATGGTCGGGCCGCGATTGCCCCACACGCCGAGAAATACGGTGTGGCCGATCGTCGTTGCGAGTTCGGTCATGGCCGGCCGCGCGACGGCGAAGACGTCGAATTGCTCGATGGCCGCCATGCCGAGCTTCAATGCGTAGGGGCCTAGGGCATAGCAGCCGGTGTCGCTCTCCTGCCGGACGATGCCCACCGCCTGAAAGCTCACGAGATAATAGTGGACGTTGGCCGCGGACATTCCGGTGTTGGCGGCGATCATCTTCAGCGGCACGGGCCGCATTTCGGTCCTGAGGTAGTCGAGGATCTTGAAGCCGATCTCGATCGACTGAATGCCGCGCCGTCCGGGCCGTTCGGGCTTGCTGATTTTGCCGGGTTTGGCTCCTCGTGCGGATGCAGGCGCCGGATCCGGCGGGCGGGGTCGGCGCGGCTTCTTCACTGAAAATCCTTATAGATCAGGGTGTTATGGCGGGTGTCGTGCTGTCGCATTATTGGGCGCGTCGCGCCGGATATTCAAGCTTACCGTATTTGACGACATCATATGTATATGACTAAATAAAATTGCCTGAAGCGGGGCTGGGTCTGGCCGCGGGCGCAAACAGGGGAATGACGATGGATGCACGAGCGACGGCGGTACCCGCCGACCAGAATCTGACGCGCAGCGAGGAGCGGCAGGTCGTTCTCGCCTCGACCCTCGGCACCGTGTTCGAGTGGTACGACTTCTTCATCTACGGCTCGCTGGCCGTGTTCATGAGCTCGGTATTGTTTCCGCCGGACAACCCGACCGCCGCCGTGCTTGCTTCGCTCGGTGCTCTTGCGGCCGGCTTCGTGATCCGGCCGATCGGCGCAGTGGTCTTCGGCCGCATCGGCGATCTGGTCGGTCGAAAATATACCTTCCTCATCACCATCGTGATGATGGGAGGCGGCACGGCCTTGATCGGCTTCCTGCCCACCTATGCCAGCGTGGGTCACGCTGCATGGATTTCGCTGGTCATGCTGCGATTGATCCAGGGCCTCGCGGTCGGCGGCGAATATGGCGGCGCCGTCATCTACGTTGCGGAACACTCGCGCCCGGATCGGCGCGGGCTTCTGACCGGCTGGATCCAGATCACATCGTCGGTCGGGCTGGCGCTCTCCATCGCGGTCATCATCGGGACGCAGAGCGCCATGAGCGAGGCCGATTTCAAGGCCTGGGGATGGCGCGCTCCGTTCATCATCTCGATCGCGATGCTGGCGTTCTCGATCTACGTCCGAGCCAGGCTGCACGAATCGCCCGTCTTCGCGCGTCTCAAGGCGGAGCGCCGCCTGTCCAGGAGCCCGGTCAGAGACACCTTCGCCCGGTGGTCCAGCCTTCGCCTGGTGTTGATCGCGCTGTTCGGCGTGACCGCGGGGATGGGGTCAACCTACTTCACCGGCCAGTTCTACGTGATGATCTTCATGCAGCAGATCGCAAGGATCGACCTGCAAACATCCTACACCCTGATGGCCATCGGCCTCGTCATCGGTGCTCCCGCGTTCGTCTTCTTCGGCTGGCTGTCCGATCGGGTTGGACGCAAATGGTTGATGATGACGGGGCTCGTGCTGTCGGCGTTGTGCTACCGGCCGATGTTTTCGTCGCTGCTGGAGGCTGCAAATCCGCAGCTCGTGGCTGCGACGCGCAGCGCGCCGGTGATAGTGCATGCGGACACCACCAGCGAAGCGTGCAAGTTCGGCCTTGTGGCCGCGCTGCTGAGCTCGCACGGCGATCATGGCAAGCCCTGCGTCCAGGCCAAGAAGCTGCTGATCGGAAGCGGCATCAACTTCAGCTATGCCGCTCCGGTCGACGGCCAGGCCGTATCCATGACGGTCAATGGCAAAACGATTTCCGGATACGATGCGGCGGCTTATCGCAAGGCCTTGTCCGAGGCGGGTTACCCCGCCAAGGCGGATCCCGCAAAGGTGTCGTCGGCCTACATCGTCTTTCTGCTGGTCGTCATGACCGTCATCGTCGCGATGGTCTATGGGCCGGTGGCGTCGTTCCTGGTCGAGGTGTTCCCGGCGAACATCCGATACACGGCGCTTTCGTTTCCCTACCACATCGGCGCCGGCATCTTCGGTGGCTTCCTGCCGTTCTTTGCGACCTATCTTTCGCTCGCGGTCGGCGACGTGTTTGCGGGGCTGTGGTATCCGGTCGTCATTTGCACGGTCGTTGCCGTGGTCGGATCGATCATGCTGCCGAACCGGCCGCAAATCGAGACTGATCACTGAGTGTGACATGCTGGCGGGCCGCAGTAGCGGCCCGCTCTCCGTTTCCGTGCCCGGGATGACGTTATGGATATCAATCGACCGAATACGTACAAGGCGGCCGTCGTTCAGGCCGCGTCAGATCCGACAAGCTCGCTGGCGTCGGCACAAAAGGCGGCGGCCCTGATCGAGAAGGCCGCCGACGCCGGCGCCAGGCTGGTCGTTTTCCCTGAAGCCTTCATCGGCGGCTATCCCAAGGGAAATTCGTTCGGCGCTCCCGTCGGCATGCGCAAGCCCGAAGGACGTGAGGCGTTCCGTTTGTATTGGGAGGCGGCGATCGATCTCGATGGCGCGGAGGTCGAGACGATCGCCGCGGCAGCGGCCGCAACCGGTGCCTTCACGGTCATCGGCTGCATCGAGCGAGAGCAGGGCACGCTCTACTGCACGGCGCTGTTCTTCGACGGGGCTCGTGGGCTCGTCGGCAAGCACCGCAAGCTAATGCCGACCGCGGGCGAGCGGCTGATCTGGGGTTTCGGCGACGGCTCGACCATGCCGGTGTTCGAGACCTCGCTCGGCAATATCGGCGCGGTGATCTGCTGGGAGAACTACATGCCGATGCTGCGCATGCACATGTACAGCCAGGGCATCAGCATCTACTGCGCTCCAACCGCGGATGATCGCGACACCTGGCTTCCGACCATGCAGCATATCGCCCTGGAAGGACGGTGCTTCGTCCTGACGGCCTGTCAGCATCTCAAGCGCGGCGCCTTCCCGGCGGACTACGAGTGCGCGCTGGGTGCCGATCCCGAGACCGTGCTCATGCGCGGCGGCAGCGCCATCGTCAATCCGCTTGGCAAGGTGCTGGCGGGGCCATGCTTCGAGGGTGAGACCATCCTGTATGCCGACATTGCGCTCGATGACGTGACGCGCGGCAAGTTTGATTTCGACGCCGCGGGGCACTATTCCCGTCCGGACGTTTTCCAGCTCGTCGTCGACGATCGACCGAAGCGGGCAGTATCAACCGTCAGCGCCGATCGCGCGCGCAATTGAGGGACCGATGCTCTTCGATATGGGCCAGCTTCCGGCGGATATCCGCTACAAGATTCTCACCGCGACCGTTACGCCGCGCCCCATCGCGTGGGTAACGACCCGCTCCCGGGACGGTGCCGCCAATGCCGCGCCCTTCAGCTTCTTCAACGTCCTCGGGCATGAACCGCCGACGGTCGTGCTCGGCCTGCTGCGCCATCCGAACAAGGGCTTGAAAGACACGGCGCAGAATATCGTCGAGACGCGTGAGTTCGTCGCTCACCTGGTGTCGCACCAGATGGCTGAAGCCATGAACGCGACGGCCGTCGATGCTCCGGCCGGCGTCGACGAGATGGAGATTGCGGGGCTTCAAACACTGCCTTCGCAGATGGTTGCGCCACCGCTCATCAAGGGGTGCCCGGTGGCGTTCGAATGTCGCTCTCTCTCGGTTCAGGAGACCGGGCCCCGGCAGATCGCGGTGATCGGCGAGATCGTCTGCGCTCATGTGGCGGAGCAGTTCGTGATCGATGCACAGCGAGGCTATATCGATACGGTCGGCCTCGACCTCATCGCCCGCATGCACGGGTCGGGCTGGTATGCGCGGCCTCGCGATCTCTTCCAGCTGGTGCGGCCGGCGCCGATCGAGTAGGGCGGCCGGCGCCGGGGCCTCCGGGTCGCCCCATGCGGCCGATTGACATCCAATTATTACATGTCTAAAAATATGCAAATTCATATAATTCGTGAGATGCCTGAATGGACGCGCATCCGCTCAAGCTCAAGGTCAGGTCGTATGCCGCGGAGACGCCGTTCATACGGAGCCTTGTGTTTGACGTGGAGGACGGCCCCGTGCCGCGATGGCAGGCAGGCGCCCATGTTCGCGTGGCGCTCCCGAACGGAGGTGACCGGCCGTACTCGCTGATGGCCTTGCCGGGCCTCCCTGAGGGTACGCTGGCGCTCGGGGTGCTGCGCGAGGAGGCCTCGACCGGCGGCTCGCAGTTCATGCATGCGCTGAAGATCGGCGATGTCGTGAGGGCAAGCGAGCCGGTGAACAATTTTCATCTGCACGAGGGGCCGGCGCCCGCGCTGCTGTTTGCCGGCGGCATCGGTGTCACGCCGATCCTGTCGATGGCGGCAGAGCTCACCGCCCGCGCAAGTCCGTTTCGCCTGCACTACGCGGGCCGTACGCAAGGACTTTTGGCGTTCCTGCCGCATCTGCGGGACATTTGCACCAAGGGCCTGTCCGTTCACTACGATAGCGACGAGTCCCGTCTGGATATTGTTGCGGCGCTCAGGGAAGCGGCCGCAAACTCCCACATCTACGTCTGCGGTCCTGCGGGGATGATCGACGCGGTGAAGGCGGCCGCGCTTGCCGGGGGCGTCCCGGCGGACTGCATCCACTACGAACTCTTCAAGGCGGAGCAGCCGTCCTCACCCGACCTGCCGTTTGAGGTCGAGATCAGATCGACCGGACAGGTCGTCGGCGTCGCAGCCGGCCAGACCATCATCCAGGCGCTGGAGGCGGCGGGCCTCGACGTGCTTTATGACTGCCAGCGCGGCGATTGCGGCATCTGCCAGTGCGGCGTGGTCGAAGGGGTGCCCGACCATCGCGACGTCATCCTCAGCGACGACGAGAAGGCCTCCAACAAGGTCATGCAGATCTGCGTGTCGCGCGCGAAGTCGGAACGTCTGGTACTGGATTTGTGAGGGAGGCGAGGGACGCCATGGCGAAATACGGAAGGGATGCCCACGCGATTGCCGCGCTGGTGCGCGAGGCCGAGGTTCATCGCGACGTCTATGTCGACCCCGAGATCTTCGAGCTCGAGATGGAGCATCTGTTCCCGAACAGCTGGGTCTATGTCGGGCATGCCAGCCAGTTGGCGAAGCCCGGCGATTTCATCACCGCCAATATCGGCCGGCAGCCGGTGCTGGCAAGCCGCCATACCGACGGCTCCATCCACGTGTTCTACAATCGTTGCCCGCACAAGGGCACGAAGCTCGCCTCCGAGCCCTGCGGCAACACCGGAAAGTTCTTCCGCTGTCCCTATCACGCCTGGTCTTTCAAGACTGACGGCTCGCTGCTCGCGATCCCCCTGAAGAAAGGCTACGAGGGCACCGGCTTCGGCGATACCCAGGCGAATGAGGGGCTGTCCAGGGTCAAGAACGTCGTCATCCATCGCGACTTCATCTTCGCACGGCTGAGCGACAGCGGCGTGTCCTTCGAGGACTATTTCGGCGAGAGCCTTTCGACAATCGACAACATGGTCGACCGCTCGCCGGAAGGGAAGCTCGCCGTCATGGCGACGCCGATCCGCTACATGCACACCTGCAACTGGAAGATGCTGGTCGAGAACCAGACCGACACCTGCCATCCGATGGTGGCGCATGAGAGTTCGGCCGGCACCGCGGTCAAGGTCTGGAAGCGCGAGCAGGGCGATTCCACGGAGACGCCCATGGCGGTGCAGCTCTACGGTCCCTTCATGAGCCCGTACGAGTTCTACGAGCAGAGCGGCATCAGGATCTGGCCGAACGGCCACGGCCATACCGGCGTCGCCAACTCTATCCATTCGAACTACTCGGATATCCCGGGCTATCTCGACCAGATGGTCGCGGCCTATGGCGAGAAGCGGGCGCACGAGATCCTTGGCGAGGTCAGGCACAACACCGTCTATTTCCCCAACATCATGGTCAAGGGCGCCGTCCAGATCCTGCGCAACTTCATCCCGATCGCGGTCGACAGGACGCTGGTCGAGAGCTGGGTCTATCGCCTGGTCGGCGCGCCCGACAAGCTCTACGAGCGGGCACTGATGTACAACCGCTTCATCAACGCGCCGACCTCGATCGTCGGACACGACGACCTCGAAATGTATGAGCGGGCGCAGGAAGGCCTGAAGTCCAACGGCAATCAATGGGTCAATCTGCAGCGGCTCTACGAGAGCGATGAAGAGCAGGACGTCACGGCCGTGATCAACGGCACCTCCGAGCGCCAGATGCGCAACCAGTTCCACGCCTGGGCGAAATTCATGACCATGGACATGGACAAGCGCGTCGAGGCCGCGGAATGATCACCGAGAAGACGATTGCCGACTTCATCTATCGCGAGGCCGATCTGCTCGATACGATGCAATGGCAGGCCTGGCTCGATCTGTTTCACCCCGAAGGGCGCTACTGGATGCCACTGGAATGGCAACAGCAGGATCCGGTGCTCCAGCCTTCGTTGATGTACGAGGACCTGCTGCTCCTGAAGGTGCGGGTCGAGCGGCTCGCCGGCGAGCGCACCTTCAGCCAGAAGCCGAAGAGCCGTTGCCATCATCTTTTGCAGGCGCCGCAGATCGTGGCGTGCGACACGGCTGCCGGCGTGTTCAAGGCGCGGACGTCTTACATCTACACCGAGACGCGCGGTGACATGCTGGAGCGCTATTCGGGATGGGCCTCGCACGATCTCGTTCAGGTCGGCGATGCCCTGAAGATCAAGCTCAAGCGCGTCGATCTCGTCAATTTCGACGCGCCGTTCGGCAACATCCAGCTCTTCATGTGAGACGAATTTGACCGCTGCGACCACAGTCTACGCCCGCTTTCGCGAGACCGCGCTTCGCCGCGGCGAGGCGGGCTTCCTCAACGTGCTGCCGGAGACGGCTGGCATCTACGGCATCGCGGCGGAGGAGATCTCCTATCGCGCCATGCTCGATCGCGTCGAGCGCTGGCGCGCCGCGTTCGCAAGCTGCGGCTATGGCGAAGGCCACCGGGTCGGGCTGCTGCTTCAGAACAGGCCGGTGTTCGTCGAGCTGTGGTTCGCGCTCAACGCCCTCGGCGTCTCCGTGGTGCCGATCAATCCGGATCTGCGGTTGAGCGAGCTCGAATACATCATCGCGCATTCCGAGATGAACGCGGCGTTCGTCCTCGCCGAGCGGCGCGACGAGGTGGAGACGGCGGCGCGCCAGGCCGGCCGGCCGATCCCCGTCGTGACCAGCGAGGACGATGTGCCCGCGCCATTCGGCGGCTTGCGGCAGGCGAGCACGGGGGACGGCGCGACCGAATGCGCGCTGCTCTATACGTCGGGGACGACCGGGCAGCCCAAGGGCTGCGTGCTCACCAACACCTATTTCCTGCATTCCGGAAACTGGTATCGCGACGTCGGCGGACTGATCGCTCTCAAGCCGGATGGCGAGCGCATGATCACGCCGCTGCCGCTGTTCCACATGAACGCGATGGCGGTGTCGCTGATGGCGATGCTGTCGGTCGGCGGCAGCCTGACCATGCTCGATCGCTTCCATCCGCGCAGCTGGTGGGCTTCCGTGCGCGACAGTCGCGCCACCTGCCTGCATTATCTCGGCGTCATGCCCTCGATGCTGATGAGCGCGCCGCCGTCCGGGCAGGACCGCGCGCACACCGTGCGCTTCGGCTTCGGCGCCGGCGTCGACAAGCAGCTGCACGCGCCGTTCGAGCAACGCTTCGGCTTCCCGCTGCTGGAGGCCTGGGCGATGACCGAGACGGGCAGCGGCGGCGTCATCGCCGCCAATGTCGAGCCGCGCAAGATCGGCACCAGCTGCTTCGGACGGCCCGCACCCGAGGTCGACGTTCGTATCGTCGACGACAGCGGCAATGACGCCCCAAGCGGGACGCCGGGCGAGCTGCTGGTGCGGCGGGCAGGCGCCGATCCGCGCTACGGCTTTTTCCGCGAGTATCTGAAGAACCCGCAGGCGACCGCCGAGGCATGGGACGGCGGCTGGCTGCACACCGGCGATATCGTGTCGCGCGATGCGGATGGCGATCTTCATTTCGTCGACCGCAAGAAGAACGTGATCCGCCGTTCCGGCGAGAACATTGCCGCGGTCGAGGTCGAGTCGGTCCTCAACCGCCATCCCGCGATCCGGCAGGCCGCGGTTGCGGCGACGCCCGATCAGGTGCGCGGCGACGAGGTTGCGGCGGTCATCATCGCTGAGGAGGCCGGCGCCGGCCGCGCGCTCGCCGAAGACATCGTCTGCTGGAGCCTGGAGCAGATGGCCTATTACAAGGCGCCGGGCTGGATCTGTTTCGTCGACAGCCTGCCGCTGACCGCAACCGAGAAGATCCAGCGCGGCGGGCTGAAGGATTTTGTCGCAAGGCTGATGCGCGATGGCGCGTTCTTCGATCTGCGCGACCTCAAGAAGCGGCAGGTTTGATCATGGGCGAGATTCGCACGACACTCATCACCGGCGGCAATTCCGGGATCGGCGAGGCGCTGGCGAGAAAGCTCCTCGAGCGCGGGCAGCGCGTGGTCTCGGTCGGGCTGGAGAAGCCGGACTGGACCCATGATCTGCTCGCGGCCTATCGCGCCGACCTGACCAATCTCGAGGAGACGCGCGCGGTCGCGCAGGAGATCGGCCGGGATCACGCCATCGATTGCCTCGTGCACAATGCGGGCGTCATCCTGCCGAACCTGCTGCCCGATGCGAAGCCGGAAGACATTCTGATGCTGGCGCAATTGCACCTGGGCGCGCCGATGCTGCTGACCCAGGCGGCGCTGGAGGGGATGCGGTCGCGCCGCTTCGGGCGCATCGTGTTCGTCTCTTCGCGCGCCGCGATGGGCGCGGCGACGCGCTCGGCCTATTCGGCCACCAAGGCCGGCGTGCACGGCATGGCGCGGACCTGGGCACTGGAGCTTGCCGCGAGCGGCATCACCGTGAACGTGGTCGCGCCGGGGCCGATCCTGACCGACAATTTCTGGGGCGTCATCCCCAAGGGCTCCGAGCAGCAGGAGCGGATGGCGCGCAACGTCCCGGTCGGGCGGCTCGGCTCGCGCGAGGATGTCGCGCACGCGATCAGTTTCTTCCTCGACGAGCGCTCGGACTTCGTCACCGGCCAGGTGCTCTATGTCTGCGGCGGCACCAGCCTCGTCGGGCTCGGTCCCTGACGCGCCCTAGATCTGGTTCTGGCGGATGTTCTCGACCATCCTGGCCAGCACGCGCGCGCAGACCTCGATGTCATCAGGATCGATGCCTTCGATCAGCTTGTCGTAGTTGTCCGCCATGACCGGCCAGATCTTGCGCAGCAGCGCCTCGCCGTCCGGCGTCAAACCCACGACGCGGCGGCGCTGGTCTTCCTCCGCGATCTCGCGCTTGACGAGGCCTGACGACACCATGGACTCGACCATGCGGCTCGCCGTCGACTGCTCGGTCACCGCGAGCACGGCGATCTCGTTGACGGTGAGGGTCTTGTAGATGAACAGGACCGACAGCGTCCGGAACACGACATTGTTGACGCCGTGTTCGCTGAGGTCGCGGTTCTGGTCGAGGTTCCAGCGATTGGCGAGCCGGTTGAACAGATACGGGATGTAGGTTTGCAGCTGGTCCCTGGTCCTCGGCGGACCCGACTTCCATCTGCTCTTGGATTCTCTGGCCATTATCTCTTGCGACTTTGCTTCTTGCTCTCGGTACGAAGTTTTGACGAGAGCGATTTCAACACGGACAGGGCGATGTCCAGCTCCTGGGCCGAAAGGTTCTCGAGCCGTTTGCCGAGATGCTTCTTGTGGACGTCGGCAGCCTTCCTGAACAGCGCTTCGCCCTTCGGCGTCAGGCGCACGATGAAGGAGCGCCGGTCCTCGCTCGACATCTCCCTGCTGATGAGGTCGTCGGCGAGAAGACGTTGCACGAGGCCCGAGACATTGCCGCCGGTCACTTTGAGGTTTTGCGACAGCTGCCCGAGCGCAAGTCCGTCCCTGTAGCGATCGAGCAGGGCCAGCACGTCGAATTTTGCGAGCGACAGGCCGAACTCGGAGTTCAGCATCGAATTCAGCGAGGCGAACAGCTCGCCATGCAGCGACAGCAATTGAAGCCAGAGCCGGGTCTCGATCTGCCCAGGGACGGGAACAATGTTCTCTTTGAGTGCTGCCGGCATCGCATGACCATCGAGTACAGAATGTCTCGTCGATTGGGGTGAATTATCGCGGGTCTTTCGCTCCGATTAGCAACCTGAGAATCGTAGTCAAGATTGATCCTGACGTCCTGCGAGGCGAACGGCAATCCAATCCTGCGTCCCGCTCCGATGGAATCATGCAAAAGTCTTGATGGTCTGGATCACGCCGTCGAGCTCCTTGCCGGCGCTGTCCTTGAGCGCCGCCTCGCGCAGGCGGCGCGCCCAGTCGGCGGCATCCTCGCGTCGCTCCACCAGCTTGATGGCCGCCAGCGTCTTGTCGAATTTCGACAGCCCCCGGCTGTGGGTATCGGAATAGCCTTTCACGAGGCGGCGGCATTGCAGGATCTCGACACCGAGCTGGTAGTTGGTGCCGACCGCGTCGGTCGCGGCCTTGAGCCATCCGTCCCGGTGAGTCGTCTCGATGGCGTGACGCAGCGAGCGGCGGCGCAGGCCGCGCAGGCCGGCCACGACATAAAGCGTCAGGAACCACGGCAGCGAGTAGGTCCGCACCCGGCGCCCCCGGTTGACGCGGCGATCGAGCCAGCCGAGCAGGCGAGGCTGTCCGCCAAGCCAGCGGCTGAAGCCCGCGGGCAGCACGCCCATGACCTCCTCCATGCGCGGATGCATGAATTCGGTGGTCTGGAGCAGCTGTCCTTCCGACATCTCGAGCTCGTTCTCGATGCGCGCGCGGCGACCGGCGCGCGTCTTGAGGTCAGCGACGCGGATGACGTCGTCATAGGTCATGGCGTTGGCGAGGTACTTTGCCGCGGCTTCCGTGAAGGCATAGGCCCGCGCGCCACCGCCGGCGTTCCGGTCGGCCGTGTGCAGCGTCCTGAGAATGTCGAGATACTCGGTGCCATAGGCGACGTCCTGGAAGTCGACCACCTTCTTCAGGCCGGCGCGGGCCATGGTGAGCGCGGGCTCGGGCAGCTCCTGCTTCAGCCTTGCGACGAGCGCGGTGAGATCCGGATCGGGCGTTGCGGGAGAGGGGAGATTGCCAGCCTGTTTCGGTTGCGGCGGCGCCGCAACGTCGGCAGCGCCGGTCTTGACCCGGTCGAAGGCGGCCTCAAACGTCCCGACGCTGGCCTTCGCGCCTTTCCCGCCCGCGCGGATCACGTCGAGATAGCTGTCGCGGCTGAAGGGCAGCACGCCGGCCGCGGCGAGCGCGCCGAACATCGCGGCCGAGATGACGCTGCCATGCGCGATCGCCAGCGCGTTCAGGTCGAAGATGATCTCGGTCTTGGCGGCGATCCCGATGGCGCCGGTGACGGCGCCACCGTCGGCGATGCCGTTGCCCGGCGCGATCTTCTCGCCGATCGCAAAGGACCGGTGGTTGGAGGCGATCAGCGTGGTGCGGTCCGGCGTCACAAGGCCGCGCAGGATGGATCGGCCGGCCTCCATGAACTCCGCCGCCATCACCACGTCGACGTCGCCGGGCGTCGGCATCAGCGACAGGATCGGCTTGCGGCCGTCGAGCGGCGGCATCGCCTCGATATAGTAGATCGTGGCGCCGGTGCGCTGTGCGACGCCGGGCACCGAGGTCGACTGCGCGACCCAGCCATGGTTCTCGGCAAGCTGCACGATCCAGTCGGTCAGGACGCCGCCGCCCTGGCCGCCCATCGCGACGATCGCGATCGAGATCGGCCGCTCGGTTGCCTCGCCCGCGGCGGGGAGGGCCAGCCGGATCGTCTCGTCCCTCATGCCAGTGCCTCGAGTGCCGGGCGCCGGCGATCACGCCGCCGTTGCAGCCAGCCGATCACGGCCATGGCGACCCTGGATTTGAAAATGTCCCAGCGGGTCGGATTGTGAATGACGTCGGCGCGGTAGAACGAGGGGCAGAGCACGGCGGCCTCGGCGACCTCGCCGCAATTGCCGCAGCCGACGCAGGTATTGTCGATCGCCGCGACGGGATCGTCGCGCAAGGGATCGTCGAGCTGTTTCACCGACAGCGACGGGCAGCCGGAGAGGCGGATGCAGGCATGGTCGCCGGTGCACACGTCCTCGTCGACGCCGAAGCGCTCCTTGACGATGCGCACCCCGTCCTTGATGGCCTTGTTGATCTGCGGCTTCACGCGGCGCTGCTTGTTCAGCATGCATTCGGAGGACGCAACGATGACCTTGGGGCCTTCGTCCTTGGTCGTCAGCGCTTCCTTCAGCGTGTCGCGCATCTTGCCGACGTCATAGGTGCGGTCGAGCTGACGCACCCACTGGCCGCCGATGCCCTTGACGGCTTTGACGATCGAATTGTTGGTGTCTCGCCGCTTGTTGATCGCACGCGACGACAGGATGTCCTGACCGCCGGTCGCCGAGGTGTAGAAATTGTCCACGATGACGAACACGCCGTCATGCTTGTTGAACACGGCATTGCCAATGCCGCTGGTCAGTCCGTTGTGCCAGAAGCCGCCGTCGCCCATCACCGCGATCGAGCGCTTGTCGGCCTTGACGTTGAAGGCCGAGGTCGAGGCCGGGCCGAGGCCGAAGCCCATGGTGGTCGCGCCAATGTTGAAGGGCGGCAGGATCGAGAACAGGTGACAGCCGATGTCGGCCGAGACGTGATGCTGGCCGAGCTCTTCCTCGACCAGCTTCATGGCGGCGAAGATCGGTCGCTCCGGACAGCCGGTGCAGAGCCCGGGCGGACGCGCCGGCACGACCTGCTTGAGCTTATCGATCGCGGGGTGATTGAGCACGGGCGCTGCGTCCGGCGCCGGCGGCCGGTTGCCGAGCAGCCGCGGCTCGGTTTTCTCCAGGAACTCCCTGACGCCGCCGAGCAGGACCTGCGCGGTGTAGTCGCCGCCCATCGGCAGCACGTCCTTGCCATGGATGCGCGCCTGGATGTCCCTGCGGCGCAGCACCGTGTTGATCGCCTGCTCCAGATATTCCGGCTGGCCCTCCTCGACGATCAGCACGGCATCCTTGTCGACGCAGAATTCCGCGACCTCGGTGTCGATCACGGGGTAGGTGACGTTCATGACGTAGAGCGGGACTTGCGTGTTGCCATAGGCATCCGACAGTCCGAGATATTGCAGCGCGCGGATGACGTTGTTGTACATCCCGCCCTGCATGATGATGCCGACCTTGCCGTGCTTCGGTCCCATCCACTCGTTCAACTTGTTGTCCCGGATGAATCCGATAGCCGCGGGCATCCGCGTCTTGATCTTCTCCTGCTCGTGCTCATAGGCCGCCGGCGGCAGCACGATGCGGCCAACGTCGCGCTTGGGATTGTTGAGCGCATCCTTGATGGTATGCGCCGGCTTGACGTTGTCCTTGCACGCGAAGCTGCCGTGCATGTGACAGGCGCGGACGCGAACCTCGAGCATCACGGGCGTGTTCGAGACCTCGGAGAGCTCAAAGCCCTTCTCGATCAGGTTGACGATGCATTCATGGTCGGGGCGCGGGTCCAGCAGCCACATCTGCGATTTCATCGCAAAGGCATGGGTGCGCTCCTGCATGATGGAGGAGCCTTCGCCATAGTCCTCGCCGACGATGATCATGGTGCCGCCGGTGACGCCGCCCGAGGCGAGATTGGCGAGCGCGTCGGAGGCAACGTTGGTGCCGACGGTCGACTTCCACGCCACCGCGCCGCGCAAGGGATACATCACCGAGGCTGACAGCATCGCCGCCGCGGCCGCCTCGTTGGCGGAGCTCTGGAACACGACGCCGAGATCGTCGAGCACGTCCTTGGCGTCGGCGAGCACGTCCATCAGATGCGAGATCGGCGAGCCCTGGTAGCCGCCGACATAGGCGACGCCCGATTGCAGCAACGCCTTGGTGATGGCGAGGATGCCTTCGCCGCGGAACGTATCGCCGTCGCCGAGCCGGAGATCCTCGACTTCGCGAGCAAAAGACCGTTCAGCCATTGCACCCTCCAGAAATATGCGTTAGCATACGTTTATATGTGAAGTAAGTCAACGCCGCGCCATGCTATCACGCTTGCGGACCTGCTCCGGCAAGGCGATCATGAGCCGGCGACAGGGCAGGGCCAATGCTGAAGCCGCCTCGCTTTAGAGCCGCCGCCGTCCAGGCTTCACCCGTCTATCTCAACGCCGGCGCGACCGCCGACAAGGCGGCTTCACTGGTCCGTGAAGCGGCAGCGAATGGACGATATCGTCGATCTGCGGGTCAATCGGCGTCCGCTGGCGCCGCTTGGCCCGCGCAAACCGGAATGAAGGTTCGGGACGCGTCGCACCGACGACGCCACGAGACAGGACTTGGAGGATAGGATGCGCGAAAACACCGTCGGCCGGGCCAATGTCGAGGACACCCCCGAGCTCAAGGCCTATTACAAGGACCTCGAAAAGTACGAAGCCGGCGCGCTGTGGACGGTCGCCAACAAGATCGAGCCATGGGCTCCGCAATCGGCATCCGTTCCCGTGCTCTGGCGCTACAACGATCTGCGCGAGCACGTGCTGCGCTCGGTGGAGCTGGTCTCGCCGGAGAAGGCGGGGCGGCGGGTGATCTACCTCAACAATCCCGGCCGCCGCGATGTGTCGGCCGCGGTCGGCTGGCTCTATTCGGGATTGCAGGTGATGCATCCCGGCGAGGTCGCATCGGCCCACGCGCACTCGGCTTCGGCCCTGCGCTTCATCATGGAGGGGGCGGGCGCCTACACCATCGTCGATGGTCACAAGATGACCCTGGGGGCGCGGGATTTCGTGCTCACGCCGAACGGCACCTGGCACGAGCATGGCGTTGATGCGAACGGTTCGGTCTGCATCTGGCAGGATGGCCTGGACATCCCGCTCGTCAACGCGCTGGAGGCGAATTTCTTCGCGGTCCATCCCAAGGTGCAGCAGGAAGACTCCGGCTATCCCGTGGACGACATGACCAAGACCTGGGGCAATCCCGGGCTTCGGCCGGCGGATTCGAAATGGTCGAAAGGCTATTCCCCCATGTTCAAATACGAGTGGGAGCCGACCTACGAGTCCTTGCGGAAGTATGCCGCCGCGGCCGATGGCTCACCCTACGACGGCATTCTCATGAACTACGTCAATCCGATCACCGGCGGGCACGTGATGCAGACGATCGGCGCCAGCATGCAGCTGCTGCGGCCGGGCGAGAAGACGAAGTCGCATCGGCATACCGGCAGCTTCATCTACCAGGTCGCCAAGGGCCGTGGTTATTCGATCATCGGCGGCAAGCGTTTCGCGTGGGAGGAGCGCGACATCTTCTGCGTTCCCTCCTGGGCCTGGCACGAGCACGGCAATGCCTCGGACAGCGAGGATGCCTGCCTGTTCTGCTTCAACGACCTGCCTGTCATCGAAGGCCTCGGCTTCTACCGGGAAGAGGCCTATGGCGACAATGCGGGCCACCAGCCAGTGGCGGCCTGACGTCACCCGCACAATTCAACCGAAAGAGCCGGATAGAGATTCGATGCGCCTTGTTACCTACACTTTGGGCTCCAGCGGTGCCCGCCTCGGGGTCCTCGTTGATGGATTGGTCGTGGACGTCGAGCACCTCGGTGCGTCGCAAGGCTTTGCATGGCCGAGCGACATGCTCTCGTTCATCGACAACAGCGTGACACTGTTGCCGGCGCTCAGGGAATGCCTGGACAGTACCAATGGACGCTTGCCGGCCGGCTCCGCCGTTCCGGTCGAGGACGTCAAGCTGCAGGCGCCGATCCCGCGTCCGCGAAAGAACATCTTCGGCATCGGGCTGAACTATAGCGCGCACGTGGCGGAATCCGCCAAGAGCCTGGATACCGACAAGGACCTGCCGAAGCAGCCGGTCGTCTTCTCCAAGCCGCCGACTTCCGTGATCGGCCCGGGCGCGGCGATCCAGCACAACGCGAAGATGACGCAGCAACTCGACTGGGAAGTCGAGCTCGCCGTCATCATCGGCAAGACCGCAACCCGCATCGCGGCCGACAAGGCGATGGATCACGTCTTCGGCTATTCGGTGATGATCGACATTTCCGCGCGCGACAATCGCCGCGCCGGCCAGTGGATCTTTTCCAAGGGCATGGACACCTATGCACCGTTCGGCCCGTGCATCGTCACCGCGGACGAAATTCCGGATCCGCATGATATGCGGCTGTGGCTGACCAAGAACGGGGTCATGAAGCAGGACTCCAACACCAAATACATGATCTTCGACATCCCGGTGCTGATATCGGACATTTCGTCGGGCATGACGCTCGAGCCGGGCGACATCATCGCGACCGGAACGCCCGAAGGCGTCGGCGCCGGCATGAGCCCGCAGGAATGGCTGTGGCCTGGCGACGTGGTCGAAGCCGGGGTCGACGGCGTCGGCGTCATCAGGCACCCCGTCGTTGCGATCTGATGACGAACTTCTCGTTCGATCGCGAGCTCAGGTTCGGCGATTGCGATCCCTCGGGCATCGCGTACTTCCCGTCCTACCTGAACATCCTCAACGGAGTCGTCGAAGACTTCTGGGCGACGGTCGGTTTTCCCTGGCCGGAATTGATCACGGTCCGGAAGATCGGGACGCCCACGGTGCACCTGACCTGCGACTTTTCCCGGCCGTCGATGTTCGGCGATCGCCTGACGTTCGACCTGCGCATCCGCAGGGTCGGCGGATCGTCGCTCCATCTGGAGCATGTCGTCTCCGGCGCGAATGGCATGCGCTGGCGCGCCCGCCAGATCCTTGCCGCGACCTCGCTGGTGGATCACCATGCGATCCCATGGCCCGATGATATTCGTGCCGCGCTCACGGCGCATGTGAGCGTGGGCGAGGGCGCTGAGGCAACGCCGGCATGATCTCGCTCTTCATGACGTTCTCCACTTCCACAGGCGAACGGCGGATTCATCCCGACGAGGTTGCCGCCGTGGCTGAGCTGGTCGGATCGATCCCTGACATGACCGAGGGCTTGCTGTTCACGCCGCTGGAGGAGTCGGTCGATCATCCCTACAAGGCCGACGGCTCCGGCCCCGTTTTTGCGCTTCAACTACGCTTTCCCGACCTGTTCGCGTGCGAGGCGGCGATGGATCGCAGCGGAAACCTTGCCCGCCTCGCGACGGGGGCAGGCTTGCCGGGCCTCTCCGGACTGGATGTCACGCACCAGGCGATGCTGACGCGCTCCTTTCCCGTCGATGTCGCGGCGCATCCGGAAGGCACCACCGCCCCGTGCAGCTACCTCGTGCACTATCCCGGTCCGGCCGAGGACATGAACGCCTGGAACCTGCATTATCTGGAGCACCATCCATCGATCATGCGAACCTTCCCGGATGTTCGCCAGATCGAGATCTACACCCGCATCGATTGGGTCGACCGGCTGCCGTCGCTGCGGGTCGCGCACATGCAGCGCAACAAGCTGGTGTTCGACAGCCCGCAAGCCCTCGCGCACGCGCTCGGCTCCGACGTGATCAAGCGCATGCGTGCTGACTTCGTGAAATTCCCGGCGTTCGCAGGCGGCAACAAGCATTTTCCGATGCTGACGCGAGTGGTCAGGCCGAAGGCTTGGAGAACCGGGAGCTAAACAGCAGGGCGCCAGCGCACAAATTCAGAGGGATCGCCAGATGAATCGAGCTAGTTGCACTCCTCTTGTGGCTGACCGGTGCTAACGGACCCGTGCTTGAACTGTTGATAGGGCACCACCCGGCATCCAGGCTTTACCGGACGGCAGCCCGCACTATTGCAAATCAACTGCCCAGTCGCCTGCGGCTTTGCGGGCGCGGCTTCGCTCTTCTTTCTCTCGTCGTCCCGCGGCTTGGCGTCCTCGCGGGTCGCGACGGGCTTCTTGTCCTGAACCTTCTCGCACTCATTGTCGCTGTTGACGCGATAGCTCGCGCGGCAGGTGATTTTCACACAAGCGTCGCCATCAGCCTTGAAGCCGCGGTCGCAGACCAGCGGGCAGACGCGTCCTGGCTTGCTCTTGATGGCATCGAGCACGTCGAAGCTGGCCAGCTTGGTGTCGTACTTCGTCCCGGCATGCTGGTTGAACAGCGCCAGCGAGCGCTGTGAGGCCGCGTTCCAATCTCCGTCAGCGGCGCCAGTCAGACAACCGACCCGACGGAGTTCTGACTGCACCAGTTTGGCCGTCTCCTGCGGCGAGAGGCTGGGCGGCGATTGCGTCGGGGCAACGGCCGCGACCTTTTGCTCGCCGTCACGCTGAGCCTTCTCAGTCGCCTGCTTTGCTGCCAGCTCGGAAGCCGCCTTGTCGTTCGCGATCTTGTCGGCGAGCGCCTTCTCGGCAGCCTGCTTGTCGGCCAGCGCCTTGGCCACGGCGGCCTCGGCATCCTTCCTGCGCTGCTCGGCTGCGGCCGCCTTGGCTTCCTCGATCTGCTTGGCCTTCTCGGCNGCGAGCCGGGCATCCTCGGCGGCCTTGGCGGCGGCTGCCGCCTTATCCTGCTCGGCCTTCTTCGCGCGTTCGGATGCCAGCCTTGTCTTCTCCTCCTCGGCCAGCCGCGCCTTCTCAACCGCTACGGCGCGGGTTTCTTCCGCGGCGATCCGGTTCAACTGCCCCTTGGCCAAGCTGGCGTAGAATCCGTCTGCGTACTTTGCGAGGAATGCGGTCCAGACCTCGCGAGTGCCGATTTGCAGGGCCAGCTCATAGTCGCGACGGACCGCCTCATCGGGGTTCGCCTGTGGTCCCGTCGCAACCGGCTTCGTTACGACCAACGGCAGGTCATCGCCGCCGAGCGAGCCGTAGACATAGGGCTCCTGCTTGTTGCCGGTATTTTTCAAGACATCGTCGCGGACGAAGCCAAAGGCCTTGCGCAGATCGAGCCCCGGCGTCGGGAGGCGCTCGACCAGGGCCGCCGCGAACGGGCTGTTTCTGGAATCGCCATCTGACGCCGTCGAGCCCGCCTTCGCCGCGAAAGCAATCATGGTGTTCGGGCTCGTCGGCTCGATCTTGGCGAGGCCGCGCCCGATGGCGCGCGAGGCGATCGTCCGCTTCATCGTCTTGGCAAACGGATTGTCGCGGCAGGCATCGAGAATGATGAGGCGGAGCTTCTTCGCGGGGTCGACCGCGAACAGCGCGCGGTCCAGAGCAATCGTTTCGTCGAGAACGTCGCTATCCCTCTCCAGCGTTGCGTCCGTGGGGATCAGATAGTTGGTGCCATCAAGTTCGATGCCGTGACCAGCGTAATAGATCACGGCGACCTCGGCATCCTTCGTCTTGTCGCCAAAGTCACGCAGTGCCCTTCGCATCTCCGCGACATTGAGGTCGAGCTTGATGTCGACAGCATCGAAACCTGCCTTCTTGAACATGCTGCCAACTAAGGTGGCATCGTTCGCCGGGTTGGTTAGCCGGGCCACGCTCTTGTACGCCGAATTTCCGATCACCAGCGCGACGCGTCGTTCGGCCATGGCCGGTCCGCATCCGAGCCACACGGCAAAAACGAACAAAAGAAAACGAAGCGCGCCCATTACAGCCCCAAATCAAACGTGAGCAGCGTATTCATAGCCTGCCTAAAGGCAAGGGGAGGGTATGTGAGGTTGGTCACAAAGGCGCAGTCAGTCCAATGCACTCGGGATTGGCACGTTGTCTAATGTCTGAAGCGGGTCAAACTGAGAAGTCCGGGCGCTCAGCCGGCAGGTCGGCTTTACCCCCAACTCCAGACAAACGCTGCATCGGACTAACTGACGCGATGGGCCATTTCCGGACTTTTGCCCCAGGCATACTTTGAGCAGATCGAGGATCGCCACCCGATAATCATTTCTCTTTTGGAAGTTTTGCTCCTGTCCGGGCTACTGCATCCCAGAACTTCTTCTCTAATGCTTGTGCCCTCTCATCGTCCCTGGCGGCTTCGATGTCCATGTGCAATTCTCGATAGGCTTTTGCGCGCCATCGAAATGCCGTGTACATTTCGGGCGCGAGGCGTATGGTTTCACTGTACGCCTCCACCGCGTCTTTGAGCTTTCCCTGCGATGCATAAGTGCGTCCGAGGCCATATGGAAAGGCACTATTTCGTGGCGCGATTTGCCTTCCGTATTCGAAATCTGCGAGGGCCAAATCGTGGTGCTTCTGCCGGAGATAGAAAAAACCTCGTGAGGAATATAAGCGGGCTTCCGTTGGGCTAATTCGAATAGCTTCATTCCAGTCTGCTTCTGCTCCAGCCGTGTCGGAGATTTGCTCCCTGGCGTGGGCGCGGTCACGGAGTAGACATGCGGCGTCTCGGGACGAAAAGGTTCTTGCCAAAACCTCCGTGTAGCTCCGGATTGCTTGATCGTAGTCGCGGCGCGCCAAGGCTTGGCTGACTTCCGGAAGAGATGGACAATCTAAGCCATTATCCGTTGTAAGAGCGCGTGGCCAGTAGCCTGCCCTGTCGATAGCATAGGCAGCCGTCAGCACTACAACGAATGCTAACACTAGTGCCATCGACAATTGTCTATCATGCCGTTGCATCGGCAAGCCGATCTTGTCCATCCGCGTCGAGATACTCACAGCCAAACGAACTCTGGCGATCACAACATCCTTGGCATGCTGGGCAGACTATTCGGCGCGTCGATCCCGCTTGGCGGCTGCTATCCTGCATCGTAAGGTAGTGATGCCAGTCTATCCCAATCTGAGAAAAATAGCAGGCAATGTCCGCTCAGGGTCAATACCAGTCCTGCGTCCCAAGGACGTCGATGGGTCACACCTCGTGCCGAATGACTTTCCACGCCAGAACACCGGCGATAAGAAATGACACGGTGCAGAATGCGACAGTCCCCCAGATACGGACATCGGGACGTGTCTCATTCAGCCAAACCAGTGCCGCGAGGCAGAGGATCGCCGGGATCGCGCACGCCTGTGTCGCAATATACCGACGGCGCAATGCGCGCGGTGCGCGTGAGCTCCAGACGAAACTATCAACCTCGAACCTGCGGGAAATGGTGTCCATTGGCTCTTGCGGATACCATTTGCTTAGCTCCAACATAGTGGACCGGAAACCCCATGCGGCAACGCCGAGCAGCGCAATGGCAAGTAGGCATAAAATGAGCGACATCTCGCTTCTCCAGCTTCCCTAAGCTATCGAGCGTCAAACATAATGGTCCGCTAAGGGGCAAACTGAGAAGTCCGGGCGTTCAGCCGGCAGGTCGGCTTTACCCCCAACTCCAGACAAACGCTGCATCGGACTAACTGACGCGATGGGCCAATATCGGAAGTAACGGACACGAAGTTGCGGCGTAGGCAGAGGCAGCGTTCAATCCGACAGACGAGGAATGCGACGTATGGATGCGAGCGCGATGGGATGTGAGACAAAGGCGTTGCACAGCCTTGCTTGTCGAACGGGCGCGATGCCCCATGACTTAAGGCAGCGCCGCCAATGCATTTCTGAATTACACCGGCCGTTTTAGCCGCCAGACCGGATCAAATACGGATCCAAGGACCCAGCTAATCGGTCCGCCACTTGTATGGCGGCCGGCGTGGACTGCTTTTCGCGATGAAGCGAGCCGACGGAATTCACGACCAGCCCACTACAAGCAAGAACAGCTATCGCAATCGCAGCGAGATATTTAGTCCTCATGACGATGATCCCCTTTATCGCCCCATGAACTAACCGGGCACTCTCAGAAATGGTTCCCGAACACTGCGGCCCAATGTTTTCGGCCGCATCGGAAGTTGCTTGGAAGTTGCTTCCATGGCGCCAGCGACTAGCCGCTGGGGCAGGTTCCTCCTTCGGAATGGAACATCGCGGTCGCGATCAGAAATCAAGGAACGAAAGCGTCCGCCAGGCTTTAGAAAAACTGAGGCCGTCGCTCGCCGGTAGTAACACGGCGCATGTCGCGGATAGCCAAAGGTCGTGGCGAACGACCCGCTGTTCTTAACACAAGTCTTAACACAAGCGCTCGCGCAGATAGCCAAAAGCGACGGTCTCCAGTTCTATTCAAAATCGCCAGCAGTGCCCCGATCGGTTGCGGGGGCCCGATCGGTTGCGGGGGGGAGGCACGGGGTGCTGCCGGAACCGAAGGCTCCGTCATGCGCAACCGAATTGACATTGACCACATACACTGTCGGGCCATCATTCGAGAGATCGGCGAGAGACTACGTGCGTCGCTGAAACCAGAGTCGAAACTACCGGCGAGCCTGAGAGCGCAAATCGATCGGCTCCGCGAATTCGAAGCGGCCGAGCACTGTAACAAGCCGCGCGGTTGAGCCGCAGTCGGCTGGGCGAACATGGATGAACGATGCCGCCGGTGAAGCTTCGTGCATCGACGATCTTGAATGAGTACGGTAAGGCGCAATCCGAATTGATCGGCAAAACCGTCGTCCTTACTGACGGAAAGGCAGGCACGGTCGAGAAAGTTTGGCTGGATGAATTGCACGGGCTTCGGATTTCAATCAAAGGTCATGACGGAAGATGGCCGGTCTCAACCATCAAGTTCGAGGAGAACTAGACCTTCGCACCCGCTGCGCATCACCCCAATAGCGCGCTATTTCAGAACATTCCGATCAGGATGAAAAACCCGATCTCGATCAGGAACGTCGTGCTCATAACCGCGACCGTAAGGAACACGTCGCTCGCCGAAAGAGGGTTCATGAATGCCTCGCATCTTGCGAAGCCCCGGGAGTAAATCGTTCAGGCTAGAAAATGTTTCAGTTCCAAACGCAGACGGCGCGAGAGTATCGGGCAAAGTTTCAAAAATGTTGGCAGCCGACATGACACGCGCTCAATCGACCTTCGGCTAAGGGCCACGAGCGGAAGTAGCCCTTCGCCAAAGAAACGACCATTGCGGATAGATGAAGATCGGATGGTTACTCCAGTCGCGACCTAAGCCGACGCGGTGTCGAGCCCGCCGACCATGGGATGAGACACTCGCGCAGAAGGTCCGCCCTGCTTTGCAATTGCCACGCTCTGCCAAGCCGTCATGAGTTGAACTAACTCCTCTGCGCGGCGTCGCGGTTCAGGAGCCGCGGCGGAACACACTGAATTGGAATGATTGATCGGTGCCCCAAGGCGTCGCATGAGCGTGCCGCCGGGTCTCAACGAGTTGGAACGCGCTACCGAGGGTCTGACCGAGGCTCGCAGCATCGTACCTCACGACGGGAAGGCCGCTGCATCGTTCAGGTCCGTCGAGCGCAAAGGTGGCAATGATTGCGTGCCCTCCGACTTTCAAGGCCCGTCCGAGACGCGCGACATACGCAGCACGGTCACGCTCCTCGGTCAGGAAATGAAAGGCCGCCCGATCGTGCCAAACATCGTAAGCCTTCAGCGGCTCCCAGGCTGTTGCATCCGCGACGATCCAATGAACCTGTGCGGCCCGGCTTCCAAGGCGGGCTTTCGCGGCCTCAAGTGCCGCCCCGGACAAATCGAGGACGGTTACATCCTCAAAGCCCCGATCAATGAGATTGTCGACCAGGCGCGAAGCACCCCCACCGATGTCGATGATGGCCGAAGCCTGAGCCGCGCCGACCCGGGCAATCAACTCAAGCGAAGGAGCCGGACTTTCCTGAAACCAGCTTACTTCGTTCTCGCCCTTGTGGGTGTAGACGCCTTCCCAATGGGCTTGACGGTTCTCGCTCTCCATTGCGTGTTCCCTCCACCCAAGGGGCCGCGATTAGTTCAGAACATGGCAACTCCCCCAATCCTTGACAATAAGCACAGAGCAGCCCTGGACACATTTGCCCGTTGCCCGTACCGATGTCGCGGCGCATCCGGAAGGCACCACCGCCCCGTGCAGCTACCTCGTTCACTATCCCGGCCCGGCGGGGACATGAACGCCTGAAACCTGCACTACCTGGAGCACCTCGGTCACCTGCGTCCGAACAGTCCCCCCACCACGCCGCCAATCAGTCCGCCGGGACCACCCCCGCTGTGCTGATGGTGAGCACCCGTGCGACGACGGGTTGGACGGTCGTCATCGGATTTGTCGCTGCCGCTGACGCCGGCATGCGCCGCCGAGGCGGATTCGGTCAGGAGCGCCTGATGCTGCAGCGGGTTTAGGAAGCCTGTCCTGGGATAGCCGCGTGCCGCCTGCCAGCGCGTGATGACGGCGCGGGTCGACCCGTCGAACCGTCCGTTGACCTTGGTGTCGAAACCGAGATCGGTCAGCCGGCGCTGCACGTCGCGACGCTTTCCCTTGTTGAGGCCGATCTGATCTTCGGTTTCCTGAGTTGCCTCGCCGGCAACGATCGCCGGATCGACGGATGCGATCAGCTCACGGTCGGTCGTGCTCGGACCGGCCGCGGCACCATTTGCACCGACGAGAATTCCCAAGAAAATTCCCAAGGCTGACAATGCGAGGATGAAGACACGCATGGCATATTCTTCGCTGATCTTAAGTCTCGCGATGATTTCGCGTTGAACACCTATCGGTTCAAATGCGCCGCTGTGACATTCGAACGTCCAGCGGCGTCCAAATCAAGGGTCGACTCCGGGTTCTGTCGCTGGCAACTGTTACGGGGGGACACTTGTTCCTTAGCGGGCGTTGATTGTTGCACGGCATCGCACTGAGATGGACCGACAGGAAGGACAGGGACATGATCATCGGCTGGACAGGCCGTTCAGTTATTGACGTAGGTCAGGGTTGCGTACCCGGCTCTGTCGCGAAGCAAGGGCGGACTCGCGGACGAACGTTGCGATGCTCGTCCCCCAGACGAGCACCATGCCGAGCAGCACCCATTTGAAATCCGATTGGATCATGAAGTTGACGGCGGCCATCAACCCGATCGAGAGCCCGCCAGCAACCCCGGCGCCGACCGCAGCCACGGGGCGATGGTCGCGGAAGGACGTCGCGGCCAGGGTGAGCGCGAGAATTCCCGTGGCCGCCACGTAGCCGCCCATCACACGAAAGACGTAGGTCAGCCATGACATGAGTCTGGGCCCGACCGACTGCAATTCGGCCGGGGTGAGGCTCATGTACCGGATGTCCTCCGGCAGCAATGGAGGGCGGAGGAACAGGAAGTAGATGCCGACGCCGACCAACAGGGTGCCGGAGACCGCCAGGAGCATCGAGGATAGATGCCAGCGGTCCCGCGTGTTGCGCATCGTTGCCCCCGGATCAGCACGGCGCCCAACCAGCCAACGACCAGGGCGAGCGCTGCGATGATGACATCATGCCCCTGTTTTGCCCGACGGGTCAACTCTGTTTCGAGAAATCAGAAGCGATGGCGCGGGGCTGTTAAACCATTGATATCACTGTCCCCGGCTACTGTGCATGGGGTTGTTTTTCGACTTTTTGTTGTGCGGCCTGCAAGGGCCGGTCCTAATGCCCGCCGAGATAGGCCGTGATCAGCCTGGGATCGTGGATGAGATCCTTGGCGGGGCCGGACTGCACGATCTCGCCGGTTTCGAGCACGTAGCCGTAGTCGGCCGTCTCCAGCGCGGCGCGGGCGTTCTGTTCGACCAGCAGGATGGACACGCCGAGATCGCGCAGGGAGGCGATGGTGCGGAAGATCTCGCGCACGATCAGCGGCGCAAGGCCAAGGCTGGGTTCGTCCAGCATGAGCAGCTTCGGCTTGGCCATCAGCGCGCGGCCGAGCGCGAGCATCTGGCGCTCGCCGCCGGAGAGCGTGCCGGCGGCCTGGCGCTGCCGCTCCTTCAGGCGGGGAAAGCGATCATAGACCTCGTCCAGCGTCTTCTGGACGCCCGAGCGGTCGCGCAGGCTGTAGGAGCCGAGCAGGAGGTTGTCGGCGACCGACATGTCGGAGAACAGCTCGCGCTTTTCCGGCACGAGGCACAGCCGGCGCTCGACGCGATCCTCGACGGACATCCTCCCGATGTCATTGCCCTGAAACACCATGCGGCCGCGGGAGGCGAGCAGCCCGATGGCGGCCATCAAGAGTGTGGTCTTGCCGGCGCCGTTCGGACCGATGACGGTGACGATCTGCCCTTGCTCGACCGACAGCGAGACGTTGCGGACCGCCTCGACATTGTCGTAGCAGACGGTCACGTCCGTCATGGAAAACATCTCGCTCACGCGACGCCTCCAAGATAGGCCTCTTGAACCCGCTCGTCGCTGCGGATCGCAGCTGGAGCGCCTTCGCAGAGCTTGGATCCGAAATCGAGCACCACGATGCGGTCGACCAGCGACATCACGAACTCCATGTCATGCTCGACGATCAGGATGGTCAGGTGGTCCGACCGCAGTGAGCGGAGCAGCTCCGCAAGCCGCAGCTTTTCCTGGCGGCGAAGGCCCGCCGCCGGCTCGTCCAGCACCAGCAGTGCTGGGTCCGCGGCGAGCGCACGGGCGATCTCCAGGATGCGCTGGTTGCCGAGCGGCAGGTTGCCTGCGAGCTCGAACGGCTTTTCGCCGAGCCCGACGCGCTCGAGCTGCGTCAGCGCCTCGTGCCGCGCGCTGGCTTCCTCGCGCTGGTTGAGACGGAGGGCGCTCGCGAACAGGCCTGTGCTGGTGCGGGCGTAGGTGCCGAGCATGACGTTTTCGAGCAAGCTCATGCGCGGCCGCAGCTTCACATGCTGGAAGGTCCGCGCGATCCCGGCCTTGGCGATGCGGGATTGCGGATCGCGCGTGATCGGGCGTCCCGCAAAGACGATCTCGCCCTTGTTGACCCGGAGCGCGCCGGTCAGGCAGTTGAACATCGTGCTCTTGCCGGCGCCGTTCGGGCCGATGACGGCAAGGATCTCGCCGGAGCGTACCTCGAAGCTGACATTGTTGACGGCGACCAGGCCGCCGAACCGGCGCTCGGCGCCGTCGACCTTCAAAAGTAGTTCGCCGGGTGCCGGTTGTGCGCGGCGGGGCAGGGGAGCCGCCGGCTCCGGCCGCTCGCGTTTGATCTTCGGCAAGTAGCGCGCAACGAATGGCACGATGCCCTGCCGCGCCCATTGCAGGAACAAGATGAACAGCGCCGAGAAGGCGACGATCTCCAGCTGTCCTGAAGCGCCCTTGGCGATCAGCGGCAGATAATCCTGCACGCTGTTCTTGAGCAGGGTGACGACCGCGGCACCGACGACACCACCGAGCAGGCTTCCGGCGCCGCCGACCATCGACATCATCAGATATTCGATGCCCATGCCGGCATCGAACGGACCCGGGCTGATGAAGCGGCTCATATGGGCGTAGAGCCACCCGGAGAGCGAGGCCAGGAAGGCCGCGATCACGAAGGTCACGAGCTTGATCCGGAAGGCGTTGATGCCGAGGCTCTCGACCAGCGTGTTGCCGCCGCGGAGCGCCCGCATGGCACGGCCGAGCCGGGAGTCCAGCAGATTATATCCGAGCAGGAGGACGGCGGCGACGATGCCCCAGATCAGGAAATAGATCTGCGCGCTCGTAACAAGCGCGAACGATCCGATGCTGATCGGCGGGATCGACGAGATGCCGTTGAAGCGGCCGAGCCCCTCGACATTGCCGAACAGGAAGCCGATCGCAAGGCCCCATGCGACGGTCGAGAGCGAGAGGAAATGTCCCTGAAGCCGCAAGGTGACGACGCCGAGGATGGCCGCGACGCAGCAGGTCAGCGCCACCCCGAACAGGAGGCCGAGCCACGGGGAGTATCCGTTCAGCGCGGAGACCCACGCCGTCGCATAGGCCGCGACGCCCACGAACGCTGCCTGTCCGAAGGATACGATGCCGCCGACGCCGGTGAGCAGGGCAAGGCCGATGGCGACCAGCGAATAGATGCCGATGTAGTTCATCAGCGTGATGCTGAAGGGGCTGAGCACGAAGGGGGCCACCGCCAGACACGCCAGCGCCACCATTGCCACGAGCTGAATTTGGAAGCGCGTCATTCCTCGATCTCCTCCTCGGAATGCAGCGAGGCGAGGGAACGCCAGATCAGGATCGGGATCAGAAGCGAGAACACGATGACGTCCTTCAGCGCGCTGCTCTCGAAGGATGCGAAGCTCTCGAGGATGCCGACGCCGACGGCGCCGATCGCCGCGCCGGGATAGCTGGTCATGCCGCCGACGATGGCGCCGACGAAGGCCTTGAGGCCGATCAGGAAGCCGGAATCATAGAACACGGTGTTCACAGGCGCGATCAGGATGCCCGATACACCGGCCATCAGTGAGCCCAGCAGATAGGCGATCGTGCCGGCGCGGGCGGGCCGTATTCCCATCAGGCGGGAGCCGGTCCGGTTCACGGCGGTGGCGCGCAGCGATTTTCCGACCAGCGTAAAGTCGAAGAAGAGATAGAGCAGGCCGCTGAAGACGAGCGCTGCGATCACGATCAGCATGGTCTGGCCCGAGACCAGCACACCGGCGAACTCAGTCGAGAGCGACGTCAGCGGTTCGGTTCTGACGCCTTCAGGTCCGAAGAAGAGCAGGCCGAGGCCGACCAGCGCGAAATGCAGCGCGACCGAGACCGTCAGGAGCAACAGCACCGTTCCGTCCGCGATGGGGCGGAAGACGATCCGGTCCAGAAGCGGGGCGATGGGCGTTATCAGCATCAGCGCGAGCACGAGCCTGACAGCGAGCGGAGGATCGGCGCGCATCGTCAGCCAGGCGAGGCCGACCACGGCCAGCGGAAGCACGAGGTAGAAGAAGAGCGCGCGTGGCAGCAGCCGAAGCTCGCCGGCGCGCATGAGCGAGACGATCTCGATCAGGGTCGCAAGGCAGGCCAGGATGACGACCAGCGCCCCCGTGCCCGGAAAGCGCTTCGCATCCAGGGCCGCCAGCGTCAGCGCGGTGAAGGCGGCGATGTCGCCGAAGGGAATGAAGATGACCCGTGTCACCGTGAAGATGAGGACGGTCCCGATCGCCACCAGCGCATAGACTGCGCCGGTGGCGATCCCGTCGATCGCAAGAATGGCTGCGATGTCACTCGTCATTGAGACGCCGTTCCCCCGTTTTGACTGTCTGCCGCCTTCCGACTACGGCGCGAACTTCCAGGCGCCTCCGGTCAGGCGCACCACGACGAGCGCGCGCTCGTCGACGCCGGTCACCGCACCGGGCTTGAAGTTGTAGACGGCATGCACTCCCGGCAGTTCCTTGGTGCTGAGGATCGCGTCCCGTAGCGCCGTACGGAATTCCGCCGTTCCGGGTTTCGCGGTCTTGAGCGCGCGCTCGGCGGCGTTGGCGAAGATCAGCCAGGCGTCGAAGGAGTAGGCGGAGAAGCCGTCGGTGGTCGGGATGTTATGGGTCTTCTGGTAGACGGCGCGGAAGTCGAGCGCGATCTTCTTGGCAAAGTGCTCGTCGGGAAGCTGCTCGGCGACGATCACGGGACCCGCGGAGACCTGGATGCCGTCGGCGGCCTTGCCGCCGACGTTGACGAAATCCGGATTGACCAGCGCCACGGTGCCGTAGGTATTGCCCTTGAAGCCGCGCTCGGCGAGGCTGAGCAGAGGCAGCGCGCCTTGCGTCCCCGAGCCGCCGTCCAGCACCGCGTCCGGCCGCGCGGCAAGCACCTTCAGGATCTGCGCGGTGACCGAGGTGTCGGTGCGGGCATAGCGCTCGTTGGTCTGGATCTTGATGTCGCCGGCGGCTTCGGCGGCCTTGGCGCCGTTGTAGACGAGGTCGCCCCACGCGTCGGAGAAGCCGATATAGCCGATGTTCTTCATGCCGTCGCGCTTCATGCGATCGGCGACGATCTTGACGAGGAGGGAGGCCGGCTGCGGCACCGACACCACCCATTGCTCGGGCGTATCAGGCAGCTTGCCGATCGGCGAGACCGCGATCATCGGCACCTTCAGCTCGCTCGCCACCGCCGCCATGGCGATGGTCGAGGGGGCCGTCGCGGTGCCGATCAGGAGGTCCACCTTCTCTTCTTCCACCAGCTTGCGGGCATTGCGGGTCGCGGCCGACGGGTCGGAGCCGTCGTCGAGCTGGATCAGGCGAACGGTCTCGCCGTTGATGGTCTTCTTGTATTCATAGGCGGCGTTGATGCCACGCCCGTAGGGGATGCCGATCGACGAGCCGTTGCCGCTGAGCGAGGTGACGAAGCCGATGGTGATGTCGGCCTGCGCCGCCGGGGCTGCGACGATGCCGGCGACAAGTGCAAGTAGGCTCAGAGTCTTGCGCATTTGCGTTCTCCTCCGTTGATGCTGGATAGGAATGCTTTGATGCCGCCGCGCGGGAAGCCCGAACGACAGACGAACCGATTGAAAGCATTGCTGCAGCGCCAAATCATGGGCGCGGCCGACGCGAGTCTGCTCGGCCGGGCGTCAGCAGCCATGATGTTGCTTGCCGCTCGAACAACGGGCCCATCGGCGAATGCGGGCGGGCCTTATCTGAAGCGATGAAAGGTCGTTGGCCCTGCCGCGATGCGCGACCGGCGGTGCTGCTGCTGCCGGCTGTCCGAGCACGGCGACTGTCCACACGATCGAGTCTCTCAAAATCGGTGCCCTGCAACATCATTGTCATGGCCACCGGTCCCTGACCGGCGAGGAATTACTTAAAGCCTAAAGTATTATCGGTGGGGCCGTCAACACGTGTCACGGTGCTGTCAGAAAAAAATGTCGTTGCATACAATTTCGACAGAGCGCGGCGCTTCTTTGCCATTGGGCCGGACGAAAAGGCCGTGCCTGCCCTGCCGTGACGGGCCCCGTCGGCGGCGTCGCCGCGCGCATTTGACGCGTGAATTAGTTTATGATTGAAATATATTCATCGGCAGCCGACGACCGATCCTCCGATCACCGCTTGAGGAGAAGGACGATGCGCATCTTCTGGCAGAGCTTCGTTGATGCGAGCGTGAACGCGCCCTACATGGCGCGGCTGTCGGAATACCTCAACAACATCGCCGCAGCAGGCACGACGGTTCATGTCGAGGGCATTACGCCACCGGACCGGGAGTTCGGGCGGCTCGCGGAATTGCGCTGCGCCGTCCAGGCGATCGACAACGGCATCGCGGCCGAGGAGGGCGGGTTCGACGCCTTCGTGATGGGGCATTTCCAGGATCCCGGACTCTACGAGCTGCGCTCGGCGCTCGACATTCCCGTGATCGGGACCGGCGAGGCGACGTTGCTGGCGGCCTCGCAGCTGGGCCGGCGATTAGGCCTTGTGACGCTCGATCCTGTCTTCGAGGTCTGGCATTACGAGCAGGCCGAGCGTTACGGCCTCGGTGGTCGCGTGGTCCACGTGACCGGCCTTGGCTGCAAGCCGGCGGATTTCGCCGATGCGTTCGCCGGAGACGATGCCGCGCAAGCCCGCATGATCGAGGACTTTGTTGCCTGCGCACGTCCGCTGGTCGAGCGCGGCGCCGATGTTGTGATTCCGGCCGGTGTGCTGCCGGGTCTCCTGATCGGCAGGGAGCATGGCCTGAAGATCGGCCACGCGCCGGTGGTCAACTGCGCGGCCGTGGCGCTGAAGAGTGCCGAGATGTGGGTGCAGCTCCGGAAGCTCAATGGCACCGAGCCCAGCCGAGGGCCGAGCTTCAAGCGGGCCAGCGCCCAGGCGCGCGACGATTTCCGCGCGCTGCTTGCCCGCAACAGCCGCTAGTCCTGGAGAATAATCATGATGGTTCCCGAAAAGATCCTGTACGAGACCGAGGTGACGGCGACCGGAGGTCGGGATGGCAAGGCTGCCAGCGCCGACGGTCTCTTGTCGGTGTCGCTGTCCTTGCCGAAATCGATGGGGGGCCCCGGCGGCGAAGGCACCAATCCCGAGCAGCTCTTTGCGGCCGGCTATGCCGCGTGCTTTCTCGGTGCGGTCAAGCTCGTCGCGCGCACCCACAAGGTTGCGCCAGCCGCCGAGCCCACCGTGACCGCAAAGGTTGCGATGGGGCCGGTTCCGGTCGGATATGCGCTCGCTGTCGAGCTGAAGGTCAATCTGCCCGGTGTCGAGAAATCAGTGGCCGAAGAGGTCGTCGCCGGCGCGCACGAGCGTTGCCCCTATTCGAACGCAACCCGCGGCAATATTGCCGTGAAACTGACGGTGGTTTGAGGCGGATGAACGAGGCGGGCGGTCGGTGACCAATTCCTTACGCACACCGTACGACGGCGTCGTGATTGCGGCTCCCGTCACGATTCCCTATGTGCGCTACTCCATCGAAAGCGCGCAGTGGTGGATCGGCCGTGCGCTCAGCGCGCTCGTCGCGCAGGCCGGCATCAAGGCCTCCGACATCGACGGCCTGTGCGTCTCCAGCTTCACCATGGGGACCGACAGCGGGATCGGATTGACGCAGCATTTCGGACTCTGCGTGCGATGGCTGGATACGATTCCGCTCGGTGGCGCCAGCGCCGTCGCCGGATTGCGAAAGGCGGCGCGCGCGGTTCAGGCTCATGACGCCGACATCGTGGCGTGCGTGGCGGGTGACACCAACCACGTCGATTCCTTCCGGCTGACGCTCGAGAATTTCTCGCGCTTCAACCAGGATGCCGTCTATCCCTACGGCGCGGGTGGCGCCAATGCGAGCTTCGCGCTGATTGCGCGCAACTATATGCGCACCTTCGGCGTCACGCGGGAGGATGTCGGTCGGATCGCGGTCGCCCAACGGGCCAATGCGCTGCGCAATCCGCACGCCTTGATGAAGGCGCCGTTGACGCTCGAACAGTATCTCGCGGCCCGGCCGATCTCCGATCCCATCCATCTCTTCGACTGCGTGATGCCCTGCGCCGGCGCGGAAGCGTTCCTCGTCATGCGCGAAGACACCGCGGCATCGCTGGGGCTGCCTGCGGCGCGACTGCTGTCGACGATCGAGCGGCACAACGCCTTTGCCGACGATCCCATGCAGGTGCGCGGCGGCTGGGCGATGGATATCGGCGAGCTCTATGCGATGGCCGCCGTGAAGCCTGACGATTTGGATGTCGTCCAGACCTATGACGACTATCCCGTTATCACGATGATGCAGTTCGAGGATCTCGGCTTCTGCAAGAAGGGGGAGGGGGCCGAGTTCGTGCGCCAGCACGACCTCACCATCGACGGTGACTTTCCGCACAACACCTCGGGCGGACAACTCTCGGCCGGGCAGGCCGGCGCAGCCGGCGCCTATCTCGGCCTCGTCGAAGGTCTACGGCAGGTTCTGGGGATTGCAGGCCCCACCCAGGTCAGGAATGCGAGCCTCGCCTTGGCCTCGGGGTTCGGTATGATCAACTACGATCGCGGTCTCGCCTCGGGCGCCGCGATTTTTGCAGGGCCGTCGCGATGATAGAGCCGATCAAATCGCCCCGGCGCAAGAACCCGCTGCTGCGGACGCGGCTGCCTGCGTCGCCACCGCGACCGCGCAGCAGGACGTCGCATGGGTTCACGCGGGCCGCCGCCGAAGGCCGCTTCATGCTGCAACGCTGCGAGGCTTGCGACGCCTTTGCCTATCCGGCGCGGGAGGCATGTCCGTCATGCCTGTCGTCCGGCCTCACCTTCGTCGATGCGCCGCGCCGGGGCATGCTTCTTTCCGAGACCACGGCGCGCGTGCCGAGCGACGTCTATTTCCGCGAACGGGCGCCCTGGCGCATCGGCCTCGTCAGGATGGACTGCGGTCCGACAATCGTGGCGCATCTCCATGCCGACTGCGTGGAGGGCGCGCCAGTTCGCATGTCGCTTCAGCTCGACAAGAGCGGTCAGGCGGTGGCCTTTGCCCATCCCGAGGGGGGGACTCCCAACATGGCAGACGACAAGCAGTGGCGGGAAATGACGGCCGATCCGAAATTCCGGCGCGTGCTCGTGACCAACGGCCGCAGCGTGATCGGCCAGGAAGCCGTCGCCGCCTTGAAGGCCGCGGGCGCCAGGACGGTCTTCGTCGGCGTTGCCGAGCCGTGGCGGCCTTTCGCCGGCGAGAAGCTGCTGCGCGGCCAGGACGGGATCGAGATCGTGACCCTTGACGCGGCCGACGAAAAATCCGCGGCCGATCTCGCCGCCGACATCGGCGGCAAGGTCGATATCCTCGTCAACACAACGGAGTATGTGCGGCCGGGCGGCCTGCTCGACCGCAGGGGCACGAGCATCGCACGGGACGAGATCGATCAGGCCTATCTCGGCTTCATCAACCTCGCGCAGGCCTTTGGCCCCGCGATGCGGATGCGGGGGGCCGATGGCATCAATAACAGCGCTGCGTGGGTCAACATTCTCTCGGTCTATGCGCTGGCGAACTGGCCTGCCTTTGGCGCCTACTCGGCCTCGCAAGCGGCGTGCCTGTCGCTCTCGCACTGTCTTCGTGCCGAGCTCAGGCCAGGCGGCGTCAAGGTGATGAATCTGTTCACCGGGCCTGTCGACACCGAATGGTTCCAGACCGTGCCGCCGCCGAAGGTCGCGCCGCGCGCGATCGCGCAGGCGATCGTATCGGGGCTGAGAGGCGGGCTCGAGGAGATGTATGTCGGAGACGTCGCCGAGGAGATCCGACAACGCCTCGCGGCCAATCCGAAAGCGCTCGAGCGCGAGCTCGACAGGTGACATCGAGATTTCAACCAAGCCGGAGGACGTGACGATGCAAGGCAACAATCTCCTGGAACTGGCGGGTGCGATTTCTTCCGGCGCGGTGCGCGTCGTCGATCTGACCTTCACGCTCAGTCCGGACTTTCCGGTCATCGTGCTGCCGCCGGAGTTCGGCCAGGCGGCGCCGGTCCGCATCCAGGAAATCTCGCGATACGATGGTCGCGGCCCGGCCTGGTACTGGAATAACATTACGTTTGGCGAACACACCGGCACGCATTTCGATGCGCCGATTCACTGGTTCACCGGCAAGAACCTGCCGAACAATGCCGTCGACACGATGCCGGCCAAGGACATGATCGCGCCGGCCTGCGTCATCGATTGCTCCGCGCAGGCGGCCCAGGATCCCGATTTCCTGCTGACCGTCCCGCTCGTCGAAGCCTGGGAAGCCAAGCACGGCCGGATCCCCGAGCGGAATTGGGTGCTGCTCAGGACCGACTGGTCGAAGAAGGGCTGGCGCGACTACTCCAATCTCAGGGATGACGGCGCGCACACGCCGGGCCCGAACCCTGATGTCATGAAGTGGCTGGTGGAGGAGCGCGGCGTCATCGGATTTGGCACCGAGACCATCGGCACGGATGCGGGGCAGGCCGGCCATTTCGAACCGCCTTATCCGGCGCATCACTTCCTGCACGGCGCGGGTCGCTACGGCCTGCAATGCCTGTGCAACCTGGATCAGCTTCCGGCCACCGGGGCCGTCATCGTGGCCTCGCCGCTGAAGATCCAGAACGGCTCCGGCAGTCCGCTTCGCGTCATCGCGCTGGTCTCGTCGACCTGAAGCGAATCCATGGCGCTTGCCAATCGGAACAAGAAGTCCTCACGAAAGACAGGTGCCATGAACTTGATCAAGAGCCTGCTGGCCTCCACTGCATTGCTTCTTGCCGTCCCTCAGGCCGTCCAAGCTGAGATCCTCGTCGGCTTCGTCACCGGCCTCAGTGGGCCGGTGTCGTCGATTGGAATTCCGAACGGGAAGGGGATCGCGGCGGGCCAAGTCTATCTCGGTGAGATCGGTGGCGAGAAGGTGCGCGTCATCCAGTTGGACGACGGCTCCGATCCGACCGCGTCGGCGCGCAACGCCCGCAAGCTCGTCGAGCAGGAAAAAGTCGATGTCCTCATGGGCACGTCCGGTGCGCCCCAGACGCTCGCGATGGCGACCGCGGCCATCGAGATGAGGATTCCGATGATCGCGGTGTCCCCGATCGCGCCGGTGCCGCCGGGCGAGGGCGGTCCCTGGGTCGTGCAGACGCCGCAACCGACGCCGCTGCTGTTGCAGGGCATCGTCGACAACATGAAGGCGAAGGGATTGAAGAGCGTCGCGTTCATCGGCTTCTCCGACGCGTTAGGTGACCTCTTCTACGATTCCCTGGTGCAGGCCGCCAAGTCGGCGGACATCAAGGTGATCGCCAATGAGCGCTACGCGCGTTCGGACTCTTCGGTCACGGCGCAGGTGCTGCGCGTCGTCGCCGCGCATCCCGATGCGATCATGCTGGGTGGGACGGGAACGCCCGGTGCGCTGCCGGTGATCGCGCTGTCTGAGCGCGGCTACAAGGGGCCGCTCTATGGCAATCACGGCATGATCAGCGCCGATTTCCTTCGTCTTGCCGGCAAGGCCGCCAACGGCATCATCTGCCCGACCGGGCCGGTGACCGCGGCGGAGCAGCTTCCGGCCAGCAATCCGATCCAGAAGGTTGCACTGGATTTCCGCGCGGCCTTCGCGAAGGCGAACGGCGAGGCGCCGACGGATTCATTCTCGTCCTATTCCTTCGACGGCTGGCTGGTCTTCGCCGATGCCGCCAAGCGCGCGATGGCGACCGGCGCCAAGCCTGGTTCGCCGGAATTCCGGACCGCGCTCCGTCAGGCGCTGTTCACGACCAAGGAGGTCGTCGGGACGCAGGGCGTCTACACCTACACGCCGGCGGACCGGCATGGCGTCGACGATCGCTCACGCGTCATGGTCCAGATCGAGGACGGCAAGTACAAGCTGTTGCCCTGAGCCGGAAGCATGATCGTGACGGAGAACGAGGCGCCGGCGAACACCAGCGAAGCGGTCGGCCGGGAGAACGTGACGCCGGCCTGGGCGCGTGCGGTGACGTCGTTTCCGCCGTCGGACCGGATTCTGTCCACCATTCTCACACGGCAGGCCGAGCGCTATGGCGATCGCACGCTGCTGGTCGCGGGTGAGACGCGCTGGACCTTTGCGCAGACCGCGGCGATCGCGGCCGCGTCGGCCCAGGCGCTCGTCGATGCGGGGATCAAGCCGGGCGATCGGGTCGCACTGATGTGTTCGAACCGTCCGGAGTTTTTGCAGGTCTATCTCGGCTGTGCGTGGCTCGGGGCCATCGCAGTCCCGATCAATACCGCGCTCCGCGGTTTCCAGCTCTCCCACATCTTCCGCAACTCGCGTCCCGCGCTCCTCGTCGTCGAGGCTCAGTTCGTTGTCGCGATCGAGAGTGTCGAGGCGGGTGTCGAGCTGCCGCCCCGGACCTGGATCGTCGGGGCTGCCGCCGATGCAATCGATGCCAGGCTTTCCGCGTTACCGTTGCCGGCGCTCGGAGCCGCGGCGCCGGCGGCTGCCGTCCGCCCCGGCGACACCGTTGCGATCCTCTACACATCGGGCACCACGGGGCCTGCAAAGGGTGTGTGCTGTCCGCAGGCGCAGCTGTTCTGGTGGGGCATCTATTCGGCGCGAGCGCTCGGCGTCCGCGAGGGCGATGTGCTGTTTACGACGCTGCCCCTGTTCCACACCAACGCGCTGAATGCGTTCTATCAGGCGCTCCTGAACGGGTGCACCTATGTGCTGGAGCCGAAATTCTCCGCCTCCGGCTTCTGGGCCGCCGCGCAACGGCACAATGCGACGGTCGGCTATCTGCTCGGCGCGATGGCGTCGATGCTTCTGGCGCAGCCGACCAATGCGAACGATTCGACGCATCGTCTGCGCGTTGCGCTTGGCGGCGGCGTGCCGCCGCAAATCCACGGTCCGTTCAACGAGCGGTTTGGCGTGCCGCTGGTCGACGGCTACGGATCGACCGAGACGAACTTCGTGTTCGCAGGCACGATCCCGTCCGATCGTCCGGGGACGATGGGCTATCTCGCCGACGGAATCGAGGCGCTGGTCGTCGACGAGAATGATTCAGCGCTTCCGGACGGACAGGCCGGCGAGCTGCTGCTTCGCGCAAGAGAGCCCTTTGCCTTCGCCACCGGCTATTTCGGCATGCCGGAGAAGACGGTCGAGGCGTGGCGAAATCTGTGGTTTCACTCGGGCGATCGGGTCGTTCGGGACGCCGACGGACACTATCGCTTCATCGACCGCATGAAGGATTCCATCCGCAGGCGCGGCGAGAACGTATCCTCATGGGAGGTCGAGCAGGCCATCCAGTCCCATCCCGCGGTTGCCGCCTGCGCGATCTACCCGCTGCCATCGGAATTGGGAGAGGACGAGGTTGCGGCTGCGATCCTGCTGGAACCGGGCCAATCGCTGGAGCCCGTCGACATCGTCAGGCATTGCGAAGGGCAGATCGCCTATTTCGCCATCCCGCGCTATGTGCGGATTTTGAGCCAGATGCCGTTGACGGAGAACGGCAAGATAAAGAAGGGCGTGCTGCGCGAGGCGGGCGTCACCACGGACACATGGGATCGCGAAGCGGCCGGAGTGAGGGTGCGACGCTGACCGTCGGTCCGCTCAGGGTTTTTGCAGCGCGTCCTTGACGGCGCCCTTGAGTTCGTCGAGCTCGCCGATCAATCCGTCGAACCGGTCCGCCGGGAAATCCGCCAGCAGCTCGGCAAGCCACGCGCCGTGGCTCTTGGCCATTCGCCTGAATGCCTTGCGGCCTTCGACCGTCATGCAGACGATCTGCACGCGGCGGTCGAGGTTCGACGGCGTGCGGGTGATGTATCCGTCCTCGACCAGGCGGTCCACGATCGGCGTCAGGTTCCCGGCCGAGACCATCAGGCGCTTGGGCAGCTCTCCCAGCACGAGTCCGCTCGGCTCGCGGTCGAGCTGCGCGAGAACATCGAAGCGAGGCATCGTGAAATCGAATTCTTCGCGAAACCGGCGCCGCAGCTCCCCCTCGATCAGGGTCGTGCAGGCGAGCAGCCGGAGCCAAACTCGCGTTTGAGCCCTGTACTCGGCCTCCTGATCTGCCCCATTCTTGGCTGAAACAGGCGTGGACTCCTTCGCGAGCGCCAATCGAATCTCCCGGGCTTGGTGGCCTGACGAAAGCTGATGCAGCTTTCGCGGATGCCGGCAAGATAGTTCGTGCCAAAAGTAAATTCAAGGCTGAGCCCGGGTGCCCCGGAATCGGCTCTGCCGTGTGTCCAATTTGATTGTATCTCAAGATCGACGCTGTGGCGCCGCGGGCGTCGCCCGGGCTCCTTGCAGAACCCACCTTGACAAGGCCCGTGCGGACAAATTACTTTATGCTTAAAATAATTCGGGCGAGAGCTCGGCACACGGCGCGGCGCGCGAAAGCGAGGGATCATGCGCATAGTCTGTATCGGCGGCGGCCCGGCGGGTCTCTATCTGGGCCTGCTGATGAAGCGCCGGCATCCGGAGCACGTCATCTCGGTCGTCGAGCGCAACAAGCCCTACGATACGTTCGGCTGGGGGGTCGTGTTCTCCGATGCCATGATGTCCGCGATGCGGCTTGCCGACCCCGAGAGCGCCGCCGAGATCGAGGACGCCTTCAATCACTGGGACGATATCGAGCTCGTCTTCAAGGGCACGCGCCAGCGTACGACCGGCCATGGCTTCATCGGTATCGGGCGCAAGCATCTGCTCAACATCCTCCAGAGGCGCTGCGAGGCGCTGGGTGTCGAGCTCGTCTTCGAGCGTGACGTCGAGTCCGATCTCGAATTTCCCGACGCCGACCTGATCGTCGCCTGCGACGGCGTCAATTCCAGAATCCGCGCCCGCTATTCCGAGCAATTCCAGCCCGACATGGTGATCCGGCCGAACCGCTACATCTGGCTCGGCACCAAGAAGGCGTTCGACGCCTTCACGTTCGATTTTCAGAGGACCGAGCACGGCTGGTTCCAGGCGCACATCTACAAGTTCGATGCGGAGACCTCGACCTTCATCGTCGAGACCACGGAAGAGGCCTACAACGCCCACGGGCTTGGCGAGCTCGATCAGCAGGCGTCGATCGATTTCTGCGAAAAGATCTTCGCCGAGACGCTCGATGGCGCGAAGCTCCTGACCAATGCCCGCCATCTGCGCGGCTCGGCCTGGCTCAATTTCAGCCGCCTGATCTGCGGCAAATGGAGCGTGTTCAACGGCAAGTCTCATGTCGTGCTGATGGGAGACGCCGCGCACACCGCGCATTTCGCGATCGGGTCGGGCACCAAGCTCGCGCTCGACGACGCCATTGAGCTCGCCAACCAGTTCGACCGCCATGGTCACGGTCGCGCCGGCATCGAAACCGTGCTGGAAGCCTATGAGGAGGTGCGCCGTGTCGATGTCGCGCGCATCCAGAACGCGGCGCGTAACGCCATGGAATGGTTCGAGGTGGTCGGCCGGCGTTATGCCGACACGCTCGAGCCGCCGCAATTCTTCTATTCGATGCTGACGCGCTCCCAGCGTATCAGCCACGAAAACCTTCGCCTGCGCGACCGCACCTGGCTGGAAGGTTTTGAGCGCTGGTTCGCCGCGCGCTCGGGTATCGCCGTCAAGGACGGCGAGCGGGTGCCGCCGCCGATGCTGACGCCGCACCGCGTGCGTGGCCTTTCGCTCGCGAACCGCATCATGGTGTCGCCGATGGCGATGTATTCGGCCGAGGACGGGCTCATCAACGACTTCCACATTGCTCATCTCGGCGCGCGTGCCATGGGCGGCGCTGCGTTGATCTTTGCCGAGATGACCTGCGTCTCGCCGGATGCGCGGATCACGCCGGGCTGCCTCGGGCTCTGGAACGATGCGCAAGAAGCGCAGTGGCGCCGCCTGGTCGAGCTGGTCCACAGTCTCGGACACGCCAAGGTCGGAATCCAGCTCGGCCATGCCGGGCGCAAGGGCGCGACCAGAGTGCCATGGGATGGGATCGATCAACCCCTTGAATCCGGAGAATGGCCTCTGATCTCCGCGTCGGCCTTGCCGTATCTGCCCCACAGCCAGTTGCCGCGGGCGATGGACCGCAGCGACATGGACCGCGTGCGCGACGATTTCGTCGCGGCGACACATCGCGCCGCTGCCGCCGGCGTCGAGTGGCTCGAGCTGCATTGCGCCCACGGTTATCTTCTGTCGAGCTTCCTGTCGCCGTTGACCAACCGGCGCACGGACGAATACGGCGGCAGCCACGAGAACCGCGCGCGCTTTCCGCTCGAGGTGTTCAAGGCGATGCGCGCGGTGTGGCCGTCCGATCGGCCGATGTCGGTGCGTTTGTCCTGCCACGACTGGACCGAAGGCGGCAACACTCCGGCCGATGCGGCGATCTTCGCCGCGATGTTCAAGGAGGCGGGGGCAGACGTGATCGATTGTTCCTCGGGGCAGGTCTGGAAGGAGGAGCGGCCGATCTATGGGCGCCTATTCCAGACGCCGTTCGCCGACCTGATCCGCAACGAGGTCGGCATCGAGACCATCGCCGTCGGCGCGATCTCCGAGGCCGATCACGCCAACTCGATCCTTGCAGCCGGCCGCGCCGACCTCTGCGCCATTGCGCGGCCGCATCTTGCCGACCCGGCCTGGACGTTGCACGAAGCCGCGCGCATCGGCATCACGTCGGTCAGTTGGCCGAAGCAGTATCTGTCCGCCAAGGGGCAATACGAAACCAATCTGGCGCGCGCCGCGGCAGCTAGCGCGCAGTGAGCGGAGGAGGGATCAGATGAGCTCCGTGGCAAAGGTCATCAAGCGGGACTGGCTGGACTGGCCGTTCTTCGAACAGCGCCACCACACGATCGGCGAGCGGCTCGACCGCTTCGTGCAGTCGGGGGTTCTCGACACAATCGATCATAGCGATGTCGACGCCGCCTGCCGCAAGCTCGTGCGCGCGATGGGCGAGGCGGGGGTTCTCGATTGCGCGGTTGCGGCGCCCGACGGCGATGCGACGACGATCGATTCCCGCTCGATCTGCCTGTCGCGCGAGTCGCTCGCCTATGCCGATGGCCTCGCCGATTTCGCCTTCGCCATGCAGGGGCTCGGCTCCGGCGCGATCGCGCTCGGTGGTTCGGCCGAGCTGCGCAAGGCCGTGCTGCCGAAGGTTCGCTCCGGCGAATGGCTTGCGGCCTTCGCGCTGTCCGAGAAGGAGGCGGGGTCGGACGTCGCGGCGATGTCCTGCACCGCGCGCGCCGAGGGCAACGACTACGTCATCGACGGCGAGAAGACCTGGATCTCCAACGGCGGCATTGCCGACGTCTACACGCTGTTTGCGCGAACCGGCGAGGCGCCGGGCGCGCGCGGCATCTCGGCCTTCGTCGTCTTTCCCGATGATCCCGGCTTCGGCATCGCCGACCGCATCGACGTCATCGCGCCGCATCCGCTGGCGACGTTGCGCTTTGCCAATTGCCGGATCCCGGCGAGCCGTCGCCTCGGCGCGCCGGGCGGCGGGTTCAAGCTCGCGATGCAGACGCTGGATATTTTTCGCGCGTCGGTCGCGGCCGCAGCTCTCGGCTTTGCCCGGCGGGCGCTCGACGAGGCGCTGTCGCACGCGCGCAGCCGGCGCATGTTCGGCGCGACGCTGGGAGATCTCCAATTGACCCAGGCCGCGCTCGGCGACATGGCGACCGACACCGACGCCGCCGCGCTCCTGACCTATCGCGCGGCCTGGCGCCGCGATGTCCAGAAGCTTCCGACGACGCGCGAAGCTGCAATGGCGAAGCTGACGGCGACCGAGACCGCCCAGCGCGTCATCGATCGCGCGGTCCAGATGTTCGGCGGACGCGGCGTGCGCAAGGGTGAGGTCGTCGAAAGCCTCTACCGCGAAATCCGGGCGTTGCGCATCTACGAGGGCGCGACCGAGGTGCAGAAACTGATTGTGGCGCGCGATTTACTGAAGTCGCGCTGAGACGATAGAGAGAGACCGATGAGTGTGATGAGACAGCCGGGCGCAGCGGCTCCCGACATGGCGAACGGTTTGCAGGTGCTCCAGCCCGGCGGCTGGCCGCAGCCAAAGGGATATGCCAACGGCATGATGGCCGACGGGCGCCTCGTCGTGACCGGCGGCGTCGTCGGCTGGGACGTTTCAGGCCGGTTTGGCGACGGATTTGTTGCGCAGGTCCGCCAGGCGCTCGAAAACATCGTCGCGATCCTGGCCGAAGGCGGCGCGCGGCCGGATCACCTGGTTCGCCTGACCTGGTATGTCGTGGACATGGACGAATACGTCTCCAACCTCAAGGCGCTCGGCAAAGCCTATCGCGAGGTGATCGGCACCCACTATCCCAGCATGGCGCTCGTTCAGGTCGTGCGTCTTGTCGAGCCGGCCGCGCGCGTTGAGATTGAAGCGACGGCTGTCGTCCCGCGTTGAACGACTGCGGCCTAGCGTGCCCGTTCGACGTGGCCCGCATCGCATCTCGCGCGATATCGATCCAGCCATGCCTGAGTTTCGCTGGCGCAACTCAGTGGCTGGATGTTGGCGCGGTCTTGATCCGCTCCCGCAGACGCTGGAACGTCACGTAGAGCGTCGGGACGAGAAAGATGCCGATTGAGCTTGCCGCAAGCATGCCCGCAAATACGGCCGTCCCGACGGCTCTTCGGCTGAGCTCCGCAGCACCGGTTGCAATCACCAGCGGCAGGAGGCCGAGGACGAAGGCGGCCGAAGTCATCATGACCGCGCGAAAGCGCATATGTGCGCCCTGGATCGCGGCGTCGTGGAGTGCCACGCCCGCTTCGCGTTGCTCCTTGGCAAATTCGACGATCAGAATGCCGTTCTTGGCGGCGAGCGCGATCAGGACCACGAGCCCGATCTGGCCGTAGAGATCGAGATTGAGGCCGGCGAGCTTGATGCCGATATAGGATCCGAGCACGCCGACGACGACCGACAGCAGCACCGGGATCGGGATCACCGTGCTCTCATAGAGCGCCACCAGGAACAGGTAGGCAAACAGCACCGCAAGCATGAGCACGATGCCGGTCTGGCCGGCGGCCTGCTGCTCCTGATAGGCGGTGCCGGTCCACGCGAAGCTGTAGCCCGCAGGCAGCACGGTGTTGGAGATTTCCGCCATTGCGGCCATCGCGGTTCCCGAGGAGATGCCCGGCGACGGGCTGCCGTTCACCGTCACCGAGCGATAATTGTTGTAGCGGGTGATCACCTGAGGCCCGGTCACGATCTTGATCCCGGCGAGCGACCTGATCGGGACCATCTGGCCGGCGCCGTTGCGCAGATAGATCCGCCAGATGTCCGAAATATCGGCGCGATCGAACGCTTCGCCCTGAACGTTGACCTGCCAGGTACGGCCGAACAGGTTGAAGTTGTTGACATAGATTCCGCCGAGCGTCGCCTGCAAGGCCGTGAAGATGTCGCTGACCGTCACGCCGAGCGCCTGCGCCTTGCGGCGGTCGATGTCGAGATAGACGGACGGATTGGTCGCAGTGAAGGTCGAAAAGACACGCGCAAGCCGTGGATCGGCGTTGGCTGCACCGATCAGCGCCCCCGTGACGCTGGAGATCGCGGCCGGGTTCTGTCCTTCCAGCGCCTGAAGCTGGTATTCGAACCCGCCTCCGGTGGAGAGCCCAATGATCGGCGGCAGGTTGAACGGCAACACGTTGGCCTGTCGAATCTGTGCGCCGGCTGCGAAGGTCTGCCGGATCAGCGCCTGTACGGAATCGGCTGCCGCTTTGCGATCGGAAAACGGCTTCAGGCGCGTGACCACCAATGCGCTGTTCGGCTCGGATGCGCCGTCGAGCAGAGAAAAGCCTACGATGGCAAGGACGTGATCGACGGCGGGGATCTGCTTCAGGAGATCCTCGATCTGCTGGGTGACTTCGCTGGTTCGCGCCACCGATGCGCCGTCTGGCAGTTGCACCGAGGTGAAGAAGGCGCCCTGGTCCTCCTCGGGGAGGAAACCTGTTGGCGTGATCAGCGACATGCCGAAGATACCGGCGGCAAGGACGGCGACGAGCGGCAGTGAGAGGCCCGCCACGCGCAGAAGGCGGCGGACGCCGCCGCTGTAGCGGTCGCGCAGCCAGTCGACGAAGCCGAGGACGCGCCCCATGATGCCGCGCCTGGGGCCGGTGTGGCGCAGGAACAGCGCGCACAAGGCGGGCGACAGCGTCAGCGCGTTCAACGCCGAGATCATCATCGCGGCGCTGATCGTCACCGCAAACTGGCGAAACAGCGTTCCGGAAATGCCGGGAATGAATGCGATCGGTACGAAGACGGAGAGCAGCACCAGGGTGATCGCGATGATCGGCGCGGTGATCTGGGTCATGGCCTTCTTGCTGGCCTCGGCGGGGGAAAGGCCCGGCTCCTCCTCCATCACCCGCTCGACGTTCTCGACGACGACGATGGCGTCGTCCACCACGATGCCGATAGCGAGCACCATGGCCAGCAGCGACACCGTGTTGGCCGAATAGCCCAGCACCAGCAGGACGGCGAACGTGCCGATCAGGCTCACCGGAACGGCAACGGCCGGGATCACCGTGGCGCGCAGATTGCCGAGGAAGAGGTACACCACGATCACGACCAGAATGAAGGCCTCGCCCAGCGTCCGCAAGACCTCCGTGATCGTGTCGCGCACGAAGCTCGTGGAATCGTATTGCACGAGATAGCTCAAGCCGGTGGGGAAACGCAGCGACAGCCGCTGCATCGTCGCCGCGACGGCCTGTGCGGTGGTCATCGCATTGGCACCCGGCGCCAGATAGATCGCGATCGGCACGGCCGCGCGGCCGTCGATCCGCGCTTCGCTGTCGAGATTTTGCGCGCCCATCTCGACACGGGCAACGTCCTTCACGAGCAGTGACGAGCCGTCCGGGTTGGCACGCAGCACGATATTGGCGAATTGGTCGACGGTGGCGAGCCTGCCCAGGGTCTGCACATTGAACTGGAGCTGCTGGTCGTCGCTGATCGGACGTGCACCGATGCGCCCCACGGGTGCCTGGACGCTTTGCGCGCGGATCGCGGCAATGACATCGGATGGCGTGAGATCGAGGCTGGTGAGTCGCTGCGTATCGAACCAGATCCGCATCGAGTAGTTCATCTTGGCGAACAGGTTGGCCTGGCCGACGCCGGGCGTGCTGGCGATCGCATCAAGCACGTTGATGATCGCGTAGTTGGTGATGAACAGCGGATCCTGCTGACCATCGGCGCTGTAGAGCACAAGGAATTGCAGGATCGACGAGGACCGCTTGTGTACCGTCACCCCCTGCTGCTGCACTTCGGTCGGTAATTGCGACAAAGCGCTCTGCACGCGGTTGTTGACGTTGACGGTATTGATGTCGGGGTTGGTGCCGAGCGCGAACGAAACCGTCAGCGTGTAGCTGCCGTCATTGGCGCTGGTCGATTTCATGTAGAGCGCGCGGTCGACGCCGATGATCTGCGCCTCCAGGGGTTGGGCGACGCTGCTCTCGACCACCTCGGCGGATGCACCGGGGAAGGTGCCGGAGACCGTGACCTGCGGCGGCACGATGTCCGGAAATTGCGCCACCGGGATCTGCATCAACGCCAGCGCGCCGGCAATGGTGATGATGAAGGCGATCACCATCGAAAGCCGCGGGCGATCGATGAAAACGGCGGATATCATGGTTTGCGGTCCAGCGGTCGGCTCTTGCCGGAGGCGCCGTGATCCGCTTGCGGAGCCGGGGCGTCTGCGGTGGGCTTCATGCTCGACAGGATCAGCGGACTTGCCGGTCCCGGCGAAACGGTCTGGCCGGGACGAACGCGCTGCAAGCCCTCCGCGATGACCTTGTCGCCGGCCGCAAGTCCGGCAATCACGGCGGCGATGGTCGTGGTCGATTGTCCGAGCTGGATGCGGCGCTGCTCGGCCTTGTTGTCGGCGCCGACAGCCAGCACATAGTCGCCCTGCTGATCGGAGAGCACAGCGGCGCGCGGGATCGCCAGCACCTCGATCGGCTGGACGCCCTCCAGCACGACGGTGACGAACTCGCCGTCGGTGAGTTCGTGGACGATGACGCCAGCCGCCGAAGAAGCCCGCAGGATTGGATTGCCGATCTCCCCGCGTACGGTGATGGTATCGGTGCCCTGGGCGATGGTGTTGTCGACGAAATTCAGCTTGCCGGAGTGGCTGTACATGCGGCCATCGGGCAGTCGCAGCCTGATCACCACCGCGTCCAGGCCGCCCTGTGGTCCGTATCGTTCCCGCAGCTCGAGTCCCTGGCGGAGCGGCACCGGGAAGGTGACATACATCGGGTCCTGGCTGACGATGGTGGTCAGCACGCCCGAGCTCGGACCGACGACGTTGCCTTCCGTCACCGCCGTGCGTCCGATCTTGCCGGCAATCGGCGCGTTGATCATCGTGTAACCGAGATTGATCTGGGAGGCCTGGACCTGGGCTTGCGCGGCTTGCACCTGGGCTTCGAGGCTGAGCTGGTTGGCGATCGCTGCGTCGTAGGTGGACTGTTGCCCGGCCGGGCCTCCGAGCAGGGTCCGCGCGCGCTCGGTCGTCAATCTGGCATTTTCGAGCGTTGCCTGGAGCTGCGCGACCTGCGCCTGCTTCGATGCGAGATCCGCTTCGAAGGGACCACGCTCGAGCCGGTAGAGCTCATCGCCTTCCTTGATCTCGGCGCCCTCGTCGAACAGGCGCTTGTCCAGAAATGCCGTCACGCGCGCGACGACGTTGACCCGATTGATCGCCTCGATCCGTCCAAGAAATTCGCTGGTCTCGGTGATCGGCCGCCTGGTCGCTTCCACGACGCCGACCGCAGGGGCCCCGGCCGGGGCGGATTGTGTCCGGGCGGCCCCACCGGCGATGATCGTCACGAGAGTTGCCGCCAGCAACCTGATCGGGACGCCAGCAAGGTTCATTGTCCGCTCCTTGCTCCAGACCTAAGAGCCTGGCTTGGTCGGTGCTGCACCGGCGCCTCGTTACTCCCGCCGTATCCGATCGTTGCGCGCGGGCTCGTCATAACCCTTGCGACGGCTATAGAACATCAGCGCGATCAGGCCGCAGCCGAACACCAACATCAGGATGACGGCCCCTCCGAGGATGATGTTGCGGTAGAGCGGCATCGATGGAGTTGCCTGCCATACCGACACGCAGAAGGCGGCTGCCACTACGAGAAGAGCTATCAGAGCGGCCCACAGGAGCCATTGATTCGCGTGGCGCACGATCGCCTCCTTCGCCCGGGTCGGGGCTTGCATAACCTTCGCGGCAAATCTGCTCCCGGCGGATTGCTCAAGTTGAGAGGGGCGTCCCTAGCGCCACCGCCATCCGCAACGACGACGACCGCGATGCCACCAGCAAACCCATCGGCGCCTGCGCGGCGGTGGGCGGCCCCAGCCCGGACCAGGTCCCCAACCGGGACCGGCCGGGGGTCCCCACCACTGAGCTTGCGTCAGGAGGTCCGACGGCGCGCTGGCCTGGCCAAGATCGTGGGCAATGGGCATCGCTTCCGCAGTCTCAATCAGACGAACTCCGATAGCGCCGATCGCCGCGGCAGCAACGGCATTCTGAGCGAAGCCAAGGAAAGCTCGACGCGTGGGAGTGTCCATCATCATGTTCTCCTTCGTTACGCAGCTCGCCGCACGGATTGAAGCGCATAAAGCAGCCACGCCAGGCCGTGCGAGATCAGGTCGACGCCAAGCAGGAATCCGAGGGCCCAGACGCTGATGGTCGGAAAGCCGAACAGGATCAGCACGCCCGCGAGCAGTCCGAAGATGCCGGAGATCAGCATCATCCATCCGTTCTGTCGCCAATGGGCGAAGCTCAGCACGCATCGAATGACGCCCGAGGCGAACAGCACCGCGCCGAGGAAATAGGTGAGGATCAGGGCACCGGAAGCCGGCTGGGTGAGCAGCACAAGCCCGAAGGCGAGATAGAGCGCGCCGAGAACAATCTGCCACAGGAAGCCGCCCCATCCTTTGGTCCAGAAGGCATGGGCGATCTCGAATGCGCCAGCCGCGATAGCCGTCAGCCCGATCAGCTTGACGCTGATGATCGTCGCGAAGACCACGTCGCTGAGAGCCGCGACGCCGGCGGCGATCATCACGATGCCAAGGAGAGCGCAGACCCATAGCGGAGGCGAGCCCAGAACCCCGATGTCCGACCGGCTATCATAGACTGTCATGCCATCCTCCTGATCCGCGCGATGATCGGCACGCTTGGGATGGTAGCTTCGAGCCCGCGCGGTCGACATCCGACGAAACCCTGAGCGACGGGGTGGGAATGTTCGCGTGGGCCCAACCGGACTCCAGCGATCGCGCGTGAAATCGCTGTTGCTAGCTATCGGCTGCCGCGCGGGCCCAGCGTCAGATTGGTGACGCCGGCCGCGAGATTGATCCCGATCGACCGCTCGATCGACAGCGGCTGCAACATCACACTCCTGCGCGAGCCGCCGATCAGGACGTTGGCGCCGAGACCGGGGCCGAATGCGAGGCTGCCGCTCGCGCCGACATAGTTGCCGCGCAGGGTGGCGGACCCGATCCGCGAGTTCTTGGCGAGCACGGCCCAGGACAGGGAGCCTGCACTGGTCACGCCGAGATCAAGGCCAACGCGCCGGATCCGTCCCTCATAGATGAACTGCCTCGGCGGGTTTCTCGCGAAGAATGTGCAGCGCAGTGACTGCGCTGATCCGAGCACAAGCCCGACGCGCGGGGTGCTCAAGCAGAGGAGCCGGCCGACCCTGAACGTTTCGGCGCGCGCGGGCAGGTTGGCGATGCATAGCAGCGCGGATGTGCCGAAGACTGCAACAAGTCGTGTCATTCGCATTCAGGCCTCCACTTGGCTGTTGGTGTCGGAGGGCGCAATCCTCGGTCGGCCGTCCTGGCGGAGCCAGAACGTGATGCCGAGGCCGATCAGCAGCACTGCGCCCAGCAGGAAGAAGAAGACGGACTGCTTCAGCCAGGATATTGCCGGGACGGCGACGCCCATCGCCAGGCCGAGGAACGAGATCTGCAGCGACAACAGGCTGACGCCGGCGAGGAACGTGCCGAGCGCGAGCAGCGTCAGCAGGACCAGGCCGGTCGCCGGTGTCGGAAGCAGCTGCTGGACGCCCGACACCAGTATGATGTTCATCGTGACGAGCACGGCGATCCAATGCAGCGCCTGGGTCCAGATCAAACGGAGCTGGGCCTCTTTGCCTTGGGTTTCCGGCCATTTGGTAACGACGCAGACGACGCAGATGGCAAGCGCCAGGAATTCCCAGTAGCCGACGAGAGGCTGGTGGGAGACGTTGGTATAGGCGACCCCTCCGATAGCGAGCACCAGCGCTACTATGTAAGGAAGCTGCTGCCACAGGAAATGAGCCATTCCGGAACGATACGAGGGAGGCTCGGTACCCACGTTCCGTTGTACATCGATCTTGCTCATGGCCGATCCACTCTCGATCTACCGCCGTTGAACGTCTGCCTGAGGTCATCGCCAAGGTAGTCCTCGACGTAGAATCGGATGATCGCGACACGGCCGATCGCGACCAGTGGCATCGCCAGCGCGATGCCCAGGACGCCGAACAGCGCGCCCAGCATGACGATCGCGACCAGCGTCCAGGCAGGAGGGATCTCGACCGCCTGACGCTGGATCAGCGGGCCGATCACATAGCCTTCGACCGACTGGATGATCGTGTAGATCAGGACGGCCCAGATCAGCAGCGAACCGCCGAGCGGCATTGCGACGAGCGCGATCGGAATTGCGGCCACGATGGGTCCGAGATAGGGAATGAAATTGGACAGTCCCGCCTGCAATCCGAGCACGAAAGGACCGGGCAGCCCGATGAGGTAGAGTGCGACCCAGACCCACAGCGTCATGAGGATGATGCGGATGAACTGTCCGACCAGCCACAGCCGCATGACGGTGCCTATCTCGTCCATGACTGCCCTTGTCCGCGCGCGATAGGGCTGCTTCACCAGCATGACGAGGCTATCGCGATGGCTGTTCGGATCGAAGGCAAAGAGGATCCCGAGGAACAGGATCACCAGCGCGCCGGTCAGAAGAGTTGAGGCTCCGCCGAGCAGAAATTGAGCGTGGCTGAGAAATCGGCCCTGATCCGAGAACAGCCATTGCGCAAAGTCGCGGCCCCATTCCGGGCCGAGGAGGTCAACGCCATATGACAGGAGATGCTCCTGCAGGACGTCGATCTGGCTGTCCATGACCTTCAGCAGGAGGCGCGTCTGCTCCGGCAGCTTGCCCGCACCCCAGACCATTCCAAACCCCGACAGAGCGGAGAACAGCAACAGGACCAGCGTCAGTCGCCAGGCGCGATTGAGCGGAAGGACCGGCGCCAGAGCCCTCGCGCACGCGTCCAGAAATGCGGCGAACAACACGCCTGCGAAGATGAGCAGGAGACTGGACACCGTCTGCCACGCCAGGAACAGGCAAACGCACGCAGCGAGCAGCGTGAGACCGGTCGCGAGCATGCTGCGTCGTGCGTCGTTCTCCGGCCGGCCGGTGGAATCGTCGCGTAGAACGACCTCGTGGAGCTTCTCCGGTCCTGTCCTGGACTCGCTCATGGATCGGTCCAATCGCTGGAGTCGACGATCGTCTTTTGCGCCTAGGTCCGCACGCGCCGGCTGCCATAGTGCGGATGCTTTCCGCCGCGGTGACGCCAGTAACGGTGCTTCGTCGGGTTCGTATTGGTGTTGGGCGCTGCGCTCTTCGGTGCCGGCGCGCCGGCATCTTTTTGGGCAGACACGCCGGTCTCGGTCGGCTGGGCCGGCGACAGGGTTGGAAATGCGGAGACCGCCACCAATCCGCCGAGGATCAAGGCGCCACAGATGGCCCGGGTGCTCATATCCGCCTCCATGTAACCAGGGACAAGGGACTCAAATCGAGATGGCTCCGGTGGCCAGCGCGTAGACGCCGGCGCATGCGGCGATCGTGATCGCTGCAAAAAGGATGATTTCGAACGGCCTGAAGATCGCTTCCTTGCGCTCGCGCTTTGCGAGTAGGAACAGCACCGTGCCGGGTGCATAGAGGATCGACGACAGCAAGAGAAACTTGGGCCCGCCTGCGTAGATCATGCCGGCCGCGTAAAGTGTCGCGATGGCCGAGCGGATCCAGTCGACAATGCGGGCGTGCTCGCCGGCGTGATAGGCCTCGCTGGTCCAGGCGAGCTTCAAGCCGTACGCCGCAACAAAGAAATATGGGATCAGCGTCATCGCGCTCGTCATCTTCAAGGCAAGCGTGAATGCGTATTCCGCAAACCAGGTGACGAGCAGAAAACTCTGGATGACGCAGTTGGTGAGCCAGAGTGCGCCGGCAGGGACCTTGTGCACGTTTACCGTGGCGAGAAAGGAGGGCATCGTGCGGTGGATCGCGGCGGAATGCAGGATCTCGGCCGCCAACAGCGACCAGGACAAGTAGTTGCCGAGGACCGAGATCAGCAGTGCCACACTGATGAATACGCTGCCCCAGCGGCCGACGACCGCTTCCATCACGCCGGCCATGGATGGTGTCGGTAGATCCGCCAGCTCCGCTCGTGGTAGCACGCCGTACGACAGGAGCGTCACGAGGACGAGGAGGCACAGAACCGTCAGAAAGCCGGCAAGGGTTGCGAATCCGACATCGGCGCGGCTCCGGGCGTAGCGGGAGTAGACACTCGCGCCTTCAATTCCGACGAACACGAACACCGTCAGCAGCATCGTGCCGCGAACCTGCGCGACCACCTTCGAGACGTCCGGCTGCTCCGTCCCCCAGAAATTCATGGAGAAGAGCGTGCCGTCGAAGGCGATGACGGCGACGACGATAAACAATAGTATCGGGATGATTTTCGCGTAGGTCGCGATCGTATTCAGCGCGGCCGCCCCCGTGATGCCGCGCAGCAGCAAAATGTGCACTCCCCAGAGAAGGACGGTCGCCGAAGCGATCGCCACCGGCGTTGTGCCATCGCCGAAGATCGGGAAAAACTGTCCGAGCGTCGCCTTGATCAAGACGAGGCAGGCGACATCTGCAAGGCAGCAACCGATCCAGTATCCGACTGCCGAAGCAAAGCCGATATAGTCGCCAAATCCGGCCCTGGCATAGGCATAGATGCCGGCATCGAGGTTCGGCTTGCGCTGCGACAAGGTCTGGAACACGAAGGCGAGCATCAGCATGCCCGTGCCCGCGATGGCCCAGGCGATTATCGCTCCGAGCGCGCCCGTGGTCCGTCCGAACGCTGCAGGCAATGCAAAGATACCGGACCCGACCATCGACCCGATCACGAGCGCGATGAGCGCATTCCGGGAGAGCCCTTGATCGGCCTGGCTCGATGGAGGCGCCATGGTGCAAGCTGGCCTTCCAATCGGAGATCGGGCAGGCGCGACAACCCCTTGCGACGGTGGAGCGCCGGCCACCCCTTGGCAAAGACCTTAGGAGCAGCCCTTCTGCTCGAACATCAGTGATTCTATGTAGAGAGCAGTGGCAGGAAACCAGTAGGCCGGACCTGGTCCGGCCAGCCTCGTCTTTCCTCAGTTGCGACCGGACGAAAGTCCGGGAGCGGTATCGGCCACAAACACGAAGCTCGACCGGACGAATTCCCCGGCCTTGGCCAGCTCTTCTACGATGTGCCGGGCATGCAGCATCGCCGCGTGCTGGTCAACGTGCTCGCATCCGCTCTCGTCCGGCGAGAGGCCGTATTTGTCGACGATGTGAAAGAAGTAGCGCATGTCGGCCGATTAGGCCGGAAATCGACCCGCTTCCAGTGACAAATGCGTAAGGGTCGTAATCAGAAAGACGAACGCAGGCGGCAGCTCCATCTTGCGATTCTGTAAGGCGGAAAATCGCCGCAAGCTGAAGGGCAGGCGTGCCGAATTTGCAGGCCGAGTAGGGTGATCTTGCCCCCGGGATATCAGGTGATTGTCCGATATCCGTACGAGGGCAGAGGGATAGGGTTGCTGCCTCCCAACGGCTCCGCGAGGAGGCAAGCGATGTCAAACTACGATCAGAACCTGGCGACCTCTGACGCAATCGCGATGGACGCTGGATTGCGCGGCTACATGCTGCGCATCTACAACTACATGGCCGCCGGCGTCGGCTTGACCGCCGTTGTAGCGTGGCTGACCTATCAGCTCACCGGCCCCGCCTTGCTGCAGAGTCCGTTGATGTGGGTCTTCATACTGGCGCCGCTCGCGCTGGTCTTTTTCCTCAGCGCGCGCATCAATACGCTGTCGGCGGCGACGGCGCGGCTCCTGTTCTTCATCTATGCCGCGCTGGTCGGTGTCTCGCTCTCGATACTGCTGCACATCTACACCAGCGCCTCGATCACGCGCGTGTTCTTCATCGCGGCCGCCATGTTCGGGGCGCTCAGCGTGTTCGGCTACACCACAAGGCGTGACCTGTCCGGCCTCGGCACTTTCCTGTTCATGGGCCTGATCGGGGTCATCATTGCCAGCCTGGTGAACCTGTTCCTGCAATCAAGCGGGCTCGACTGGTTGATCTCGGTCGTGGGCGTCGGCGTCTTTGCGGGGCTCACGGCCTACGACACCCAGCGGATCAAGGCGATGTACGACAGCGGGGACGATGAAACGTCGGCTGGCCGCAAGTCGGTGATTTCAGCGCTGTCGCTCTATCTCAACTTCATCAACCTGTTCATGATGCTGCTGCGTCTGGCCGGCAGCCGGCGCTGAGCGACCGAACGAAAGGCGGCCCTCAGGCCGCCGGTCGCTCCGCGGCGCTTGCCAGCGCGTCGCGCAGGGCCTGCTCCCTGGTGTCATCCAGGGACGTCTTCAGCACGGTCCCTCCGGCGTCCTTGATCTCCTTCAGGACCTTGTCTGCAGTCATATTCTTGATCAGGACGAACAGCGCGGCATTGCCGGTGTGGAGTGACGCTGACAACTCCTTCATGAAGGAGTCGTCGATGCCGAAATCGGACAATGCGCCGCCCAGCGCGCCGGAGGCCGCGCCGACGGCGACACCGAGGATCGGATTGAGGAAGATCATGCCGATCAGGAGCCCCCAGAAACCGCCGGTCACCGCCCCCATCGACGTCGTATTGACGAGTTGATTGAGCTTGATGCCGCCGGAATCCGTCTTCACGGCGATCACGGCATCGCTGATCGTGATCAGATATTCCTTCTGCAGCTTGAGCAGCCGTTGGCGCACTTCCTCAGCCTTTGCTTCGGATGGATAAACGATCGCCACTAGATCTGACATGAAGACCTCCCGCTGGATCGCACTCCGCCGGCTAAGCCTGGTACGCTGGCGGACGCGCTGTCAGAGATTAGCCGTCGGTTCACCGGCGCGGCATCGGAGAAAACCCTCAGGCGTCGGGATGATTGTTCCTGATCATGGCGACAGGGAATACCTGGGTCTGACCTGTCCCGATGCATGAGCTCGCGCCTCACGCGGCCACAAGCATCAACACGCTGAACAGCAGCGCCAGCATCAGAAGGCAGGTGCTTGCCGCCGGCCACTCGCAGAGAACACCGTTGCCCCTCTCAACATAGCTACTGAACGCGCAGCAGCCCTGTCGGAATCGATTGAGCACGCCGATTGCGACCTTCCAGCGCACCGAAGACGCAAACGGGTGCGGCCAGGGGCTGAGCAGGATTACCAGCACCACGCCTCCCAGGACAGGCAACAGTGATTTGGAGAGCGTCTCGAGACCGTAGAGATCTGGCGGCGAAATGTACGGGACAGGCAGATACGGTTCCCAAGGCACGAGGCCGAGCAATAACGAGCAGAGCGCCAGGACGAGCGCCGCCACGTTCCGAAGTCGCGGTGCCGGGCCCGTCAATACAACGGGCTTGTCCGGAGGGGCCAGCGCATGAGCCAGAACCAACAAAACATAGGCGGCAGTGAATACCCCGCCCGCCTGGAGCACGACCACCCACCACCATTGCTGCCTCTCGGTCGCGGCCTGAAGCAACAGGTCCTTCGCCAGGGATGCGCCACTCGGCTGCACGCCGATCAGCGCGATGCCGGCGAAGGCAAACGTCAGCACGCTCAAGGGCAGGACCCGCGCGATACCGCCGAGCCCCGTGATGCGATCGTGGCCGAGCCCGGCGTAGATCGATCCGGCGGCCATGAACATCGCCGCCTTCGCAGTGGCATGAGAACCAGCCTGTAGCAGGCCGCCCGCCAGGGCCCCGCCACTCTCCAGGTGACCCGAGCCATTGAACGCGAGCGGAAACATCAGAAAGAGATACCCGATCTGGGCCAGCGTTGAATACGCGATCAGGAGCTTCAGTCGTTCCTGGCGCAAGGCGAGAACGCTTCCAAACACGATCGCCGCCGCTCCCAGCGCGGCGAGCAGTTGCGTGGCGGCGAAACCGGGCAGCCCAGGCATCACCTGGAACCAGAGCCGCACGATGATGAAGAAAGATCCCTTCACGACGAGGCCAGACAGGATCGCACTGGCGGCAGCTGGCGCGCCCGCGTGGGCCGGCGGCAGCCAGAGATGCAACGGAAACAGCGCGGTCTTGGCCAGAAGACCCGTTGTCATCAATGCCGCCGCGACGAGCGAGGCCGGCTCTGCTCCAATCCGATGCGACAACAGCACGATATCCAGGGTGGCATGGAGACCATAGAGCAGTGCCGTGCCCAGCAAATAGAGCACGGAGCCGAGCAACGCGAAGAGCAGATACCGTATCGCCGCTCGCAGGGTCTCCGGGCGGCCATCCAGCGAGACCAGCGGCACCGCGGCGAATGTCAGCAATTCCAGGGCAACATAAAGCGTGAAGAGGTCTCCACCGACAAAGATTGCGTTCAGCGCGGCCCAGACCGCCAGCAGCAGGATCCAGAACGCGAATGGCGCGCGGGCCTTGGTCGTCGTGACGGAGAATTCAGCACCGGCATAGACGGCGACTGCGGAGATCACGACTGCGGTTGCCGCAAGCATCACGGCCGACAATCCGTCCGCGCGCAGCGCCACCCCCAGCGGCGGCGGCCAGGCGCCGAGCAGGTAAACGAGAGGGCCCGTGCCGTGCGGCACTGCTGCCAGAATCGTCACGGCGATCGCCAGCCCCAGCGGCACCATCGCGAATGCGACCAGCCTGACGTATCGGTCGCCCAGAACGAAGGCCAGCAGAACACCCGCGATGGGTATGGCAATCGACAGCACCAGCAGGAACCCGCTTGGGGTTGTTGTCGCGTCCAGTGCAGGGGCAGGGGGTAGCATCAGCCACCAGCCTGATCTGGGTCATCGCCCGGCGAGGAGCGACTGCTCTGCGCCACGGAGGCGCTCGTCTGGAACAGCCGCAGCAGCAGTGCGATTGCCAAAGCCGTTGCGGAAAACGCGACGACGACGCCGGTGATCACCAAGGCTTGCGGCACGGGATCGTTGCCCATCCCTGCCGCCGCACCGCGCCGTCCAACGACGCCGAACAGGAGGAATACGCCGCTGCCAAGTAGATTGAAGGCGATGATCTTGCGGAGGGGCTGGGGGTTCGTGATCAGGCCGTAGAGCCCGAGTCCGACTGCGGCAGCAGCGTACAATCCGAACACCGTCACGCCGCTCACGGCCCCGTGCTCCGTTCCGGCGCGCCGGCGAGCAGCAGGCCGAGCGTCGCTGCGATCGTCAGGGTCATTGCGATTTCGATGCCAAGTATCAGCGGCTTGGCCAGCGCCGGCGGATAGGAGAGGAATGCGGCGCCAAACAGAAGGCCGGCAAGGCCGACGAGCAGGAACAGGCCGGGTCCGGCAACGAGGATGAACCGTACCGATCGATGGCTCACGAGCGGCGTGTCCGCCAATCCGGCCATGATGGTCAGCAGCCACATCGACGCGAGAATCGCGCCGCCCTGGAAAGCTCCGCCGGGATGGTCGGAACCGGTCCAGAGGATATAGATCCCGATGACGATGCCAACCGGTGGCAGCAGCCGCGCAAGAAAGGCGAGAACGCCACGTGGATCGGCCTGGTGGCGCGGCCCCGGACGGCCGCCCCACGCGCTGTCAGGCGCAAGCGACCAAACGCCGATGATGGCCAGCAACAGCACGACCTTCTCGAGCATGGTATCCATGGCGCGGAACGCCATGAGCACGTTGGTGACGGGGTTGGACAGGCCCGTCGCCCAGGCATTTGCAACAGCAGCCGGGGCAAGCGTCGGAGCAGGATCGGGTAGCAGCAGGACCACCCCGGCCAGCACGGCAGCCGTCAGTACGGACAGCGCTGCGGCGCCGGCTCGCAGCAGTTTGCCTGGCCTTGCGTCTGCCATCATGTCGGCATCCCGCAACCGCGCCGCCGCACCCAGCAGCAAGACGCCACCGAGCCCGCCGCCGATTGCGGCCTCGGTCAGCGCGACGTCGGCAGCATCGAGGCGTACCCAGATGAGTGCCACCAGCAGTCCATAGGCAACGAACCCGACCGTGGCCGAAAACGTCTCGGGCACGACGATCGTCCAGACGCCGAGGGTCAGCACGACCGCGGCAAGAACGATTTCGAAGACCGTCTCAATGCTCATCGGTTCAGCTGGCTATGGCGCGCCGCACGCGCAATCAGTTGCGAGACGGTGGCGCCCGCGAGCAGGCCGAGCAGCCAGATACCAACCAGCTTCAGCCCGTCGCGAAGACCCGCTGCCTGCGGGAGCAGTCCGAGCACAACCAGGCCGAGGCCGAGATTGTCCGCCTTGGTCAGCGCGTGCAGGCGCGTCAGGGTATCGGGAAAGCGGAGCAGGCCGACCGTGCCGGCCAGAAAAAAGAACGCGCCGGCCGACACTGCTGCAATCGTCATCACGTCGCGTGCGAGGCTCATTCGTCCTCCGTTGATGCGGTTCCATCGGCCGCGAAGCGGGAAAGTCCCTTCTTGACGAACGCGATGGAGGTGAAGGTGGCGAGCAGCGCCAGGGTCAACGCCACGTCGATCGCTGCGGGTATGCTCGCTGCGGTGCCGAGCAGTAGCAGTGTCGCAATGCCTCCGGTCCCAATCAGTTGCGTCGCCATGACTCGATCAGCGTCGCCAGGGCCACGCAGGATCGACAACAGTCCAAGCGCCAGCATGGCCAGAATAAAGCCGACCGCGACCGTCAGGAACTCAGTCATTGTAAAGCGCTCGAGCCAAGGCCGCCTCCTCCTGATCGAGTTCGGCGATCACGGGCTGATCGACGTCGAGGCAGTGATAGAGGAGTTGCGCCTCCTCCTCTCCGGCCGGCACGGTGCCTGGCAACAGGCTGGTGAGTGTAGCGAACACGTTGCGACGCAGGCCACGCGGAAGGCGGGTTGGATACGCGACGAATCCAGGGCGCAGCGGCAGGCTGGGATCGAGTGCGCGCCTTGCGACGTCCACTCCGGCCACAATGGACTGGTACAGGAACAGAAGCGCCAGTCGGAGGATCGCGCGAGGTGAGCGCCGCGACGTGCCAGGCTCCAGCAAACGCAGGCTCGCCCAGGTTGCCGTCGCGACGGCGATTGTTGCGGCAGGAATGTCATCGCGAGAGGCGCCGGCAAGAACGAGCCAAAGGCAGAGGAACCATGCCGCTCGGGACGCCGCGCTTCGCCAGGTCGCCCCGACTCCGACGCCCGTATGTGCGTCCCGCTGTCCCGAGGGCCCTCTCATTCGTCAAGCCGCCGCGCTCGATCGCTTCATCTGAGCGTGGAACAGTGCGCTCTTGATGAGACCGGCGATATTGGGTGATTGCCTGATCAGGCGTCGGGAATTCCCCAGAGCGCTGTCGGACGGTTGTCACGCCTCGTCAGGTTTTGCCTGCGTTTGCGCCGCGCCGTAACCGCGATTGCATCCGGCCGCACCGAGTAGATTTGCCGATGTGTGCGGCCGATCCCCTGGGCAAGAATACCGAGGGGCGATGCCGCGAAATCGCAACCTCGGGAAAGGCTGACCTGCTCGGCAACGTCTCAGGAATTTGAGGAGCTTGGCTATGCGCGGTCGCCGAACGACACCTCGGCAAGCCATTGCACTGACGCTGATGGCAGTTGCATCCGCGTCGATCCTGGCTGCGTGTGACCGTCAGGTGGAAACAACGAAGTCGTCTCCGCGTCCGGTCCGGACCACGACGATCGAGAAGCGTGAGAGCCTGATGCCGCTGACCTTCACGGGGCGCATCGAGGCGGAGGACGAAGTCAGCGTCGCTTTCCGGATCTCCGGGCGTCTGCTTGCGAACGAGGCCAGGCTCGGTGACAGGGTCGAGGCCGGGCAGTTGCTGGCGCAACTGGAGCCCCAGAGCGAGCTGAGCACATTGCGGCAGGCGAAGGCTGCTCTTTCCGCTGCACAGGGCCAGTTGACGCAGGCACGCAACCATTACGAGCGCCAGGAGACTCTGTTGGCACAAGGGTGGACCACGCGTGCCAATTTCGAGGCGGCGACGCAAGCACGACAGACCGCCCAGTCGCAGGTCGAGGCGGCGGAGGCGCAATTGAGTTCTGCGCACGATCTCGTCAGTTTCACCGAACTGCGAGCCGACGCGCCGGGCAAGATCACCACGACGGGGCCGTCGGCCGGCGAGGTCGTTCAGGCCGGACAAATGATCGCGCGGATCGCCAGACAGGACGGCCGCGACGCCATCTTCGATGTTCCTGCTCAGATGGTCAGATCGGCCCCAGCCGACGTGCAGGTCACCGTCAGCCTGACGGATGATCCGAAGATTACGGCGCGAGGCCGCATTCGTCAGATCGCGGCACAAGCCGATCCAGTCACCCGCACCTTCGAGGTCATGGTCGGCTTGACGGATCCGCCGGCGGCGATGCGGCTCGGCGCGACCGTCAACGGCCGCGTCGAAACCAGTTCCGGGCCGGTGATCGACATACCGGCAACCGCGTTGACGCGGATCAATCAACAGCCGGCCGTGTGGGTTGTCGATCCGTCGACGAACGTCGTTTCGGCGCGCAACGTTGATATCCTGCGTTTCGACCAGGCACAGGTCATCGTCTCGCAGGGGTTGGACGCCGGAGAAATCGTCGTCACCGCGGGCGTGCAGGCGCTTCACCCGGGCCAGAAGGTGCGGGTGCTCGGGTCAGAGCCATGACCGGGCCCAATCTCTCCGACTGGGCCCTCAGGCATCGCTCGCTCGTCGTCTATGTGATGATGGTTGCCGTGATCGCCGGTGGACTGGCATATTTCCGGCTTGGCCGAAACGAGGATCCGTCCTTCATCATCAAGACCATGGTCGTTCAGGCGGCCTGGCCGGGGGCAACGACCGAAGAGACGATGAAGCAGGTGACGGAGCGGCTCGAGCGCCAATTGCAGGAGACGCCCCACCTGGACTTCCTGCGCAGCTTCACCCGGGCGGGTCTCGTCACCATTTTCGTCAACCTGAAGGGAAGTGCGAACGCGAGGCAGGTTTCCGACACCTGGTATGAGGTGAGAAAGAGCATCGGCGACATGCGGCACACCTTGCCTGCCGGGGTCGTCGGTCCGGGCTTCAATGACGACTTCGGCGACACGTTCGGCATCGTCTACGGCTTCACCAGTGACGGCTTCACGCAACGGGAATTGCGAGATCACGTCGAGCGTATCCGTTCCCGATTGCTTCAGGTCCGTGACGTGTCGAAGATCGAGCTCCTGGGTGCGCAGGACGAGGTGATCTTCGTCGAATTCTCCAAGCAGGAACTTGCGACCCTGGGCGTCGATCGGGCGGCTCTGCTCGCCGCGCTGCAATCGCAAAATATCGTCCGCCCGGCGGGCGTGATCCAGACCGGCAAGGAAAGCATCTCCGTGTGGGTGTCAGGCGGTTTTCAGTCGGAGCAGGACATCGCGGGCGTCAATTTCGTCGCGGGAGGACGCACGATTCGCCTGAGCGACATCGCGCAGGTGCGGCGCGGCTACGTGGATCCGCCGCAACCGATGTTCCGGGTCAACGGCCAGCCTGCAATCGGGCTTGCCATCGCAATGCGCGACGGCGGTGACATTCTTGCGCTCGGCAGAAACGTCAAGAAGGTGATGGCGGAGATCACCGCCGACCTCCCGATCGGAATCGAGCCGATCCTCGTTGCCGACCAGGCAGTCGTGGTCGGGGGCGCGATCGGCGAATTCATGACCTCGCTCCTTCAGGCGATCGCCATCATCCTGGTGGTGAGTTTCATCAGCCTCGGAATCCGTCCCGGCCTCATCATCGCGCTTGCCATCCCGTTGACGCTGGCCATCGTGTTTCCGATCATGGAGATCGCTCGCGTCGACATGCAGCGGATATCGCTGGGAGCGCTGATCATCGCGCTCGCACTTCTGGTCGACGATGCGATGACGACCACCGACGCAACGCTCAATCGGCTGGCGCAAGGCGATAGCAAGGTCGACGCGGCGACGTTTGCCTACCGCAGCCATGCCTTTGCCATGCTTGCGGGAACGCTGGTGACGATCGCGGGCTTCATCCCGGTCGGGTTTGCCGCGAGCTCGGCCGGCGAATATACGTTCTCGCTGTTTGCGGTGGTTGCGATCGCGCTCCTGGTGTCGTGGCTCGTTGCCGTGGTCTTCACGCCCTTGCTGGGTGTCGTCATTCTTGTCCCGCCGGCGCAGAAGGGCGCTGCCGAGCCCGGCGCGATGTTCCGTTTCTATCGGAGTTTTCTGACGCTGGCGATGCGCGCCAAGTGGCTGACGATCGCGATCTCGCTGGCGCTCTTTGTTGCGTCCGTTCTCGCGCTTCCGTTGATCCCGCAGCAGTTCTTTCCGTCGTCCGATCGGCCCGAATTGCTCGTGGACCTGAGCCTGCCGCAGAACGCATCGATCCATGCGAGCGAGATGGCAGCCAAGCGCCTGGATGCAGCATTGGCCGCCGATCCGGACGTCCGTCATTGGAGCACCAATGTGGGGCGCGGTGCGATCCGCTTCTATCTCCCACTGAGCGTGGAGCTTCCGAACGATTCCTTCACGCAGGCGGTTGTCGTGGCAAAGGACGTCGCAGCGCGCGAGCGCCTGCAGGTGGGGTTGGAGCGTCGTCTCGCGGAGGAGTTTCCGGCGGCCGTCTCGTCGGTTTCGCCTCTGGGCCTCGGCCCACCTGTCGGATGGCCGCTGCAATATCGCGTCAGCGGACCTGATGTCGAGCAGGTGCGTGAGATTGCACTCAAGGTTGGACAGATCCTGGCCGCGGATCCCAGGGCCAAGGGCATCAACTTCGACTGGATGGAGCCGGAGCGCCAGCTGCGCATCTACGTCGATCAGGATGAAGCGCGCCGGCTCGGCCTGAGCTCGCAGGCGATATCGAGCGTATTGAACACCGTGATATCCGGCGCAATCGTCACCCAGGTCCGCGACGACATCTATCTGGTCAACGTGGTGGCCCGGGCAATCGATGAACAGCGCATTTCGCTGTCCAACCTGCGCACGCTCCAGGTGCCGCTACCTGGTGGAAAGACGGTGTCGCTCAGCCAGTTTGCGACGTTCGGATATCATCAGGAGCATCCGCTGATCTGGCGACGCGACCGCATCCCGACCCTGACGGTGCGTGCCGATATCGGTGGTGGAACGCTGCCCGATACGATGGTGGATGCTCTGTCGCCCGCGATCGAAAAGCTGAGGAAGACGCTTCCTGCATCCTACGATGTGGCCGTCGGCGGGACCGTGGAAGAGAGCCGGAAATCGCAGGCGTCTGTGCTCGCCGTGGTTCCCATGATGCTGTTCGTCATGTTCACGGTACTGATGGTCCAGCTGCAGAGCTTTTCGCGACTGGTCATGGTCGTCAGCGTGGCTCCGCTCGGGATGATCGGCGTCGTGGCCGCGCTGTTGCTGTCCGGCAGGCCGATGGGCTTTGTCACCATTCTCGGCGTTCTCGCCTTGCTCGGCATGATCTGCAAGAACGCGGTAATTCTGATCAGCCAGATCGACGCGGAGCGCGCGCAGGGCAAGAGCCCATGGGACGCGGCGGTGGATGCCAGCAGCTCCCGTTTCCGTCCCATCATGCTGACGGCGGTGTCGACCGTTCTCGGCATGATCCCGATTGCGCCAACCGTATTCTGGGGGCCGATGGCGGTTGCAATCATGGGCGGCCTGCTGGTCGCGACCGTGCTGACGCTTGTGTTGCTGCCGACATTGTACGTGACCTGGTTCGGGGAGAAGGGACCAGCCATGGCCTCCGCGCCACCGTCGTCGTGAGTGGCTGTTTCCGGCGAGGGAAATCCCGACGCTCGACTAGGTAATCACCCGATATTCCAGGTGTCGCCCAGGGCGCATCGTGCGACCGCCGGCAAAGTCGCTCGGCCGGGATGTTGCGCACCCGCGTGTCGCGAGGTCTTCACATGACTGGGACGCCGTCAATCCAGAAGCTCTCCCTGTTCGCATTGACCGCGATGGTGGTCGGCTCGATGGTCGGCTCGGGGATATTCTCGCTGCCGAGAACTTTCGGCATCGCCACCGGTCCGTTCGGCGCGATCTTCGCCTGGTGCATTGCCGGCGGCGGCATGTACACCCTCGCGCGGGTGTTCCAGGCACTGGCCGAGCGAAAGCCCGAGCTCGATGCCGGCGTCTATGCCTATGCGAAGGAAGGATTTGGCGACTATCCCGGCTTCTTGTCGGCATTCGGATACTGGATCGGCAGCTGCATCGGCAACGTATCCTATTGGGTCCTCATCAAGTCGACCTTGGGCGCCTTCTTTCCGGTCTTTGGCGACGGGAACACGGTCACGGCAATCATCGTCGCCTCGATCGGAATCTGGCTGTTCCACTTCATGATCCTGCGCGGCGTGCAGCAGGCGGCCGCGATCAACACCATCGTCACCGTCGCCAAGATCGTGCCGATCCTGGTCTTCATCGCGATCCTGATCGTCTCATTCAACGCCGACATGTTCCGCGGCAATTTCTGGGGCGGCGTGGGCATGCCGGACAAGGGCCTGTTCGAGCAGATCCGCGCCACGATGCTGGTCACGGTGTTTGTCTTTCTCGGCATCGAGGGCGCCAGCGTCTATTCACGCTACGCCAAGGAGCGTGCGCATGTCGGTGCTGCAACCCTGCTCGGGTTTGCGATCGTGACGAGCCTGATGGTGCTCGTCACCATGCTGCCATATGCCGTGCTGCTCCGCGCCGAGATCGCCGGCATGCGGCAGCCGTCCATGGCGACGGTCCTGGAGGCCGTGGTCGGGCATTGGGGCGCGATCTTCGTCAGCATTGGACTTCTGGTTTCGGTGTTGGGGGCCTATCTCGCCTGGTCGCTGATCTGTGCCGAGGTGCTCTCTGCCGCCGGCCGGACCAGGGATATGCCGGCGTTGTTCGGGCAGGAAAATGCGAACAAGGTGCCCGCCGCGGCGCTCTGGCTCACCAATGTGATCGTCCAGCTCTTCGTCATCAGCACATATTGGTCGCAGGATGCGTTCGCGTTGATGCTCAATCTGACGAGCGTGATGTCACTCATTCCGTTCTTCCTCGTCGCAGCCTACGGGCTTCTGCTCGTCAGGTGGGGCGAGACTTATGAGAAGAGCGGCAGTGAGCGAACGCGCGACACGATCTTTGCCGGCATCGCCGTCATCTACACGCTGTTCCTGATCTATTCGGCCGGAATGAAGTTCCTGCTGCTGTCCCTGATCCTCTACGCGCCCGGCACGGCACTCTATTTCTGGGCGCGCCTGGAACAGAAGGCGAGGGTCTTCACGGCCGTCGAGTGGGGCATCTTCATCGCAGCCGCCGTCGGCGCTGCTGTCGGGATTCACGGATTGGCCACCGGCTACATCACGATCTAGGCAAGGCAACCCTCAAGGGCAGTCCCATGGCAAAGCAGGCATCGGAATCCAATAGTCCCTTTGGCGTTCATTCGGAGGTCGGTCAGCTCCGCAAGGTCATGGTCTGCTCACCCGGCCGCGCCCATCAGCGCCTCACGCCTTCCAATTGCGACACGCTGCTATTTGACGACGTCCTGTGGGTCGAAAACGCCAAGCGCGATCATTTCGATTTCGTGCAGAAGATGCGTGATCGCGGGATCGATGTGGTCGAGATGCACAACCTGCTGACCGAGACGGTCGCGATCCCCGAGGCCAGAAAGTGGATCCTCGACAACCAGGTTGTTTCCGATCAGGTCGGTCTCGGTCTCGTCGACGAACTGCGGGGCTATCTCGAGAGCCTCACGCCGCGCGAACTGGCCGAAACGCTGATCGGGGGCGTTTCGACCCATGACTTCCCGGAGGCCCATGGCGGCGAGATGCTCAAGCTCGTCCGCGAGGCCGCCGGCATGACCGAGTATCTGCTGCCGCCGCTGCCCAACACCTTGTATACGCGCGACACGACATGCTGGATCTACGGCGGGGTCACGCTGAACTCGCTCTATTGGCCGGCGCGGCATGAAGAGCCGATCCTCGCCACCGCCATCTACAAGTTCCATCCGGATTTCGCCGGCAAGGTCAATGTCTGGTGGGGCGATCCGACCCGGGACCACGGTCTCGCGACGCTGGAAGGCGGCGACGTGATGCCGATCGGCAAGGGCAACGTCCTGATCGGGTTGAGCGAGCGCACCTCGCGGCAGGCGATCAGCCAGGTCGCCGCGGCCTTGTTCAGGAAAAAGGCGGCCGAGCGTGTGATCGTGGCTGCGATGCCGAAGCTCCGCGCCGCAATGCATCTGGATACGGTCTTCACGTTCGCCGACCGGGATTGCGTTCTGCTCTATCCCGACATCGTCAACAACATCGCGGCCTTTTCCTACCGGCCGGCCGACAATTCCGCCGGCCTCGAACTGCGCAGGGACGAAAAGCCGTTCGTGGATGTGGTGGCTGAGGCCCTTGGCCTGAAGAAGCTGCGCGTGGTCGAGACCGGTGGCAACGCCTATATGCGCGAGCGGACGCAGTGGGACAGCGGCGCCAATCTGGTTTGCGCGTCCCCGGGCGTGGTGTTTGCCTATGACCGCAATACCTACACCAACACGTTGCTGCGCAAGGAAGGGATCGAGGTGATCACCATCGTCGGTGCAGAGCTCGGGCGGGGCCGGGGAGGCGGTCATTGCATGACCTGTCCGATCACCAGGGATGCGGTGGACTACTAGGCGGATCGAGTGGGCTTGGCCGTGAGGCCAGCGCGCCGTTCCGCTTTTCTCGGGGCAACGCAACCGATCGCGTCAGATGCAGAGTGAGTTCCCCGGCGTCTGTTCCGCAGCGTCGGGAGCTTCCGGCATTTTACGAAATGGCAATCTGTCGGTTCAATCCCTGATTTAAAATCCTATCATTAACACGCCACAATCGCTGCCCAATCTGAGGCGATTCCTGGTGTACGCAGAAGCCATCGGGGCATGCCATGCGTGGATCTATCGTTCTGTTGCCGGTCGTTGGATTGTTTGGAGCAAGCACCGCGTGGGCCGCGGATGTTGATCTCACCGAGCTGAAGGCGAGCAGTCCCGTACCGTATTACTCCGCTCCGTCATGGAGCGTCGTCGGCTCCGTTGCACCGACTTTCACCGACAATGCCTTGTTCAGCCGGGACAACCGCAAATCGGATTTCTACTACGAGCCTGACGTGAGCGTCAGGCTGGACGGGAATCTGACAAATGACCTTTCCTACCGGCTCTACGCTCGCGCCCAATACGAGGCGTTTGCGAGGGAGAAGGATGGCAACGCTGCAGTCGCACGCGTGGGAGCGCGCCTGACGGAGAATTGGGACGGCTGGCGCTTCTCCGCCATCTACGAGAACCGATATGATTTCGACGGTGTCTACCGGGACCTTGCCTTCACTTCGCATGACGTGATGGGCTCGGTGGCGCGCGACTTCCGCATGAATAATGTGACACTCTCGCCGCTGTTGCTTGTGACCTACCGGTTTTCCGACCTCGCGGAAGCTCGCCGCTGGCGCTTCGACGCGTTGCTCGGCATCGAGGTCAAGCTCGATCCGAAATGGTCGATCGTGAGCACGCCGCTGTTCGAAGCCTTCTGGTTCACGGACGGGCTGAACCGGGGGCGGCAGGACCAGATCTACTCGGCGGACCTGGGTGTGAAGTACAATTTTACCAGCAACGTGTCGCTGACGACCAGTGTGTTGTACGAGGCGCGTACATCGAATGTTGCGGTGCGGCGCTACAGGGACCTCAGGATCGGTCCTCGACTTGACTTCGCTTTTTGAGGGGCCTGCAAGATGATGAAATGCGCGTGGGTGCTGATGGGACTCGCCGTTGGTCTAGCGGCGCCGTCTGCCGCTGCCGCAGACCCGCGCGATTCTGTGGACCGAAGCCAACGCCTGGATACCGATGCACTCAGGGACGACGTCGGCATTAACCGCCTCCAGGTGCCGTCTCATCCGCTGGTGATCGCGCCGCCTCAACAGCCCCCTCCGAGCGCGAAGGCAGGAAAGAAGAAGAAGTCCAGCGCGAGCGGAGCCGGAACCCGCTAGCGCCTGGTGGTACATGTCGTCCGATCTCGATCCGAGAACGATATGCATGATTCTCGGAGCGCGTTGCTTACGTGTCGATAAAGCTGTTGTACAATTGTCTCGCTCGTAAAAGTTGTAAGTGGCACTTTAGCATTTGTTGCATCTCTTTTGAGTCCAGTGCCTTCTCCCCTCACGAATTCGAGATTCCAATCTCGCGCTACGACTACTTATGGCGCTATCAACCTAACGGTGTATAATCTGCGGACCCCACGGGCGTCTGTACTCTGATCCAGGGTGATGCCTCGCCTGCGGGGCAGGACGGCGACTCTCGATATCGAGCTTCAATGTCGGGCGTTTCCGCAGCAGAGTGAGCGCGTACCGTGAAGCCTCATAGCTTTCCCGCTCCCGAGCCAATTCGAACCGGCGGCACAGGGTCGTTCCGGCTCGGTTTCGAAGAAGCCAGCGACCGGCTGTACTGGATGTGCTCGGCCGACTTTCTCTTCGTAGTGCGCCCTTCGCCTGGCGGACGCTTCGTCTATGAGGGGATCAATCCGGCCTTCGAGTCGCATCTCGGCATTTCATCCGATGACATCCGGGAGATGGACGTCTCCAGTTGCATGAGCAGGGATGACGCTAGATCCATCTATGAAGCCCTTCGCGCCTGTGTTGCGGAAGGTACGGAAGTGAGGATTCGCCATCGTCTCGCATTTGGCGACCGGCGGCAAAATATGGAGACGACCATCGTTCCCGTTGTGGATCCCGTGGCAAGGAGCGCGATCCGACTGATCGGTAGCCATCGTACCATGCGTCATGGTGCATTCGAAGCCGCGATCGAAGGAGTCGATGATCTGCACGTCGGGGCCAATTTGGCGTCCATTCAGGAGGATATCCAGCAGCGGATTGCTTCCGATCTCCATGATTCGACATGTCAGCATTTGATTGCCGCGAGTCTCGGTCTCATGCGGCTCCGGCGTAACATCAGCGACCCGGTCGGTGCCGAACGGCTTTGCGATGAGATCGACGCGTCTATCGACGAGGCACTCAGGGAAATCCGTGCCTTTTCCTATCTGCTACACCCCCAGAATCTGACGATCGACAGACTCAAGGCCGCGATCGAGCACTATGCCGATGGATTTGCGGCCCGCACCTCGTTGCGGGTCACGACCAGGATCGTGCCCGACGTCGACAGGCTACCTTACGAGAAGCAACGCGCCTTGCTGCGGATCGTCCAGGAAGCCCTCACGAACATATTCCGCCATGCGCACGCGACGGAAGTGAGCATCGTTATCGATGCGATCGGTCGTCATTTTCGACTGACGGTCACTGATAATGGGCGGGGGATGCGCGCCGACTACGCGAAGCAAGGCGCGAAAACCATATCCATCGGCGTCGGAATTCCCGCGATGAGGGCACGTCTCGAACAGATCGGAGGGTCATTGGATATCCACTCCGATCCGGCAATACAGCTCTCCGGCACCGTCCTGCGCGCGGAGTTTCCGCATGGGCTGGCGACGAACAAGCGTGGCCGGCGAAAGGCCGCGGGCTTCGGGAGGGCCCAAGCTGGCACCCACTGAGGCAAGAAGAAGAAGGTTATCGGTGGCGGGTGGGAATGGCTGCCGTATAGCGACATTGGAGTGCTCTGCCATGAAACGCTTTCTTATCGCGGATGATCACGAAGCGGTGCGATTGGGCTTGCGAGCGGTGCTCGAACAGCGAGCGGATTGGGAGGTGGTTGCCGAGGCGAACGACGGCAGCAAGGCGCTGACCGCGGCTATCGAAAGCCGGCCGCATGTGGCTATCGTCGACTTCTCCATGCCGCGAATGACGGGAGTGGAGGTTGCGCGGCGGATCAGGGACTATCCGTTGCAGACGGAGGTCTTGATCTTCACGGTGCACAAGTCCGGTCTGCTTGCGCAGCAGGCGTTCGAGGCCGGCGCACGCGCATTTCTGGCGAAATCGGACGCGAACAGAATGCTGCTGGCGGCCGTCGACGCACTTTTGGTGCATAAGCGGTTCTGCAGCGAAAGCTGCCGGAACGAACTGGATCACGGCGCGGGCAGCGAAGCAGATCGGCGTCGCGGGCTTACGCCACGCGAGCAGCTCGTCGTCAAGCTGGTAGCTGAAGGCTACAGCAACAAGGGCATCAGCGCGATCTTGAACCTCAGCGTCAAGACAACCGAGGCACATCGGGCGGCTGCGATGCGCAAGCTGGAGGTGAACTCAACCGCAGGTCTGGTCCGGTATGCCGTTCGCGCGCAGCTGGTTGAGGCATGACAGCGCGTCGGTCCGCGGGATCTCCTTGAAGGCGGCCACGTCGGTACATTCGCCGACGCAGCTCAGGGTTTTGCAGGATGGCGCTTCGAGCCATGATCGGCATGATTGTTCGACCTAGCGGCTGCCGGCCGTCTCCATTGATTGCGGCCGGAAAACGAGAACGACGCCATGAAACGCATCTTGATTGCGGATGATCATGCAGTCGTACGTTCAGGGCTTCGCGCGATTGTCGAAACGCAGTCCAACTGGATCGTCGCCGGCGAGGCGACCAATGGTGAGCAAGCCGTTGGTCTGGCCGTGGAGACGAGCTCGGACATCGTAATCGTCGATTATTCGATGCCACTCATGAACGGGCTGGAGGTCAGCCGCCGGCTCAAGGCACTTGATCTGCCCACGGAAGTTCTGATCCTGACAATGCACGAGGACGAAGAACTGCTGACGGAAGCCGTTCTGGCCGGAGTTCGCGGCTTCTTATTCAAGTCGGATGCCAAGAAGCACCTGATCTCCGCGATCGAGGCGTTGCTCGACGGCAGGCCCTACTTCACCAGCGCCCTGGTGGAGAAGCTGCTCCATGACTACCAGCTCAACAAGCATGGCAAGTCGGACATGCTGCTAACGTCGCGTGAGCAGAGCGTGGTCCAATTGATTGCGGAAGGGCATACCAACAGATCCATGAGCACCATTTTGAAGCTGAGCGTGAAGACCGTCGAGACCCATCGTGCGTCGGCCATGCGCAAGCTCGGAATGTCGTCGACGGCCGAACTGGTCCGCTATGCCATTCGCAAGAAGCTGGTCGTGCCCTGAGAGACTCCACCGAAGCGCCCGAAACCCACATCGTGATTGGGAGCAGGGAGGAATTGGTCGGCGGCTGGTGAGTCCTATGGCTTCGCCGGGGCGTGGCAATTCGAGCCACGATGCCATGCCGGAAGTTCAGTCCGGCGAGAAGGCTGCACTGTAGTCACGCTTGAGTGCGGGATCCTGCTGTTCTTTTCTCAGGATGCAGTTGCCGACCACCAGCATGTCGAGCTCGTTACCCATGAAACAGCGGAAGGCATCCTCTGGTGTGCAGACGATCGGTTCGCCGCGAACGTTGAAGCTGGTGTTGACCAGCACCGGGCATCCAGTGAGCGCCTTGAAACGAGACAGTAAGCGATGGAAGCGCAAATTGGTGTCGGCGCTCACCGTTTGGATTCGGGCGGAATAGTCGACATGCGTCACGGCGGGGATCGTCGAGCGCACCACGTTGAGCTTGTCGATGCCGAACAATGCTTGCTCGTCCGCGCTCATCATGTGACGCCGGTCACCCCTGACGCCGGCAACCAGGAGCATGTACGGACTGTCGCCATCGAGCTCGAACCAATCCGCAACGTCCTCGCGCGTGACCGCCGGCGCAAACGGCCGGAAGCTCTCGCGAAACTTCACTTTGAGATTGAGGTTCTTCTGCATCGAGGGCGACCGCGGATCGCCCAGGATCGAGCGGGCGCCGAGCGAGCGCGGGCCGAATTCCATCCTACCCTGAAACCAGCCGACCGCGAGCTGGTCTGCCAGCGCCGCCGCTGTCGTCTCGATCATTGCATCTTCGCTGAGTACATCGAAGCGGCCGCCGGCGGCGCGCAGCCGCTGCTCGATCACCTCTTGCGAGAATTCGGGTCCCAGAAAAGCGCCGGACATGCCGTCGCCGGCCACGGCTTGGCGCGGTTGTTGTCTGAACTGATGGTAGGCAGCGAGTGCCGCTCCAACCGCACCGCCGGCGTCACCGGCGGCCGGCTGAATCCAGATCGAATCGAATCTGCCGTCATGCAACACCTTGCCATTGGCGACGCAATTGAGTGCAACGCCGCCGGCAAGACACAGATTGCGTGCGCCGGTCTGAACCGCAAGGCTGCGGGTCAAGCGAAGTACCGCCTCCTCCAGGACTGCCTGGATTGAGGCTGCGATATCCATGTGGAACGGCGTGAGCAGTTCGTTCGGCGAACGCACCGGCTGCCCAAACAGTTTGGCGAACCGGTCATTGGTCATCGTCAGCCCGGTGCAATAATCGAAATACGACATGTCGAGGCGAAACGAGCCGTCCGCCTTCAGATCGATCAGTGAATCGAGGATGAGCTGCGCGTATTTCGGCTCGCCATAGGGAGCAAGCCCCATCAGCTTGTATTCGCCGGAATTGACCTTGAAGCCGGTGTAGTACGTGAAGGCGGAGTACAGCAGACCGAGCGAGTGGGGAAAGTGAATCTCCTGGAATATCTCGAGACGGTTGCCGTCCCCCATCGCCGCCGAGGTGGTCGCCCATTCACCGACGCCGTCCATCGTGAGCACGGCCGCCTTCTCGAATGGGGACGGGAAAAACGCACTTGCCGCGTGGCTCAGATGGTGCTCGGTGAACAGGAGCCGGTCGAGGGCAAAGTCAGCATCGAATTTGGCGAGATGTTTCTGCAGCAGGCTCTTCTGGAACAGTTTCTCCTTCAGCCAGAGCGGCAGGGCCATCTGGAAGGAGCGGAAACCGTGCGGCGCGAGGGCGACGTAGGTCTCGAGCAGCCGCTCGAACTTGAGGAACGGCTTGTCGTAGAAGGCGACCTGATCGATGTCGGAAAGCCTCGCGTCTGCCACCTCCAGACAGTACGCGATGGCATGGTGCGGAAACGACGCGTCGTGCTTTTTTCGGGTGAAGCGTTCCTCTTGCGCCGCAGCAACGACGCGGCCGTCTTCAATCAGAGCCGCTGCGCTGTCGTGATAGAAGGCCGAGATGCCGAGAACGCGCATGTCTCAAGGCAGCGCGTTGATAGGTGGCGCAGCCGCGCGAAGGACGCGCCGGATTTCGGGGAACAAATCGATCATCAGAACTGATCTCGCATGGTTTCGGGCGCAGGGCCGGGCGTGCGGCGAATCCAATAGCTCTCGGTGCTCGCGTCACGCTTCAGCCGCAACGGATCCTTGCCGCTCCAGCGCATGACGAGGCCGGTTGGCAGGATCGTACCGTAGAAGATCAGCCCCATCACGATGGGATTGGCAATCTTGTGCAGGAGCAGACCAAGCTTCGTCCAGGCACGGTTCAGCGGGTGCAGTGTGGCGGGACGGATTGCGGCAATGACCGCGAACACCGCGGCAAGGGCTGACGTCCATGGCCACAGGCGGCCGGAATGCCAGCTGTTGAAGAGGGTGACGAGCGCGAGCGCGGCAGCCATCACCCATCCAAAGGTCCGGTCGGAGCCGACAACCACTTGCTCCTCTCGGGAGAAAAGCTCGTGAGTGTTCTGCTCCACCCTTAGTCAGCGCCCGCATCAGAAGCCAAAAAACCGTGGTGCGTAGTGGCAGTCATATCGTTTGGCTCGGCTTCGCTTCAAACGTTTCTGATTGTGCATGAAGTGCATGCCACTGGAACGCGAGCCGAGTCAATCAGGCCGAGAGCCAATCCCTTCCGAGCAGGCCACTCTCGAGCGCGTTGCCGAAGCGCGGTCACATGGTCGGATACTTCGAACCTCCTTGCGCGCAGGGTGCTTCGCCTCCAATTCTGCGGCTTTCCATCGGCTGCAGCGGCGTTCGCGCCAACCGGGTTGAGCGCGTCAGGTGCTATGATACCATATTATTTGGTAGGCGCAGCGCCCCCGGAGCCTGTTTCTCCACCAGCCTCGCTGCCTCTGCCAGCTTCGGTCCGCAAGCTCTTATCCCGGCGAAGGCTGGTGCATCGGGGCTGCCGGCGGTGCGCGACAGTCGCCTTTATTGGTCGCGCCAAGTTATTGATTTAACTGGGGTCGTCTACTGTGCATGGGGTTGTTTTTCAAGAAAAGGTTCCGCCCGGGCCCCGTCCCCCGCGGTTGGCACTCCCAGGAGTTTTGTGAAGCGGTCGGCAACCGCAGCCTGGTCGAACTGCCGTGACTGGAAGTGTCGATAGGCCGCCTGCTTGTGCTGCTTCAGCAGGTCGGGACTTTCGAGATATTCGACGATGGCATCGGATAGCTCCCGCCTCATTTCGGTGTCCGACGTCGCCGACAGGATTTGCCCGGTAACGCCATCTTCGACCGCCTCACGGCATCCGGGGTGACTGGAGGCGATCGACGCCAGGCCGGTTGCTGCGGCCTCGATCAGGATGCGGGGGATTCCCTCGCCATACCTTGTCGGCAGGCAAACGATGTCGCATTGCCGGAGCAGGTTCGGCATATCCGTGACGTGGCCGAGGAAACGGATTTCCGTCATTTGTTCGAGATCGCGGTGCGGTATCGCGTCGGGATCGTGATCGTCCGGAACGCCGGCGACGACGAACTCCACGTCGCTACGATGCGACAGGTCATGCGCCACCTTCAGAAAAGTGCTCAAGCCTTTCGACTTCAAGAGCCGAGAAGCAAACAGGACCTTTGTTGTGCGACTGCATCGTGGGGTTTCCAGCGGATAAAACAGATTGGGGTCCACGCCAGCGCCGTCGATGAGTGATGAATTCCTGTCGTTGGCAATGCCCCTGTCCGCCCAGAATTCGCAATCGTGCCTCGTCTCGAAAGTGAAGTGTACGTAATCCCGTCGCGACAACATTCGAAATGCCAGAAGCGTAAGCGTGCTTGCGACCGGGTAGCGCCGTTGGCCGGGGGCCTTCGGCGACATCATCCGGCCCAAACCCGGAAGCGTGATCAGAACTTGTTTCGGGCACCCATGGAGAAAACGCGAGACGATCGACACAAATCCGGAAAAAATGGCGGGCTTGAGCGTTACGAGATGCACGGCATGCGGCTTGAACGCGTGGATCGTCCGCGCCGTCCGAATCATCAGCGCCGCATCGCCAAATGGATCGAATCTGAAGCGCTCGATCGGCACATGGATGTATTTCCAGCCCTGAATTCTCTCTGCAGGAATGAGATCGCCGCCAGCGATAACCGTTACATCGACACCGATGGACGTGAGATGGGTGACGACCAACAGCCGATGGCGAAGAAAGTAGGCGCCATCGTTGCAAATCACGAGGACCCGATATCCGGATCCGCAATATTGGGGGCCCTCGAATTCCGGGATCAAGTTTTCCTGACGCTCGGAATTCCGTCCGCCCATTTGCCTACTCTGGATCATGTTGCCTTTCGAGGCCTTCCCCTTGAAGGGTGGACGGTTCCTCAACAAACCGCTACCCAAATATCGCATTCACTGAAAAAATGACGTACCCAGCCTGGTCGAGGGTCCCAGGAAACGGATTTTTGGTCGCATCCAGCATACGGTTGTTATGGGGGAGAAATTCAATCGGTCGCCGAATGCGCTGCCGGCCAGCCCCATGGAACCGGCGCCGCCTCGGACCTTGGAAGCCTGCCCAACGGTCGAACATGACTGAGGCCATGCGTCGCACATCAACGGTTTCCAACTGGGCGGCCCGTGTTGCTTCCAAGTTCAGCCTGGCCGCAGTGCCTCTCGAGGCCAATCTGCTCGTGGTTCTCGCGGCGGTGGCCTTGCCCTGGTCCACGAGCGCCGTTGCGATATTGTTTGGATTCTGGCTGCTCTCGCTGGTGCCGCTGCTTTCGACCTTCGATCACCGCGCGTTCCTGCGCCTGCTCGCAAATCCGATATGTTTGTGGCCGCTCGCTTTGGTCGCACTCGCCCTGGTTGGAATGCTGTGGGCGGATGTTCCGTGGCAAGAGCGGCTTCAAGGTATCAGTCCCGTCGCCAAGCTGCTCGCCCTTCCGCTCCTGCTCTACCATTTCGCGCGTTGGCAGCGCAGTGTCTGGGTTTTCGTCGGGTTTCTGGCCTCCTGCGCGATTCTGATGGGGCTATCCTGGATCGTGTGGTTCGCACCGGAACTGGCGCTGGCGCCAGGCAAGAGCCCCGGCGTACCCGTGAAGAACTATATCGACCAGAGTCAGGAATTCGCGCTGTGCATGGTGGCGCTGACGCCGTTCATTTTCACTTTCTATAAGCAGGGTAGATACGCGGCGGCACTGGCCTGCGCGGCCTTGGTGCTGGGCTTCTTCGCCAATATGGCGTTCGTGGTCTCGGCACGCGCGGCGCTGATTTATGTCCCGGCGCTGCTCGTCGTGTTGGCCTTCATGCACCTTGATCGTCGGGCGACGGCGCTGCTGTTCGCGGGTCTTGTCGTGCTGGCCGCCACGGTGTGGTTCACGTCGCCCTATTTGCAGGGCCGGATCGCAGCGTTTGCGCTTGAATATCGCGACTATCAGCAAAACATTGCCGCATCGACCGGCAGGAGGCTCGAATACTGGCAAAAGTCGCTCGGCTTCTTTGCGGATGCGCCGCTCATCGGTCATGGAACCGGCTCGATCCGGCATTTGTTCGAGCAGGCTGCGGTCGGGCAATCCGGGCTTGCCGCCGAGATCACCAGGAACCCGCACAATCAGACACTCTACGTGGCGGTCCAATGGGGCATTGTCGGAATAGCGGCGCTGTATGCGATGTGGGTCGCGCATCTGCTGCTATTCCGCGGCCAGGGCCTGGCGAACTGGATCGGATTACTGGTCGTTGTCCAAAATCTGGTGAGCTCGCTCTTCAATGCTCACCTGTTCGATTTTGTCGAAGGGTGGATGTACGTGCTGGGCGTGGGAATTGCGGGCGGCATGAGCCTTCGAGCGCAGCGATGCAGCGGAGAATCTCAGGGCTTGCCGACTGAGAACGCGCGTACGGTTTGTGCCGATGCGTCCCGCCATTCACGGCTTTGAAACCGATCGCGGTTCGTTTAATGAGGGCAGGAGCCCTGGTTCGGCAACCTAAAAGGGCAGGTTCTCGTCGCGGAAGCTAAATGAGAGTTTCAATTATTACGTTGACCATTGATTCGTCGGACTATGTCGATGAAGCTATTGGCAGCGTCGAGCATCAAGGGCCTTACGAACTCGAGCATATTGTCGTCCACGACGGCACCGAGAGCTTCACCCGGCGCCTGGCGCAGAAATATCCGCACATCAGATTCGTCGGCGGATGCGGGGCCGGCGCCACGGCGGCGGCGGCTCTCGGTGTCCAAGCGTCGACTGGCGATTTCATTCTGCTCGTTCATAGCGACGACCGGATCCGTCCAGGCGTGCTTACCCGATTGGCCAGCGAGGCATCGGCTCGGCCTGACGTGAAAATCTGGACCGGTGGCGCGCAGATGTTCTGCACGCTCCCCGACGGCGAGGAACTCGTCGTGCGCCGGATGGTTGGCGAGGAAATGACCCGGTTGTCGCTCGAGAACATCTGCGATGATATGCCTCTGTTGTCGGCGCGGTTCTGTCATCGCTCGGTATTTTCCCAGATCGGTAATTTCGATCCGATGTTTTCGGAAAGCAGTGACCGCGAATTCCTGTTGCGGGCGACCATTGCAGGGGTACGGGAAGGTTCGCTCGATGTTGTCGTGTCCGAAATGAGAATGCACGATGAGTCGCGCACCATGCACTTTCGCAAGGGCTTTACGCCGCCCTACCTGGAGGAGCATGTGCGCATCGCCGACCAATGGCTGGCCCGTAAGGACATCTCCGACGAGGTCCGGCGCTTCCTGCGAAACTGGCGGGCGCGCGAGATGGTAAGGCTCATGGTCTATCAGTGCCGCGCCCGGTATTGGAAGGAGGCAACACAGGCATTTTGTCGCGAAGAATTGGCCGACCCCTTGTGGATTTTTCGCGCCGTGAGCATCGTGGAGGCGCGTCGGCTCCGGCACAGGCTCTACAACGCGAAGGCGATCGACCGCCTCCGCCTGACCGAAACGAAGTGAGGCATGAGCTCCCGAAAGATCGCCCCCGAATTTTCATTCCGATTCACCGCTGAAGACATCCGCCTTGCGTATGGTTCGGCGGACACCGCGTTCGCGCGTGGCGATTTCCTGAACGTCGCGCAGATGGCGCCCGCGGATTCGGAGCTGCGGGGTTGCGCGCTGATTCTGGGCGGCCTGCTCGAGCAGGGCTTGGCGCTGCTCGATGGCCTGACAGCCGTCGGCGATCGCGCGAGGCTGTGCAGGGCGCTCGCGTTCTGGTCGCTGAAACGGGATGCGGAAGCGGACGCGGAATTGGCGAAGGTCGGCGGCGCGGAGTTCATGCCGGCAGCGACCGCCTTCCGGACCTTGATCAAGCGCGACGATGTGACCATCTTCGTGCCCGGCGCGATCCTGTCCGTATTTCCGGAGCATTACTCGGAAAGCTTCATTGCGCCGGTCTACAAATATGGTTCGATCACGGTCAAGTACGTCGGAAGTCAGCTTGCCAGCAATGCCTACGATTATTCACCGACGGACTCGTTCAGCGAATTCATCGACGGCCTGCCCGAGGGCGAGCGGCCAGACCTGATCTTTTCATTGAGCCCGCAATGGCTGGTGGCAAGGGACTTCCACAAGGTCACCGTTCCGAAGGTGATCTGGTGTCACGACTCTGACGCTTTCCAGTACCGCAACGCCGACAATTATGCGCTCTACGATGTAGCGATCTGCAACTGCTCGCAGGAACATTTCGAACTGAGCCAGGGGACGCCGGGTCTCTATTGTGCGGCCAATATGCTGTTGCACCCGATAGCGACGCCGTTTCCCGAGGCATCGCCCCATCGCGAAAAGCTCGTCGATATCATCTTCACCGGCTCCGCGTTGGCGCCGTTCCATTCCGAAAAGCCACGGTTCCTGTTCAACCTTTCCAGCCTGGCTCCGCGTTACAAGGTCAAGGTGATCGAAGGGCATATGCCGGAGCAGGAATATTTCGAAGTCGTCTCCCACGCGAAATTCCTCCCCATCGTCAATCGTTACGCCGGTTCGCCGTCGCCGCGATGGCGGGATGCGCTTTCCAACGGTGCGTTTCTGCTGTTTCCGGAAGGATCGTTCTACGACGAGATCGCGCCCGGCTGCTATTCGTTTCGCGCGGAGACCATGACGGCTGATATTGCGGGTCATCTGGATCGCTGCGCGGCCGGCCATCCGGATTACGAATTTGCGACTGTCGTACCCGTGGTGAACGAGCGCTTCGCGATCCATCGCGAGCCGCGTGAGGAAAGCTATCAGCGGCTGCTGAAGTATGCGCTGTTCATGGGATTGGTCTGGCCCCACGCGACGCCGGTCCCCAAACGGCAGCGCCAGCGGAGGCTGGTATGGTTGACGCCGGCGGTCGATTGCGGTTGCTTCGGTACCGATAACATCCGCGAGCAGATTGCAAATTTCGGCGAGAGGGTGGGGCCGGACGATCTGTCCGACGAGGTCGATTACAACAACGCCGCCCATTTGCATGCCCAGGCGGTCTTCACGTTCCACGAAAACAGGAGCGCCGGGAAATGGGCAGCGCGCGCCGATCAATATTTCAGGGAAGGGCTGGCGCGCTTTCCGAATTCACTCTTGCTGCTGTTCAACGAGGCGCATTGGAGCTTCTTCAAACCCGGCGCGGATTTTCGAGCGGCCGAACAGAAATTCCTCGATATCATCGATCGGGATGAGGAGCTCGTCTTCGATCCGCGCGGCGCGGACGTCGCGTTTGCCTATACGTTGCATGGCAATGACGAGGTGTTTCCCTGCTACGAATATGCCGACGTTGCGACCAGCGAATTGGTGCTGGAAAATACACCGGAGCTTCGTGATCGAAAGCAACTTCCTTACAGCACGCGCGACATGATCATCGCCGCGTGTCATGGCTACGTCGGCTGGGCGAGGCTCAAGCGCAACGACAATGAGGGCGGCGTCGCGTGGTTGCGGCGTGGCACGGAGCTCTATCCGCACGGGCTGCCGATGTTGCGCCTCCACTTCGACACGCTGCTTCGGCTTGCCGCGAAGGTTCCGAAGCTCCCGGCAAGCCTGGCGTCCGATCTGGCCGAGGCGTTCATCGCGGTCGCGAACGTCAATCCGTCGATCCTGCTGACGCATGTCTATACCATCGTTCCGATCCTTGCGGAGAACGGCGAGCGACAGGCAGCGAGAGAGGTGCTTGCGGGGTGGCACCAGCTTTCCAACATCGTCCACAAACTGCGCGTCGACGACGAGGCGCATCAACTCGCGCTGTACGGCTTGCTCTGGAACCACCGCTCCCTGCTTCCCAAGACGCTGCTGGATCGGATCGATGAGGCGCTCTGGGACAGGGAATCCGTGCACGATCTGACGCAGCTTGAACGGCGCATGATCGAAGTCGCGCGGATCAGCAATTCCCCCGAGAGAAAGCGAAAGTGGTGGTCCCTCAGGTCTGCAAAGGCTCAGGCAGACGACCAGATCGCCCGCTTGCTGGCCGAGAGTGGTTACGGGCAGGAGCGCGTGGTGTTTTCCAGCATCCTGCGTGCGATAGAGATCTGGCTGCGCGCGCCGAGCGATGTGCGCTGGATCTACCTCAAAAAGGCGGTGCGCCTCGGATTGCGCGGCGACTTCAAGCAAGCACTGGTGCGTACCCAAAAATGGTCGGCGGTCAGCAAATGGTCCAAGGGCGAAGGCTTGAACGCACGTCCGCGGCCACGAAGATGGGGAATCTCCTCGTTGCGGATGTGGCTGACGCGGCTGGGCAGGGGTCCTGTCCGGCGAGAATGATCGGTGTGCATCAATTTCAGGTGGTTTCGGAGGCGCGGGGATTGCTCTGGGGGCGGTCGTCGCTCAGGATCAAGGCTGTGACGCGGTGAGGAGGGGCTAGATGGGGCGTGGCGTTCGACTCCTGATGAAGGTTCCGGCCGTACGGCGCGTGATGCTGCGACTGTTGAATGTGGAGGATGCAATTGCGAAGCAGCAGGCTGCGCTCAACGTGCTCGAGGCCGGGCTCAATGCGCTCGAAGCTGATCGGGGGCAACTGAGTGCGGAGCACGCGCAGATCGAATCGGTTATTCAGACCGAGCACGAAAAGATCGATGAACTGATCGCGCAGCAAGCTCAGTCGGCTACGCGTGACGCGACTCAATCCATGCAAGCCAAGATCGACGCGTTGATCGCGCAGGTCAACCGGTTGATCGCCGATGGCGAAAAATACCGCGCGGGATTGGCCGAGGTCTCGCAGCATCTGCCTCCGGCGCATCGCATGAATCTGGAGGCCGCTCTCCACGGACAGCAGCTTCAGCTCGGAGCGTTGAATTCGACGATCACCGCGCAGCAGATGCAGCTTGCGGCGCTCAACGACATCGTCCGCCAGCTAACGGCGGCGCCGGCGAGCGCGCCGGCTGCCGTTGTCACTGCCGTGGAGGGAAGTCGGAGCGACCAGCCCACGCGCCCCGCCGTCAAGCCCTATACGTTCGAGCAGTTGTTGAATCGGGAGGTTGAGCGCCTCGGATTGGACTTGGTATTCAACATTCATATTCCAAAGGCTGCAGGCAACACCGCCAATGCCTTGTTCCGACAGTTGGGCTTTATTCCGATGTCGCTTGATATGAATACCAATGGTTTTTTTGCCACCGTTCGAGAGGATCGCTGGTTTGAAGGTTATGCCGCGCCACCACCGCGTGATGCTTACTTGATGACGGGGCATATGCGCCTCGATCAACCAATGTTCCGCCGGCTTTGGATGCCGCACATGATCGTATCGGTGTTGCGCGATCCCGTTGAACGTATGCTGTCGAATTACAATTTCACGCTGCGTAGGCCTGCCAATCCTTGGCATGACGAGGTGGTCAACAAGGGCATGTCCTTCGTGGAGTACTCGTCCAGAATGCTCGACGCGATCGGCCCGCAATACAGCTTCTTCGATGAGACGGGCAAAGGAGTATTCGCTCGTACCGGCAATGCGTCGGTGCAGGAATGTCTCGCCAATCTGCTGACAAAGGTCAGCTTTTACGGATTGAGCGAACGCTTCGACGAGTTTGCGGCACTGACCGGATACCTGCTCGGCCGCGCAAAGATATTGGCGATTGCTCCCGCCAACGTCACGAATGAAATCCAGGATTTGACCGGGCTTCCGTTGAAGACAGCGCTGACGGCGGAGGAGCGGGACGGTTTGGGAGGCTTGATGAATGACGATATCTGGTTCTATCAGGAGGCGGTCAAGGAGTACGACAGGCGTATGGCCGACCCGCGATTGCAGGCTGTGTTTTCCGACGTGCTGCCACTGATCAGGTCGAGCCGCGAGGCGATGAGTAAGATCTTGGCGCTGCGGGATCCGGCAGATCCCGGCCGTCCCGCATTTCGGCGGGCAGGATGATGGCTCGAGTGATGGCGTCCAATGTGGATCCGCGCGTGTGCCCAAGCCAAGACTGACCATCGTTATTCCGATCAGGAATCGGCAAGAGCTTGGAGAACGGGCGTTGAGGAGCGCCGCGGCCCAGGCCGTTTTGCGGACCGAGATCATTATTGTCGATGATGCGTCGGACCCGCCATTCCAAATTCCGGCGGATATTCGCTCGAATGAATCAATAAAGCTTGTCCGCCATCCCGATAATCTAGGTGCGAGCTCGGCGAGAAATACCGGTATTGCCTCGGCCGGCGCGGATTGGATCGCGTTCCTCGATTCGGACGATTATTGGCTCCCGGGGACTTTGGCGCCCCGGCTGGAGAACGCCGAGGCTGGTTTCGCCATCGATCGGAATCCGCTGGTGGTCCACGCCGCAGGTTTCATCCTGGAAAGCTCGATCACGAGGCGGCTGGAAACGCGCATACCCCGCGAAAGTTCAGATCCCCTGGACTTCGCAAGCGGTTGCTGGTTCGCACCTGGCTCGACGCTGCTGGTGCGCAAGGAGGCGTTCGATTCGATCGGACCCTACGATATCGAATTGCGTCGTCTCGAGGATTTGGATTGGTTCTTGCGGTTGGCGCTTCGAGGAGGGGCCCTGAAAGTCTGGAAAAAGCCGGCCGCGTTGATCGGCTTCGAGTCTCATTTTGCCGAGGTTCATCTGACGCGGGCGGTCGCGCACTTGAGCCAGAAGTATCTTACGAAGCAGAGCCCGGATCGTCTCTCTGGAAAGCTGGCATGTCGGTTCAGGGCGTATATGAATATTGAACGTGCGGCGTGTTGCTCGAACCAAAAGCGATGGTTCGGCGTGTTGTTTTATCTCGGGCGGTCATTTCTTCAGGTCCCTCGGACGGCGCTGCATCTTGCGAAGTTTTGGCGATTTGAGGCGCCACCGACCGAAATTGAGCCGGCCGGCGATGTCGCCGAGCGCGTCAAGCTCGGAGTCCCTACCAGCAGCTAGCGTGGAATTCTGGTTGTGTGCGCACGACCGGCCGGATTTCGCTTTGGTGCGCTGGATTTGCATGTCATGGGTAGCGGCGGCGCTAGCCAGGCAGGGCCGCAACTGCGCAGTTTCTCGGCTAAGTGTAGAATTTGGTCCACTCGTGCTGGGCTATGAACGAGGGGAAGTGCGGCTTCCTTCGATCGTAAAGTGCGACGGCTTCCTCATAGAACGCGATGTCGTCAGCCAGGATGACTTTCAGTTCGGAGACCTCTTCACGGCTCACTTTGGCCGCGTCGAAAGACGTTCTATTCAAGGATTTGTAGACCCACGTTTGAAACCCGAGCAGCGACGAAAGCGCCGTGGTAAATTCGTCAAACTTTGATGAAAGGCCGAAGAGCGACACCTCATGCTCCAGCCGCCGGATGGCATCATTGACGGACCCATTTGGCGCGAATACCCCGAACTGGGTACCAATCGCACCTGCGAACTTGTGATGATAGTCGAGGACGGACATGCCCTCTTCATTGATGGTGTTCTGGAACACGCCCGGTTGCGTCGAGTTGAAGCGATAGTGGGAAATCACGCGCTCAACCGGATCGCGTAGAACCGCAACGGTGACGAAGCGGCCTGGCGTCAGGCCGAAGATTTCGTTGTCCAGATCGATATGGCCAGTGAAGAAAGTTGGGCGGACCCGATCATCTTCTGACCGCGGTGGCTCGGCAAGAGTGATGATTTCAGCTTTGGTGAACCGAGGAACAAAATCGACGCCGCGCGAAGAAACCCGCATCTTGTAATTCTTCATCAGAAGCCCGTTCAGTGTGGAGCCGGCAGACTTCTGGACATGGACGTGGATTAGCGGCGGAGCCAACGGCTCGCGCCGATGGAGCAAATCGTCGAAGCTGTAGACGCTCATCGAGGCAACCTGGGACTAGTCATTCGCGGGGTGGCTACCAGCATGTTGCGCTGGTCTGCTGGTTGAATTTACTCGGTTTGCCCGCTTCACGTGCTATGTTGGAAGCCAGCTCGGATTGTGCGGCCCATTTTGCGAGACTGTTCGCTCCCTCGGCCAAATGTGCATCGATGTTCGCCGATGTCAGGCGGATCCCAAAATCGGCGGGAACCGCACGACTCGGACCACTATAATCGAACACCCGGTCAAGAATGAAGTCGCCTGTTTGCTTTCGATAGTGCGACCGCTCCCAAAACCAGCGCATCGGCGAACGGTCACCGAGATTCGGTATTGGTTCGGTGGTAATGGAGCTGGGCGCACTGAAGTCCCAAAGAGGGAAGGGTTGGTGTCCGGCTCTCGATGCCTCTTCTTCGTTGATCCGTACCAGTTCCTTGAGCCAGAACGCGTAGCGCTCTCCGAGCCCCAGAGCTTCGATCGTGGCGCGTACCACGGCATGAAGTGGTGTAACAAACAGCCGCAGATCGGTGCCCTCGGCGTACGCCTTCCGGATCATGAAACGATACGGATCGAACGTCGTCATTCCCGTTTCGGGATTGGTGAAGCAGTATTGCATTTTTGGCGCAACCAGCATGGGATTCCATGCCTTCTGGAGCCTGTGAATGACCGCGGTCGCGCCGCCGACGCGATCCAGGACTGCCTCCTGACCGTGCCAGACCCGCATGCCCTGCGAATCAAAATCGGCCGGCTCCGATTGCCGGCGGAGCGTCGCGATGGCGTCGCGCAGAGTTGTGGTCGAGAACAGGAGACTGAACCGTTCGCTGGCGACATAGACCGCGTGGCTTAACGTGGGGTACTGCAGCAACAGGCGGTCGAGTATGTTTATGGGAGGGGTGGCTCCACGGAGGCCCTGCTTGCGGCCTATCGCAGCGTAGTGCAGGTAGCCGTCGCGATATTCCCCGCGCGCTATTCGAATCCTAACGAAGGGATTGGCGGCGAGATATCGCGCTTCATCCCAATCCACGGGCCTGAACCCGCCCAGCCGTCCTTCTGCCAGTCCGGCTGCCAGCCAATGGTGGTAGCCGTTTACGAAAGTGCCCTCCTTGATGACGGCAGCGACGTCGGGATTGACCTGGAGATAGCCTACCTCATCCCAATCCGTGGGCACCGTGGCTCCCTTGCGGCCTTCGGCCCGGCCGGCGAGCTCGAAATGCTCCCGGCCGGATTTGAATTCCTTGCGAAGGAGGGCCGCTTTCACATCCGCATTGACGGCAAGATAGAGCGCTTCATTCCAATCGCCCGCAGTGGCCGGTGTCGCCGCGGATTTGGGGCGGTCGCGAAGCGCGCCGTCGAGATAATGGGCAAATTCCCGAACAGCGCTTTCATCAAAGCGCTGTTCCTGCAGCGTGGAAGCGAGTGGAAAGTTGATATTGTAGGCAAAGAAATCGAGGCCGACGACGACCTGCCCGAGCGGAGCGCCATGTTTCTGCGCATGCAGGAATGCGAGCATGACGGCGTAGGAATTGGACGAGGGAAGGGCGAAGTTGAAGACGGTGCCTGGTGTCCAGCCCTTGTGCCTGGGGTCGAGACCGACCTCGGCGCGCGAGCTTCCCAATGACACGGCATTGGGGTGCAGGCGGGCGACCTGGTATGGCTTGGCTATGATCACCTTCGATTCGTAGGCGGGGCGCACCACATTGATGCCGGGCCAACTCGGCGATCCCCAAACGAAATAAGGATCGACCGCGATCGTAAAGCCGGCGAAGACCGCCGGTGGAATCAGCAGGAACGCCAGTACGGCAAATGCGAATCGGCGATAACCGGTCTGCTGTCTCGTGGCCTCAGTCCCGAATGGGACATCGCCGGATTGCCAAATGAGCGTCAAGCTGACGTCCCGATCAGTTGCATGTTCCGACTATAACCACTCCGCATTGGAACGAACAGTCTGCGTAAGTCGGCCCCTGGTGCCAAGCCCAAGCCCATGGCGAGTTGGCCGGGAATCCACTAGTAAAGCATGCTGGTTTGTTTCGCGATCGCGTGGCAAGTTTCGATATGCTCCCGGTATGCATTGAACGAGGTGAACGTCCTGGATGCGCCGACCCCGGCAAGGGGGGATGTCGTTGATGGAACATCTACCCGCCGATCTGGGTCGCCTGGAAGCGGAAGCCATCTTTATCTTCCGTGAAGTCGTCGCCGAGTGCCGCAAGCCAGTCATGCTCTATTCGATCGGCAAGGACTCCTCGGTCATGCTGCATCTGGCACGCAAGGCGTTCTATCCGGCGAAACTGCCATTCCCGCTGCTGCATGTTGACACCACCTGGAAGTTCCGCGACATGATCCAGTTTCGCGATGAAACCGCGGAGCGTCTCGGGCTCGAGCTGATCGTCCACGTCAATCGCGCAGGGGTCGAACAGGGCATCAACCCAATTCAGCACGGGTCCGCCGCCTATACTGGCGTGATGAAGACCGACGCGTTGAAACAGGGGCTGGCTGCGCATGGATTCGATGCTGCGCTCGGTGGGGCGCGCCGTGACGAGGAATTGAGCCGGTCCAAGGAGCGCGTGTTCTCGTTTCGCTCGAAAAACCATGTCTGGGATCCGAGAAACCAGCGTCCGGAATTGTGGAATATCTTCAACTGCCGCATCGCACCAGGTGAATCCATTCGCGTCTTTCCGCTCTCCAATTGGACCGAACTCGATGTCTGGCGCTACATCGAATGTGAGAATATTTCGGTCGTCCCGCTGTACTTTGCGGCACGACGGCCGGTGGTAAGGCGTGGCGGAAATCTCATCATGGTCGATGATGCGCGGCTTCCGATCGGGGCCGATGAGGTGGTGCAGGATCTCGACATCCGTTTCCGCACGCTGGGCTGCTATCCGCTGACCGGCGCGATCGAGTCCAGTGCAGCGACGGTCAGCGATATCGTACGCGAGCTGGAGACGGCTTCGATGTCCGAGCGGCAGGGCCGGCTGATTGATTTCGATCAGGCTGGATCGATGGAAAGAAAGAAGCGTGAAGGCTATTTCTGACCCGAAACTGTCAGGTCGGGATGCGGGCCCGGTCCAGCGCGACTTGCTGCGTCTCATCACCTGCGGATCGGTCGACGACGGCAAGTCGACATTGATCGGGCGACTGTTGCTCGATTGCGGCGCAGTGTTCGAGGACCGCCGGCAGGCGCTGGAGCGGGATTCGAAGGTCGCAGGGACGACCGGTGACGCGCCTGACGCCGCGCTGTTGCTCGACGGGCTGCAGGCCGAGCGCGAACAAGGCATCACGATCGATGTCGGCTATCATCACTTTGCGACCCCGCGCCGGCGTTTCATCGTCGCCGATACGCCCGGTCATCTGCATTACACCCGCAACATGGTGACGGGGGCGTCGAACGCGGATTTGGCCGTTCTGCTCGTCGATGCCGGCAAGGAAATGCTGGAGCAGACTCAGCGGCACAGCTTTATCTGCGCACTGCTTGGAATCCGGGACATCGTCCTCGCCGTCAACAAGATGGATCTCGTCAATTTCGAGGAGAGCGTTTTCAACGGCATCCGCGATGCCTTTGCCGGGTTCTCCGCTTCTCTTCATTTTCGGAGCGTCGTAGCGATACCGACATCCGCGGTGCTGGGCGACAATGTCACACGGCGCGGCGACCGCATGGGCTGGTATCACGGGCCGACGCTGCTGGAACAGCTCGAAGTCGTCGAGATCAATCCCGATGCGCCGCAGCGGCCGCTCCGGATGCCCGTGCAATGGGTCAATCGGCCGGATGCGACGTTTCGCGGTTATGCCGGGACGGTGGCCTCGGGTGAATTGCGTCCCGGCGACGAGGTCCTGATTGCGCGGACCAACGTTCGGACGCGAATTGAGCGAATCGTGTCGATGGACGGTGACCTGGCGCAGGCCGGTGCGGGCGATGCCGTCACGGTGTTGCTGGCGGACGATATCGACGTCTCGCGCGGAGACCTGCTCGCCAGCCCGGACAAACCACCGCAAATCGCCGACGCGTTCGCCTGTGACCTCGTCTGGATGTCGGAGGCTCCCTTGCTGCCGGGACGCAGCTATTTGTTGAAGTGCGGCAGCCGCATCGTCGGGGCCACAATTACAACTCTGAAGTACCGCGTCGACGTTACGAATTATGCGCATTTGGCGGCCAGGCAGCTTGCGCTCAATGAGATCGCCTGTGTCAACATTGCGACCGCCGAGCCGATCGCGGTCGATCCTTATCAGGAGAACCGGACGACCGGCGGCTTTATCCTGATCGATCGGTTTACCAACGAGACAGTCGGGGCCGGCATGATCCGCTTCGGCCTCAACCGCGCCGCCAACATTCACCATGCCGATTTCGACGTCACCAAGGGCGCACGCGCGCAGTTAAATGGCCAGCGTCCTTTCATTCTCTGGTTCACGGGGTTGTCGGGCGCGGGAAAATCGACAATCGCAAATCTGCTCGAACGGAAGTTGCACGCGTTGGGCAAACGAACATATCTGCTCGATGGCGACAATGTTCGTCAGGGATTGAACCGCGACCTCGGCTTCACGGAAGCTGACCGGGTGGAAAACGTTCGTCGCGTCGCGGAGACCGCCAAGCTTTTTGTCGACGCCGGCCTGATCACGCTGGTTGCGTTGATCTCGCCGTTCCGCGCCGAACGACGGATGGCGCGTGCAATCGTCGAGGAAGGTGAATTCATCGAGATATTCGTCGATACGCCGGTCGAAATCTGCGAGCAGCGCGATCCGAAGGGACTCTACCGCAAGGCAAGACGCGGTGAATTCCGCAATTTCACCGGCATCGACTCGCCCTATGAACGCCCCGAGGATCCGGAATTGATCCTCAACACAGCGGTTGAGGGCGCCGAACATCTCGCCGACCGGATCATGCAATTTCTGCGGCAGCGTGGCGTATTGGATTGACCCGGCGTCCAACAAGGAAATTGTCCGGCGCTAGAACTCGAAGTAGATGAATTGGTTCGAACTTTGCGATCCAATCGAATAGGCCAGAACACACGCTACCGCCATGACGGTGTAAACCACGAGCGGAGGGGCTTTCCGGGCGGCAATGCGCACGCGGCGTGCATCGTCCCAGGGGTGAAGCAGAAAGAAGCCGACAATCAGCGTGAGCTCGAACGCGTGCGCCGTCAGAAACGCCGATGCGTTGGCGAATGACCACGAGAAGAGGCAGCCCGAGAGTATGGTGAGTGCCGAACCGAAATCCTGTGCCCGGAAGAAGACCCAGAGCAGGGCCACGACATGAAAGGTCAGAAAGACGAGAACCCATCGAGGTGGCTTCAGCCCGCCGAACGGCAGCCGCGCCTGGAGCCGGCTCGCCGCCACGCCCACCCCGTGCAGAACGCCCCACACCAGAAACGTCCAGTTGGCGCCATGCCACAGGCCGCCCAGCGCCATGGTCAGCAGAATGTTGCGCAAGGTCCTGGCGTCGCCATCCCGACTTCCGCCGAGGGGAATATAGACGTAGTCGCGCAGCCAATGGGACAGAGTGATGTGCCAGCGGCGCCAAAAATCGCCGATCGAGGTCGCCATATAGGGGCGCCGGAAATTGCCCGGCAAGCGTACGCCGATCAGTCGTGCGAGACCGATGGCCATGTCGGTGTAGCCGCTGAAATCGCAATAGATCTGCACCGAATACCCATAGAGTGCGAATAGATATTCGGCCGTGCCGAGCCCGGCCGGCTGGGCATAGATTTCGGAGACGACCGATCCGATCGGGTCGGCAAACACCAGCTTCTTGATGAGGCCGACCGTGAAGAGCGCCAGGCCGGGCAATATATTCCGGCGCAGGATCGGCATTTGCCGATGCAGTTGCGGGATCAGTTCGTGGGGACGCAGAATCGGACCGGCAATCAGATGAGGAAAGAACAGCACATATCCGAGCAGCCAACGAAGCGATGCTCGATGCGGATACTTGCCTGTTGAAACATCGACCAGGTAGGCGATCAGCGTGAAGGTGACGAACGAAATGCCGAGCGGCAGCCCGAGGCTCAACAGTCTTTCGTCGTTTGCAACGCCGGCCAGACGGCTCACGGCGCCGATCACGCCATTCCAGATGAAGTTGGTATATTTGAAGAACAACAGCGGCGTGAGCAGCATCAGCACGCTGATGCCGAGCCGCCATCGGCGGCGCTCCGGGGCGGCTGATGTCGTCCAGGCTGTTGCGATAAATGTCACGAGGGTGAGAACCACCGGCAAGCCCGCGTAGGCCCAGTTCCAGTACCCATAGAACACGGCACTGCCTGCGATCATCGTATAGATGCGCAGATCCTTCGGGGTGAGCCAATGCAGGGGCAGATAGCAGGCGAGGAAGAGGATGAAGGCCGGCGAGCTGAACAGCACCTGTCATTCTTCCTTGGCAGGCGTGACTGGCGTAGCCAGGACCGGATAAATGGCCTCTGCCATCAGCGCGTGTCCCCGCGCGTTCGGGTGAGGGTCGCCGGGCATCGCCCAGATGTCGCTGGCAGCTATTCCATTCAGCGCGGGAAGCAGGTCCACATAGGTGAAGCCATTGTCGCGGGCGGTCTTGCCGAAAATCTCGTGAACGAACTGTAGAGGATAGTGATCCAGATTATGGATGTCCGGCACCATCGCGAGCGTGACGCGGATGCGATGCTCCCGTGCATAGGCGGCAAGTTTGGTGAATTCCACATTCATTCTGGTCACCGCGGATGAACCCGGCGCATAAATCCGCTGATAATGCGCGACGAGACTTTTCTCGCCGCTCTCGCCGAACACGCGATTGATCACGGTCCAGGCGGTCAGGGCGAGCTGGCTGTTGCGCAGCAGAAAATTTCCACCGCCTTGCTCGAGCGGTTCACCATCCCTGACGAAGGCAAGAACCAGCAGGTCGGTCGGCTTTAGCGGCGTCAGCCGGTGGAGGAACCGTTCGACGTAGCGTTCGGTATTGTAGTTACCGATGCCGGCATTTAGGATCTCGACGTCTTGTCCAGCAGCCTCGAATTTTGCCTGCAGCAGACTGGATACGACGCTTCCCTCCGGCACACCCCAACCCAGGGCAATCGAGCTGCCGAGCATCAAGACGCGCCGGCGGCCCGGGGCAGGGGTCTCGCTGACGTTGCCGCCGCGAAGTCCCCAGGCATTGGTGCGTATTTCGACCGATTGCAGCGTCGCCTTTGCATTCGGCTGGTGCTCGTGGCCGAGGACTGCAAGCTCACTGGCAAACTTGAGCTCGCGGCTATAGCGCCACATCTCGATATCGTAGTTCCGCATCGAGGCGTTCTTCAGCCGGAGCATGCCCTCGGCGGCGGCCGCGCATATCAAGAGGGTCAGGATGACGGTCAACGCGCCGGATACGAATATCCTGACGCGGCCCTGGCCCAATGTCGACCCGCTCTCCATATCTACTATCCCGAATATCGCAGCAATGATGCAACCTGTATCGTTTCGCGAGGGCGACGTCCACCGCCTGCCGGCGACCAGGGATTGACATGCGCAACAGCGGCCAGCTTTATTCTGAATCTATCAGTTTTTCCTGCGGAAGGTGGTTTTGGCGGTGCGGTATTTGACCACGCTGGGAAGCTTCTTGCGAACGACGTCGCTGATTGTCGGGAACACCCTTCTGCTAACGGCCGTCTGTCTGGTGATCGGTGAATGGTGGGCGCGTTCGATCGCGCCGCCAGCCCCCGAGGCGACGATGATCACGGTCCAAAATCAATACGGCGCTTTCCATCCGTGGGCTGGATTTCGCAACACACCCGGATTCCGGTACGAGCTAGGCAATTGGGTGCCGGTCGTTATCAACAGTTGGGGGTGGCGCGGTCCGGAACCCAAAATCGAGCGCAGCAAATCGGTCAGACGCGCGATCTTGCTGGGCGACAGCGTCGGGTTTTCTTGTTGGGGGTGTCGCGAGGAAGCTTCTCTCGGAGGCGAGCTCAAGCGGGCGCTCGAGCTCCGGACGGACGAGGAGTGGGAGGTCATCAACACATCGGTCGGCGCCGGCTTCTCGAGCGTGTCTCTCGGTACTCTGGCGCACGATGCCATGCAATTCCGGCCCGATGTCGTGACCTCGCTGAACGGGATCAACGACATGCTTGTGCTGGACGATCGCACGATCTTGCGGTTCGGAGAAGGCCTTTTCAAGCACTCGCTGTATTACAAAACGCAGGTCGATATGGCCAAGGCGTTCGATCCGCGAACTGGAAAGATACAGCAGCAAGGTGTCCTGCAACAGCTCGCAGCCGGTTCTGCGCTAGTTCGGCTGGCCTCGCCATTGCTCGGCGCGCCTCAGGCTCTGCATCCGTTCCAGGGTGAGACCGGCAGGCCCACGAGCGAGGGCTATTCCACCGCGAAACTCGAACGGCTCGATACTTACGTCAGCAATCAGCTAGCGATGTCATATCTTGCGGAAGGAGCGGGTGCCAAGTTCGTTGGATTTCTCCAGCCCTATTTCTCACTCCAGCACAAGATCGTGGGTGAGGTGGACAAGGAGGTCATCAAGAGGACGGAGCCCTCGTTGCTGAAATGGATGGACGATGTCTATCCGGTCGTGCGTTCGAAGCTGCAGGCTGCGGCCGACCGCAACCCGTCGTACCACTATGTCGATTTGAGTTTGATGTTTACCCGCGAACAGGTTTTCGAGGATCTCGCGCACATGAAGTACGAAACTCTCGAACTGAGCACCGGGGGCGAGATGATGGCCGGCCGGATGGCGGATGAGATCGTACGCGTTCTCTATGCCGGAAAGGTGCTGCCGGACTGGCGGCAAAGCCATATCTCGGGAACCCCGCACAATTGGAAGGAAGCCGCCTATTTGTCGGCCAATCCGGACGTGAGTGCCCTGATCTCGGAGCGCAAGTTCAAGAACGGTTTCGAGCATTACCGGGCTGTGGGCTTCCTTCAGTTCCGCCACAGCGGGTTTCCCAGTTGGAACGAGAAAGCCTATCTTGAAGGCAATCCGGACGTCGCCGCCTTGATCCGCTCAGGTGCCTTCGCCAGCGGTTATGAGCACTACGTCAAGCAGGGACGGGCGGAAGGGCGCCGCAAGGGGATGCCCATGCAGTGGATTGAGGAAACCTATCTGGCAGCAAACCCGGACGTTGCCGCGGCGGTGAAGGCTGGCAAATATGGCAGCGGCGAGGAGCACTATATGAAGGTCGGTGCGCTGGAGAACCGACGAGGCGGGTTCTCCGGCTGGGATGAAGAAGGTTACATCATCCCCTACGGGGACGTACGAAATGCGATCATCAGCAAGATGTTCCGGTCCGGAATTGAGCACTACCTGGCGGCAGGAGCGGTCGAGAAGCGGAATATTTCGCTAGGACTTCCATCCGTTCACTAGCGTTTCGGCTTGCGGAGCCGTCGATTGTCGGAGGTTGCAAATCGGGATTGTTAAAATCTATTCCGGATCGACCTGGGACATGCGATAGTTTCGCAGGAACCTGTTGAATCATGCGCGAAAGCCGTCGGCGTCCCGCCCGGACTCGGTGCATCATCGCTTCCGAGGTTTGGACATGCTCTCGTTTCTGAGCGAATTCTGGATGTTCCTGCGGGTACGGAAGAAGTTCTGGCTACTGCCGATCTTCATCATGATGCTGCTATTCGGCTCGCTGCTCGTATTGTCGAAAGGCTCTGCGGTCGCGCCCTTCATTTACGCAATTTTCTAGACGGACAGCATCAGGTCATGACGAGCCATTCGCTTGAGACGAAAGACTTCGCGCGCCTTCTGGGACATCCCGAGGATCAGCTGCCGCCAGGCTGCCTTGCGGAGATTGCGCGATGCGACTGGCGATATGATTGGATCGAAGGTGAGCAACTTGACGGTGTCGTAACCGGCTTGCTCGAACGCATCCGCCGCAAGGAATTCTCGATTGTTGTTCCCGGCGACAAGTCGCGCTGGATCAAGGGATGGGGCGAGAACCTCACCGATTTCGTGGCGAGCAAAGGCGATGTCGACGCGCTGGCGCCGAAATACGTTCGACCGAACGTGCCGGTCCGGCTGTACCGGCGGTATGCCCAGCCGGTCGAGCCGAACTTCGAGCAGAACTGGCGCAAGGTGTATCAGGAATGGCTGTTCCGTACCTATCTGGCAGACAGCGAGGAGATCTTTGAGTTCGGCTGCGGCTCCGGCGGCCACATCAGCGTGCTCGCGCAGATGTTTCCGGACAAGAAAATCACGGGTCTCGACTGGGCCGAACCGTCCTGCGAGATCATCAACAATATGAAGAAATTACGCGGCTGGAACACCGAAGGACGCCTGTTCGATTTCTACAAGCCCGACTACGATATTGAAGTTCACCGCGACAGCGTCGTCTACACGTTTGCCGCCCTCGAACAGGTGTCCGATTCATTCGGCGCCTTTGTCGAGTTCCTGCTGGCGAAGCGCCCCAAACTGTGCGTTTTCGTCGAGCCGATCTACGAATGGTATGACCCTGCCAATTTCATCGATCATCTGGCCATGCGCGGGCACGCGATCCGTAACTTCCTGCATGGAATGCCGCGCGCGCTCCACGCGTTGCAAGACGAGGGGCGCATCGAAATCCTGAAGGAACACCGCGTGGAATTCGGCAGCCTCCTGCACGAAGGCTATTCGCAGACGATCTGGCGGCCGGTCTGAGCGGTCATCACCTGGCTCTAGCTCGCCGTCCGCGCGGCATACCAGCGAACGAGGTCGCTCAATCCGGCCTCGATCGGAATATGCGGCTCAAAGCCGAGCACCCGCCTGGCCTTCGACGTGTCGACCGTCCGGATCGGGATCGTCGTCGGCTTTGACGAATCGAAGCGAGGCGAAACGTCATGGTCCGCCGCTTTGAGGATGGTCTCGACCACCTGACGAATCGAAACGGCCGACCCGTATCCGATATTGATTGGATCGCAGACCGCATGCTTTTCGATCGCGAGCAGGCAGCCGCGCGCGAAATCCTCGACGTGGAGGAAATCGCGCATTTCGTTGCCGCTTCCCCACACCTCGAACGGGTTGGCCTTTTCGACAGCCCTGCGCACCAGCGCGGGAATAACGTGGCTGCGGCTCGGGTCGAAATCATCATACGGGCCGTAGACGGCCGTCGGCCGAACCAGCGCGACCTTGACGGTTGAGCGGCTGGCGACGAATTCGGCGAGATGCTCGAAGTAGCGACGCATCCGGCCATAACCGAGATAGGAGGGGTGCGGCTGTTGTTCGCGCAACTCGTCTTCCCGGATCGGGTGATCGGTTGCAGGATAGACCGTGCTGCTGCTGAAGATCAGGATGCGTTCGATGTTGGCCGCCCAGGCGGCGTGCAGCACCTGTGCCGTCAAATTCAGGTTCTTGACGATCCCGGCCATGGCGTCTTCCGGCGACGCCCCGACGCCCGACACCGCGCCTGCCGCGTGGAAGACAAGTTGCACGCCCTGCATTGCTCTGAGGCAATCCTGCGGGTCGGCAAGATCGCCATGGACGGTCTCCACGCTGGAATCGGAAACGATCGGGGCGCGCTGGTGAACGGCAAGACGCACGCGGCCGCCTGCATTCAGGAGCGCCTGGGCGAGGTGGGTGCCGATAAACCCGGTTCCCCCGGTCACCAGAGAAAGGCGGTGTTGAAAAAACATCAGCGGCTCAAAAACCCGTCAGCGCGCCCGGGCGCGGTGTGATCTCCGTCGTGTTCAGCGAGGCCGCGTTGCCTGCGAGCGGTCCTCGAGCAACGTCTGGACAGCACCTCGGATCGATGCTGGATCCAGGCCGATGCGCTTGCGGATGTCGTGCACCGTCCCGTACCAGCCGCAGAATGCATCCGGCAGGCCGTGATAGCGCATGCGCAGGGCCGGGACTTCGGAAATCGCTTCGTAAAGTCCGTAGGCGTCATGGACGACCAGGATCTCGGTATCGCGGAACTGCTCGATCAGCGCCTTGTCGATCGGCTTGAGCGTATGGAAGTAGACGAGGTTGACCGGCAGGTCGCGGCACGCCTCCATCACGTTGGTGAGGATCGGTCCTGCGGTCATCACGGTCAGCGGTGCGCCCTCGTTCTTCAGCACCGTGCCTTTGCCGAACGCGGTATTGGTCTCGATCGTATGCGGATGATCCGACAGCCGGTAGTAGGTCGGCCGCGGGCTCTTGTATTGCGACCGGATCAGCGCGTCGACCTCCCGCTTGGAGCCGAGATGGAGGACTTCCATGTTCGGCAGCATGCGCAACGAGGCAAGATCGGTATAGGCATGGTGGGTGGCGCCGTCCCAGGCGTAATCGAAGGTCGCGCCGCAGGTCACGATGTTGCCGGCGAAATTGTTGTAGCACATGTCGAGCTTGATCTGCTCGAGGCTGCGATCGGTCAGGAAGGGGCAGATCGTATGCACGAACGGGTTGAAACCTTGCGAGCTCAGGCCCGCGGTGACGCTGACCAGCGTGTTTTCGCAGATGCCCATGTTGTAGAACCGGTTCGGGTGCTTCTCCCAAAAGTCCTTGAACATGTACACGCTGATGTCGCCGAGCACGATGACGATGCTGTCGTCCTGCGCGGCCAGCTCCGAGACGGTGTTCTTAAATTGCGCCCGCATGGAGCTCCTCTTGAAGCTTGTTCAGTTCGTCCGGTTTCGGTGCGCGGCGATGCCATTCATAGACATTCTCGGAGAGAGTTTGGCAGCCATAACCCTTCACGGTATTGCAGACGACGACGCGAACCCGGTCGGTCGGCTTGGCGAGCGCCTGCTTGATTGCCGACAAATCATGGCCGTGCATCTCCGCCACGTCGCAGCCAAACGCGCGAAAGCGCTCGGCCGGATTCATGATTGGCAGGCAACGTCCCTGTGACTGGTTGTTGTCGTACAGGACCGTCAGATTGTCGAGCTTGGTGTTGACCGCGACCATGATCGCTTCCCAGACGCTGCCCTCATTGGATTCACCGTCGCCGATCAGGGTGTAGACCTTGCGCGTCGTGCCGGCGATCTTCGCGGCCAGTGCCATGCCGACTGCGATGCCGATGCCGTGGCCAAGTGAACCGGTCGAGGCTTCGACGCCGGGAACCTTGGTGCGATCGGGGTGGCAGCCGAACCGGGAGTCGAATGCGCCGAACGCATAGACATCCTCGAAGCGGAAGTAGCCGTGTGCGGCAAGGGTGCAATAGAAGCCGAGCGATGCATGCCCCTTGCTCAGGACGAACAGATCGCGCTCCGGCATGTCGGGCCGCTTGGGATCGTGCCGCATGGTCTGGTAGACGGCAGTCAGCATCTCCACGATCGAGAATGACGTCGGAATATGGCCGTGCCCGCTCTTGTGCGAGATGTTGAGGATTTCCGACCGGATCTTTCTGCAGATATCGTTCATCAAAGCACCACGTAGGATACGCGCGCAGTCATCGGCATGCGCTCCACCCTGAGGTTGGTGACGTCGAACACCTCGCGCAACGCAATCGTCTCGCCGGGGAAGATATCATCCGCGAGTTCGTCGAACACGAGCACGCTGCCTCTGAACAGATGTGGCTTGATCGCCTCGAGCGCTGCCTTGGTCGGCTGGTAAATGTCGAAATCGAAGATCGCGAGCGACACCAGGGTTTCCGGCTGGCGCTTCAGATAGGCCGGGATCGTTTCCGTCGCGTCGCCCTGCACCAGTTCGAATTTCTTCAGGTGCGATATCGGGTTGAGCGCTTCCTGCAGCTCAAGGATCTCGCCGAGATATTGTTGATAATTGTCGCTGACCGAGAATGACCCGTCGGTGGTCTTGCAGAGCTTGCCATCCTTGTCGCTCATGCCCTTGAAGCCGGCGAACGTATCGAAGCCGATGATCTTGCGATGCCGGTTGAAAGGCTCGAAAATTCCGCGCAGCGCCGACAGCAGCGAAAGCGTCTGCCCCCAGCGAACGCCGAACTCCATCACCACACCATGGGTGTTGATGATCTTACGGTAGATCTCATAGAAGAACAGAATCCGCGAAAGCGATTTCGAGGACAGAAACAGGCCGAGATTGGCGAGGAGCTCGTCCTCCGGCAACGGAGCCTGCTTGAGCATCTCAACGAATTTGAGCTGCAGGTCCTTCTCGCTTTGGCTCGAAAGCACGATCGCGTCGTGCTTCTGTGTCTTGATGTCCGCCATTATGATCGCCTGGAGTGTCGCGGATGAAGGGTTGGCCGGATTTCGCAGCTGGTTTTATCTACACTGCGGATCAGGGGCGCGTCTAGTGAGTGCCGCAGCTCGCGGACCCCTACGGGAAGTTGCTCTGAAATGCATCCAAGGCTCTCGCATTAAACACATCTTCGGGCATCAAGGTCCCCGCAATCGACCGGTGCCGACATAGGCGGGTCCAAGCCAATCGATATACCTGTTCAGCGTCTGCCAGGAGGGCCGGGCAAAGGAGGAATGGAGTGCGCCAGCTTTGCGGCTGTCCACGGGCCCGATATCGTACGGATATTCGCCATAGCGCACGGAGAGGCCAAGTTGATCGACGATGCTGGATAAATGGACCAGGCCCTCTGATCCCAAATTGAACACGCCGGTGTGGCCGGAATCCATGGCTTGAACCATGAAGTCGATGATCTCGTCGTGCATCACGAAATTGTAGCGCGCGGTTGGCGCCAGGAAGAGCTGGCAATCTCTTTGGGTCAGTGCGCGGTGGACCGTGCTGGCGCGAATGGAAGGACCGAGCAGGGTCGTCGTGCGCAGGATCAGGGGCGCGGTTGCATGCTCCTGCACGTAGAGATCGGAAAACAGTTTTGTGAAAGCATAAGGGCCGGTGAGCGGAAGCAGGTCGATGTCTTCGTCCTCGCGGATGGCGCGGCCGGTCGGCGGATAGACTGCCAGCGTCGACACGAAAATGAACTTGCGATGCGGAATGTTGACCAGTTGCTGCGTCAGCAGGAGATTGTCGGCCATGTAGCCATAGGCCGTCTTCATCGAGACGTCCTTTGCGGCATTGACTGCGCAATGGATGATGGCGTCGAACGGCGCCGCGGCGCGGATCAAGGGATCGTCGATCGACATCCCGCGCACAAAGGCGATCCCGCCGAGCGCGCGATGTACGGAGTGTCCGAGGCCGCTGCGCGCGCCGGTTACCAGTACATTGCGCGTGGGCTGTGTGGCCCTCGAGGAGAGACCTGCCGCGACGATGTCGTTCATTCTGTCAGGCCATCGATAAAGAACTGGGCCGTCCTCAGCCAAATGTTTTGGTCGGTCACTGACATCGCGCGGAACCGGCAACCTGAACCGCCGACCAGGATGAGCGCTTCGCGAGTTATGATTTCACCTTTCGGTTGCAAAGCAACTTCGAGTTTGCGCGGTGCGGAAACGTAGCTATAATCATCACTACAATCAACAATAGTGTTTGAGTCACAATCATCGGGGGTGTTTGATATGACGGCTGATTTGCCGCCCAGGACTCGAAAAACACCGCTGGACGGCGTGCTCGTTGTGGAACCGCTCACTGTATTCGAGGACTTTCGCGGTGAATATGTCGAGCTCTACAACGACCCGGCGTACAAGGCCGCCGGCATCGAATATGCATTCATTCAAGATGATATTTCGGTTTCGCGCCAGCATGTCTTGAGGGGCATCCACGGCGACCGAAAGACGGCCAAGCTGGTTTCGTGCCTCCACGGAGCGTTTTATCTGGTGGTGGTCAACAATATTCCGGAATCGCCACAATATCGGCAATGGACGGCGTTCACGCTGTCGGACCGGAATCGCGAACAGGTTCTGGTTCCGCCGGGATTTGGCAATGGCCATGTCGTGTTGACTGAATCGGCGATGTTCCACTACAAGCAGACCACAACCTATGATCGATCCTCGCAATTCACGTTGCTGTGGAACGATCCCGAACTGAAAATCTGGTGGCCCATCCACAATCCCATCATTTCGCAAAGGGACGGCGGAACGTCCGCATGAGATCATGAAGGTCCTGATTACCGGCATTACGGGGATGGTGGGCAGCCATCTGGCGGAATACTTCCTATCGACGTTTCCGGAGATCGAAGTCCACGGGCTGGTGCGGTGGCGGAGTCCGCTGCGAAACATCAAGGGCATCTTGTCGCAGATCAAGCTTCATCAGGGCGATTTGCGCGACCTGAACTCCCTGGTGGTGCTGTTGCGCAATGTGAAGCCCGATCGCATCCATCATCTGGCGGCGCAGTCCTACGTCGATATGAGCTTTGTCGCGCCCGCGGACACCCTGAACAGCAACATCATCGGCACGTGCAATCTGCTCGATGCGATCCGGATCGTTGGAATCAATCCGAGGGTACACATCTGCTCGTCGTCCGAGGTCTATGGGCAGGTCAGGCCCGAAGAAATTCCGATCACGGAACAAGCGCCGCTTCGCCCTGCAAGCCCCTATGCGGTCTCCAAGGTCGGCGAGGACATGATCGCCTGTCAGTACGGGCTGTCGTACCATCTCGACCTGGTGCGAACCCGCATGTTCACGCACACCGGCCCGCGTCGCGGCGACGTCTTTGCGGAAAGCTCGTTTGCGCGGCAGATTGCAGAGATCGAGGTGAACAAGAGGAGCGGTCCGGTGCTCGTCGGAAATCTCGACAGCGTGCGCACGCTTGCTGATGTGCGTGATGCGGTACGGGCCTACAAGCTGCTGCTGGACCACTGTCCAAGCGGCGAAGTCTACAACATCGGCGGCAACGAAACGATGACGGTGGGCGATATCCTGGAGACCCTGAAATCTCTGGCGCGCGTGCCGATCGAGCACAAGGTCGATCCGAGGCGGTTGCGTCCGTCGGACGTCACGTTGCAGATTCCCGATTCAGGAAAATTCCACAAGGCGACGAACTGGACCCCGCAGATTCCGGCGCGGAAAACCCTGAGCGACCTCCTCGATTATCAGCGCGAGGCGATTCGCGCGGAGGGTGTTTGCTGACATGTCGATGGTCGTATGCCGGGCTCCGTTCCGGGTCTCCTTCTTCGGAGGCGGCAGCGACTATCCAGAGTGGTATCGTGACGAGCCGGGTGCGGTGCTGTCGACCACGATCGACAAATACATCTATATCACCTGCCGCTATCTGCCGCCGTTTCTCGGCACCAAGCATCGCGTCGTTTGGCGCTACGTCGAGCAGGTCGATTCGATCGGGGAAATTCTGCATCCCGCCGTTCGCGAAGGTCTGCGTTACCTCAATTTCGACGACAGTCTCGGCATCGAACTGCACTATCAGGGCGATCTTCCCTCGCGTGTCGGTATGGGCTCGAGCTCAACTTTCGTGGTGGCGTTGTTGAAGGCGCTGACGGGCCTGCGTGGGTTGAAGGCCGATCAGCAGAAGATCGCCGAAATGGCCATCGAGCTCGAACAGGTCCGTATGAAGGAGACTGTAGGATCGCAAGATCAGGTGGCGGCGGCGTTCGGCGGGTTGAACGTCATCAATTTCCACCAGAACGGTCGCTTCGACGTCAATCCGCTCGGCCTCTCCCCCGAACGCGAGCGTGAACTCTCTTCCAATCTCATGCTGTTCTTTCCCGGAAGGAGCCGCTTTTCATCCGACCAAGCGCTCAGCGTGACGCAGAACCTGCCGAACCGTGTCGCCGAGATTCGCCGCATGGTGGCGATGGTCCGCGAGGGCGAGGCGATCCTGCGCCACGGCGACCTCATGGACTTCGGGCGGATGCTGCATGAAACATGGCAGCTGAAGCGCTGTTTGAGTGACAGGGTATCGTCACCGGAGATCGACGACCTCTACGATCGTGCGCGGCGGGCAGGGGCGGTCGGGGGCAAGCTTCTCGGCGCGGGTGGAACGGGCTTTGTCTTGCTCTTTGTGCCCAGGGAATGCCGGGCCGCGGTGATCGATGCCCTGACACCCCAGTGCGTCAACGTGCCCTTTGCACTGGAGCGCGAGGGCGTGCGCACGGTCCATCAATCGAACAACGTGATTTTGCCAAATGACGGCTGAGTTCAAGACGGTCTTTCAAACCCCGTGGTTTGAGATCAGAACCGTTGACCCCGGTCAGGAGCCGAGTGGAACCACGGAGCCCTACTACTGTCTGGTTCGTCCCAATGGCGTCATTGCCTTCGTGCTTGATCGCGCGGGAGCGGTCGTTCTGGTCGAGCAATATCGCCCGCCGCTTGGCCGGGTGACGCTGGAGATGCCGGCGGGGTCGGTGGACACGGGAGAGACTCTCGAGGCCGCTGTCGTTCGAGAGGTTCTGGAAGAGACGGGGCTGGTCTGCGAGCGTTGGCACGCGATAACCCCGTGCCGCCTCGCTCTTCAGCGGGAAGATGTGGTCGACCATTTCTTCGTCGGTCTGGGGGCCCACGAGGCGGAGGGATACCAGCGAACGGAGCATGGAACCGTGCGTTTCCTGCCACGATCCGAGCTGCTGGATCTGGTGAAATCGCATCGTTTTGACCAAACCGCGGCGCTGGGCGGGCTCTATGTGGCCGAGAAGTTATTTGGTATTGACTTGTTGACAGCCGATCTGGCGTGTATCCAATCCGTGCTGGCTACTTCGGCGGGTGGGGACCTGGGAACTGACAATGGTTCGGATCGGGCTCGTCCAGATCAACAATAGCTTCTCCGGTCAGAACTACCTGCCGTATTCGATTGCGTGCCTGCAATCCTACGCCGAACACCGGCTGCCGCCTGGCAAGTTCAATTTCCTCCCGATGATCTATAAGCGGATTCCGGTGTTCGAGATTGTGGCCCGGCTGGAAGGCGCAGACGTCATCGGCTTCAGCGCCTATGTGTGGAACGCCAGAATATCGCTGGAGGCGGCGCGACGCATCAAGCAGCTCCATCCGGATCGGCTGGTGATCTTTGGCGGACCGCATGTGCCTGACCATGCCGAAAGCTTCCTGCGCGGCAACCCGTTTATCGATCTCGTCGTCCACAACGAGGGGGAGAAGACTTTCGTCGAGCTGCTGAACCGGCTTCCGGAGCGCGACTGGAGCGGAATTCGCGGCATCAGTTACATCGACGCCGCCGGCAACTTCGTGCGCGCCGCGCCCGTCGAGCGAATGCGCGACCTGGAAGAGCTGCCGTCGCCATTCCTGAACGGCATTTTCGATGGCCTGATCGCCAGTAACCCGGAAGAGCAGTGGATCGGTCTCTGGGAGACCAATCGCGGCTGCCCGTTCCAGTGCACGTTCTGCGATTGGGGTTCGGCGACCGCCGGCAAGGTGACCAAGTTCGAATTCGACCGCCTGCGTCGCGAGCTTGATTGGTTTGCCAGGCACGAGGTCAAATACATCTTCGTCTGCGACGCCAATTTCGGCATTCAGAAGCGCGACGTTGAAATCGCGGAGGCGGTGGCGGAGATCCGCGAGCGGACCGGATTTCCGCATGGGTTCTCGGTGCAGAACACCAAGAATGCCACGGAGCGCGCCTACCAGACCCAGAAGATCCTGGCGGATGCAAAGCTGAACAAGGGGGTTGCGCTATCGATGCAGAGTCTTGATGCGACCACGCTCAAGAACATCAAGCGCGACAACATCTCGCTGGAGACCTATTTCGAACTGGCGCGGCGATTCACGGCCGACAAGGTCGAGACCTATAGCGATATCATCCTCGGACTGCCCGGCGAGACCTATGACACGTTCCGGAACGGCGTAGACAAGCTGATCCGGCTTGGTCAACACAACCGCGTGCAGTTCAACAATCTGACCATTCTGCCTAACGCGGAAATGGGCAACCCCGACTATCTCAAGAAGTTCGAGATGGTGACGGTGCAGTCCGAGATCATCAACATCCACGGCACGCGCGAAGAGATGCCCGACGATGTTCCCGAGGTCCAGGACCTCGTGATCGCAACCTATTCGCTGCCGCCGGAGGATTGGCGCAAGACGCGGGTGTTCGGCTGGATGGCGGCCTTCCTGCATTTCGACAAGCTGCTGCAGTTGCCGATGATGGTGGCATGCGAGCTCGGCGGGCTGGCCTATCGCGACATCATCGATGCGTTCCTGACGGCCTCGAAAGAAGAGTATCCCGTCATTTGCAGCGTGCGCGAATTATTCGACAGCGAGGCGCTGTCGATGCAGAATGGCGGACCCGAATACGTCTATTCGAAGGAATGGCTCGGGATCTATTGGCCGGCCGACGAATACATGTTCATCAAGCTGACCTCGGAAGGGCGGTTGCAGACGTTCTACGCGGAGGCGGAGCGGCTGCTGCCCGATCTGCTCGCAAAGTCCATGGTCGATCAATCCTGGCCGCTGCTCGAAGGCGCGGTGAAAGAGGCGATCAAGCTGAACGCGGCCTTGATTTCGCAACCGTTCGTGCTGGAGGATCTTCGGATGTCCACGCGCTACAACGTCCTCGAATTCTGCGACAATGTGCGCAAAGGCGCGCCGGCGGCGTTGCGCGAGGCGCCGTCCGAGGTATTGATCGAGCGCAGCAGGTCCCGCTATTCCGATATTCTTGACTGGTGCCGAGAAGTCGTGTGGTGGGGCAACAAGAAGGGCGCCTATCTCTATATCAACCGCAGTATCCCGGCCGAGCCGCAGCTCGCCGGACATTACTGACCGCGTAGCGAGCCAAGCCCTTGCGCTATCGGCCGCTCGGCTCCACCGGAATCATGGTCTCGGCCATCGGCTTCGGGGCCTGGGGGATCGGGGGGGGCACGCCAGGCGCCACTTCCTACGGCGAGACCGATGATCAGGAATCGCTTCGTGCCCTGAACGCGGCGTTCGATCGCGGAATCACCTTCTACGATACGTCGAACGTCTACGGGGACGGTCACAGCGAAGAACTGATCGGCGAGTGCTTCGAGGGCCGCCGAAGCGATGTCATCATCGCGACCAAGGCCGGCATCACGACTTCCTATCGCGGATACGACTTCAGCCCGGCGGCGTTGCGGACGTCGCTCGAAGGCAGTCTGCGCCGGCTGCGGACGGATTATGTCGACGTGCTCCAACTCCACAACGGCAGTCCAGACATCGTCATGGGCGGCCTCGAAGTCGTGGAGCTGATGCAGCGGCTCGTGACCGAGGGCAAGGTGAGGTGCTGGGGCATCTCGACGCTCTCGCCGGAAGACGCGCTCGCGCTGATCGATGTGGCCGGCATCGGGTGCTTTCAGGTCAACTGCAACATGTTGGACTGGCGTGCGATCGATGCCGGATTGCCCGGTCAGGCGGCATCGCGGGGCATCGGCATTGTCGCCCGTACGCCGCTCGCCTCGGGATTTCTGGCCGGAGGCGTCGGCAAGGACACCGTATTTCCCGCCAACGACCACCGCAGCAGATGGCCACGAGATCGAATCGTCACCTGGATCGAGGCTGCCCAAGCGGTCGTCGACAGTGTCGATCTGGCCGATACGCCCGGGAATCGCGTTGCGCTGGCGTTGCGATTTTGCCTTTCGGTGGACGGAGTTGCCACGGTGATTCCAGGCATGCTAACTCGTAGCGAAGTTCTGGCCGGCGTCGCGGCTTGCGAACAGGGGCCGCTAGAGCAAGATGTCATGCTGGGCATCGAAGGCGGCTACCGCCGTTACGAAACCCGGTTGCGGGCCTGACGTCTGGGGTAATCTTGCGGGGCATCGTAAGTTCTTCTGCGCGGACTCCTCGTCCGGTCTGCCTGTCGGATGCGATATTCAGAACGCGACGCCTGACGCGGAGTGGTGCACGAAGTTGGGAGTGGTCTTGGTCTCAACCGTTGTAAAGCCGATATTGGAACCGCATCCCGTGGCGTCAGCGATCCACGGGAGCTTGAAGACGTTGTCCAATGCCCTGAGCTGGGCGTGGCTCGACACGGTTTGCCAGTATCGCCGGTCGAGAATCGGCCCTCTGTGGGAGACCCTCAACGTTCTCGTGATGCTGCTGGGCCTGAGCGTCGTCTCTTCGGCGATCTTCGGCAGCAGCGTCTCCGATATCATCGCCTATGTCGGCGTCGGCATCATCGTCTGGTCGGCCGTGTCGGCGCTGGTCATCGAAGGGGGCGGTGTCTTCGTCAGGAATGCCGGATATCTCAGCAATTCCACGCTCGGTCTTGGTCTTTATGTCGGCCGAACCGTGTTCAAGATCATGATCACCTTCGGTCATCACGCGATCATCTATGTGATGGGGATCGTGTTTGCGCTCGTACCGCTCAGTTGGACCAGCCTGCTCGCGATCCCCGGGATTGTCCTGCTGTTCGTCAACGGCTTCTGGGTCGTGATGGTGCTCGGCTTCATTTGCGCGCGGTACCGGGACGTCGAGCTGATCGTGCGCAACTTGATGCAACTCGCTTTTTTCGTGACGCCGATATTCTGGAATTACCGGCAAATCGCCAGCAATCGGCAGTTTCTCGTCGAATACAACGTGCTGTTCTATTTCATCGAGATCATCCGCAATCCGCTGCTCGGCGAGGTCCCGCCGCTCGCGCACTATTTGACGGTTCTCGGGGTCACCGTGGCCGGCTATGGCCTGGCCTTTTTCGTTTATCGCCGGATGCGCGGTCAACTCGCATTCTGCGTCTAGTGAATGTCGGAAAAGGGGGCACCGGTTTTCCGATAAGATTATGCTCAAACAGCAAATGACCTCGAGAATCGGCTGACCCATGACTCACGTGCGTCTGAAGAACGTCAACGTCAGCATACCGATCTACGACAGCCATGCGCTCCGCCTGATCCGCCTGCCGTCGTTCAGCAACGTCCGGGTCGGCTCCGACTCGGCAAGCCGCACCAACGGCGTCATCGTCATTCATGCCTTGAAGAATCTCTCGCTCGAACTGGAAGAGGGCGACCGTGTCTGCCTGATCGGCCACAATGGCGCCGGCAAAACCACCCTGTTGCGCCTGGTTGCCGGAATCTATCCGACGTCGACCGGTTCGGTGGACGTGAAGGGAAGCGCATTCACGCTGCTCAGCGGCAGCATCGCGTTGAACGCCGATGCGACCGGCTACGAGAACATCAGGCTGATCGCAAACCTCTACAACTGGCCCAGCGAGAGTTATCAGGACCTGGTGCGTGACATCGAGGAATTCACCGAACTCGGCGTTTATCTGTCGTTACCCACGCGCATCTACTCTGCAGGCATGCAGGCGCGGCTCGCGTTCGCGCTCGCGACCGCCCAGAATCCCGACATCCTCTTGATCGACGAAGGCATCGGCGCCGGCGACGCACATTTCCAGGAGAAGGCGCGCGAGCGGGTGAACCAGTTCGTCAGCCGCGCGCGGATATTGCTGCTGGCGTCACATTCGAAAGACCTGTGCCGGTTGATGTGCACCAAGGCGCTGGTGCTGTCCAAGGGCGAGAGCGTCTTCTTTGGCGGTGTCGACGAAGGCTTCGCCTTTTATGAGGGGCTGGGCTGAGCCGCCGTCACGAGGCCGTTTGAGGTCATCCTGCTTCAGAACGTGAAGTAGATGAATTCGCTCACGCGATTGACCGCCACCAGATTGTAGGTGAAGGCAATGCCGAACAGCAGGCCAAGCGCCGCCGCCCAGCCAAACGTCGGACGCCAGGCCAGCCGGGCATTTTTCGAACGGCCTTCGCCAAGCAGGAACTGCTGGGTGTTTGGCAGCCCCCACACGATCGCCAATGCCGCGACGAACCAGCCGAGCAGCAGACCGCCGGCGAGCCAGTCGTCTTCAACACCGACCCCGATCGCCTTCAGCATCTCCGATAATCCCGGCGCAGGATCGAGGAGAGGGCCATGGAGCCAGCCGTGCATGCCCCTCATGCCATCGAGAACGCGATGCGCCGCGTCGAAACTCTCGGCCCGAAAGAAGACCCAGGCGAGCACGACCAGGAGAAAGGTGGCAACCCGCGCGATCCATTGCCTGACGACATTGACCTCGCGCTCACCGCGAAGATTCCGCCAGGCGTGATTGACGAGCAGGAACAGGCCGTGCAACCCGCCCCAGGCGACGAACGTCCAGTTTGCACCATGCCAGAGGCCGCCGATCAGCATGGTGAGCATGATGTTGACATGGCGCCGGGCCGGCCCGGACCGGTTGCCACCCAGCGGGATGTAGACGTAGTCGCGCAGGAACAGCGACAGCGTGATGTGCCAGCGCCGCCAGAAGTCGATGATGCTCGTCGCCTTGTAGGGCGAGTTGAAGTTGAAGGGGAGGACGACGCCGAACATCAGGCCAAGTCCGATCGCCATGTCGGAATAGCCGGAAAAGTCGAAATAGATCTGGAAGGTGTAGGCCAGGGCGGCTCCCCAGGCGTTGACGAAGCCGGGCGTTCCGCCGCTCGCCGCGGAGGCGAATACAGGCGAGGCGTAGGCGGCCATGCTGTCCGCGATGATGGTCTTCTTGAACAGGCCGAACAGCAGGAAGCTGATGCCGAATGCGAAATTCTGCCAGGAGAAATGCGCGAAAGTCGGGGCGGAAAACTGCGGCAACAGCTGATGCGGGCGGATGATGGGGCCGGCGATCAAATGGGGGAAGAAGCTGACGAACAACGAATAGCGCGCCAGCGACGGTTCGGCCCGCTTCTGTTGCCGGGTCTCGATCAGATAGCTGATCTGTTCGAAGGTGTAGAAGGAAATCCCGACCGGCAGCGCGATGGTTGGAATGAAGAACGAGGCCGAAAATAATCCGTTGACGGTGGAAATGATCAGGCCGGTGTATTTGAAGTAGCCGATCAACGCGAGATTGAGCGTAATTCCGCCGATCAGCCATGCTCGCGAGCTCAGGCGGGAATGCGCGATGGTGTAGCCGAAGAGGAAATTAACGACCACCGAAACAAGGAAGAGAACGAAGTTGAACAGGCTCGAATAGGCATAGAAGATCAGGCATGCAGCAAGCAGGAACAGCAGCGCCGCATTCCGTCCGCGCAGCCAACCAAGCAGGTAGAAGCCGCCGAGCGTGATCGGCAGGAAGATAAACAGGAAGATGGGCGAGTTGAACAGCAAGGATTACCAACACGTCGCTTGGCTTTGACGATTTTGAACTTTCGAGCCCTGGGTCACGGCTGAGATCTGCGTTGCAAATTCAGAATTGGTGGCCGCCCAATCGGCAATTCCGGCGCGGCTATGCGCGAGATGCGCATTGATGTTCTCAGCCGTGAGGCGGACGCCAAAATCCGCCGGGGGCGGGGATTCCGGATGACCATGTCCGAAGATGCGATCGAGGACGAGATTGCCGGCCGCATGGCGGTAATGCGAAAACTCCCAGAACCAGCGCATCGGCGTTAGATCGGTACGTTCCGGAACGGTCTCACGCGCCACCGAGTTGGCGTCGCTGAAGTCCCACAGGGGAAACGGTTTGCGTCCGGCACGCGCAGCCTCCTCTTCATTGATTCGGACTACTTCCCTCTGCCAGAATTCGTAACGGTCGGAGAGGCCGAGCGCGACGAACAATTGCCGAACCGAAGTATGTAGTGGCGTCATGAAGAGTCGCAGATCGGTTTCCCGTTCATGGGCCCGCCGAACCAGGAAGCGGAATGCTTCGAAACTGCTCATTCCGGTGTCGGGGTTGTTGAAGCAATACATATACCGCGGCGGCATGAGCCAAACGTACCACCGCCAGGTCAGAACGTTGTCGCGGAAAACCTGGCCGTTTCCTCCGTTCTTGCGAATGTTGCCGTCCTGCCAATCCCAAATACGCATGCCACGGTTGTCGAACGATACGGGCTCCGATTGCCCGCGAAGTGTTGCAAGTGCGTCGCGCACGGCCGTTGTCGAAAAAATCAGCCGGAATAGCTCTCCAATCTGAAACGATGCTCTTCCGAGCGTCGGCCAACGCGACAGTAGCGCGTCCGAAAGATCGGCGTGCGGGAATCCGCCCGTCAATCCTTGCTTTTGACCGACTGCGGCGTAGTGCGAATAGCCGTCGCCGTATTCGCCGAGCGCCAATCGGATGCGTGCATCGGGGTTCCTGGACAGATAGTTGGCTTCGTTCCAGCCGTCGGGGAGGAATCCGCCCATTCGCTTTTCGGCACGTCCGGCCGCGAGATAATGGTGATAACCGTTCAGAAAAAGACCTTGCGAGATCTGATATTCGACGTCGCGGTTGACTTGCAGATATCTCGTCTCGCTCCAACCCTTCGGCGTAAAGCCGCCCTCGCGACCTTCCACCTTGCCTGCGGCGAGATAGTGGTGATAGCCGCTGATGAAGGTGCCGCGGGCAATCTCGTTTTTCACGTCGGGATTGACGCGCAGATAGAGTTCTTCGCGCCAGCCGGGCGGGGGCGTGCCGTCCTGCCGGCCTTCGGCGCGCCCGGCGGCAAGATAGTGGTGATAGCCGCTGACAAAGGTGCTCCGCCGAACTGCGGCGGCGACGTCAGGATAGATTCGAAGATACTGCGCCTCATTCCAGCCAGGTGGCGCCGCTCCGTTCTGTCGACCTTCGGTGCGCCCGGCGGCAAGATAGTGGTGATAGCCGCTGACGAAGGTGCCTCGCCGAACCTCGGCGGCGACATCCGGATAGAGTCGAAGGTAGAGCGCTTCGTTCCAGTCGGTGGGGGGACTGTCCTCCGCTAACCCGGCTTGGGTGCATTTCTCACGGTCCGCGTCTTTGCAAGCAGGGTCCGTGTCGGCTTCCGTCGGTAGCGCGGGTTGAGCCTGCGTGCGAGCCACTTCCCCGGGCGCAGGCGCCACAACGGAGGCAGGAGGTTTGCCCGCGCCGTGGGGCCGGCGCTTTGCAGGCTCTCCCGTCAGAAAATCGGCGAAGGCCCGAACCCCGTCGCCGGAGAATCGACCCTCCAGATATGTCTGGTCGCGTGGAAAGAAGATGTTGAAGCCGAAGAAATCCAGGCCGATCACGGCTTGCTTGAGCGGTGCAACTGATTGCGCATGGAGAAACGCCAGCATGACCTCGTAGCTGGTGGCCGAAGGCAGGCCGAAGTTGAAGACATTCTTGCCGTTCCATCCGGGATGCCGCGGATCGAGCGCGACCTCGGCGCGGGAACTGCCCAATATGACCGCGTCGGGCTTGATCCGCCGCACCTGATACGGCTTCACGGCGGGATCGTGATTTTCATAGCGCGGCCGCACGACATTGATCCCCGGAATGTCAGGGGTTCCGAACACGTAGTAAGGATCAACCAATACGATGAGCGCGGAGAGGGCGAGCGGAGGTATCGCTACAAATCCAATGAATCCGACGGTAAAGCGTCGAAAGCTGGAGCCGATTGACGATGCGGGATCGGCAGCCTTGCTGGTCGCAGAGACGAGTGCGCTCACCTTGGTCGTGGCTCGCTTGAGTTGATTTCGTAGGTTGAGCGCAACCTATCCAAGGACTCCACGAGGGTCAAATGGGCAGGAACGCGAATAGGAGCAAGCTATCAGCGCGCTGCTTGAGCTTGACGGTTCCGAACTTTCCGGCCGTGCGCCGCAGCAGAGATCTGCATTGCAAAACTCGGATGGTCGCCCAATCCCGGGACTTTCGCCCGGCTGCGCGCAAGATGAATACTTATGTTCTCGCCCGAGAGGCAGACGCTGAAATCGGTCGGCTGGATGGGCCCAGACGATCATATGCCAGCACGCGATCGGGAATGGAGATTGCTCGCCGTCCTGCGGTGATGCCCGCCGCCGCACCAGCGGCTTCTCCGCTCCGCGCGCGGTAGCGGCCAAGTAGCCGATGACAGTGGACCGGTCTCGTCGGCAGACGCCGAGTCGTCTTGTACTGACCGGCAGACCTTTCGCGCCTGGCTCACGCCACGGATCGGCCGCTCGGCTGCGAACGGGCAGTTCGAGGTGCTGCTGGAATCCCGCGAGCCGATCGGCCGCAAATACTTCGATTACCACCGGCTTGCTGATCTGTCGGATACTGAGCTCGTGATCTACGGGCGCAACTCCGTCGTCCCAGGAGGCTCGTCGGTTTCCCGATACCAACTCCGTCAGCCATTCGCGGACATGGACATTCTTGTGCGGCCAATTGCACGAGGGCATGTGCCGATCATGGGGCCGCGCACCCATGGGCTCTGGCTCGGTTCGACCATCGCACACGAGGTGAAGCTTGCGGTGTGACAGGGGGCTATCTGGACCCCGAACCAGCACGGAAGTTCTGCTGCCGGTGATGGCGCGATCGGACTTGCGAGCCTCTCTGGGACCAGTCAGGATAAGCGCGCTACGGTAAGCAATTCCAAACCGGAAGACGCTGATGCGAACACTCTTTTCATTCTGTGTCGCCCTGGCCTGTTTCTCGGCAGCGATGACCCTGAGCTGGTCCAGCGCGAATGCAGTGTTCTGGCGTGGCCTGACCGCACCAACCGACATTGATTACCACGGCTACACCATCATCAAGGAGCCTCCGCCGAGCCCCTGCCAGTGGATACGGGTCAACGGCTATTACGTCCGCCAACGTGTACGCTAGTAGTTGTCCGTGCTTCATGTGAAATGCCGGCGATTGGTCAACTTGGTGCTGTCCGCTATCCAAGGTCGGGAATCGCCGGGTTCGGCCGATCGATAGAATAGAGCGCACCAACATTGGCGGCTGATTACAGCCCTCAATCCTCGATTGCGTTCAACTCCTCCGCGTTTCTCTGGGCCGACAACGCTGTGCATCGTCAGGCCCATGATGGCTGAGCGCTCGGGAGGCGCCAGCGCGCTGTCGCGCGTCGGCCGAACGCAGGCCGTTGAGCGAAATGGTTAATTCGAGGGAGGAGTACCCCTTTTGCTCCGCATCACCACTCTATGGAGCACGCGAAACCTTCGGTGCAGACATTATAAATGAATCCAGTTGGCGCTAGGGGTTTTTCGCCAACGAACGTTCCGATGTCTGTCATCTCCAAGGAAGGGATCCTCCTATGTTGACGTATTATATTGAAGCTAAGGAAGCGTTGAAGCGTTTGCGCACGGACCAGGACGGCGTGGTGTCGTTCGAGTACATCATCGTCGCGGTTTGTATCGTTGGTGCAGTGGGTGCTGTGTTCGGTGGCGGTGCTGGTGGTCAGATCGGCGCGGCGCTGACGACCGGGATCACCGCTATCACCACCGCTTTCGCTACGGCCATCGCTGGTTGATACAGCCATCTTGACGCCAGAGGGGGGCAATCCAGGCTGCCCCCCCTCCTGCAAGAGTGCCCCCCACAAAGTTGCCTTCCGCTTTTTTTGGCGTGCATTTGATGAATTGGATTGCTCCCACGGCCTCGCTTCTGCAAATCCTGTTGTTGCTCTATGTCGCAACGATCGATGTCGCGACGCGCTTGATCCGAAACGAAATTTGTCTGGCGCTAGCACTTCTCGGGATCGCCACTCAATTGCCCAACTCGATGCAGATTGCCGAGTCGCTGATAGCAGCCGCGGTCCTCTTCCTGCTGCTGTTTGTCCTGTACACGCGCGGTGGAATTGGCGGCGGCGACGTCAAGTTGCTGACTGCGTTGGCGATCGGCTTTCCCCTGACGGGCGTGATTCAGCTGCTGACCGTTACCGCGTTGGCTGGCGGCATTCTTGCCCTGGTGCATCTGCTGATGCGCCTCCTGCCATATCCCAGGCTAGCGCCCGCCGGCTCGTCGCTCATGCGCCGCGTCTACGCGGTCGAACGGTGGCGACATTTGCGACACGCACCGCTGCCTTACGGGGTGGCCATAGCATGCGGTGGCATTTGGACCATTTTCAGTCGAGGACTTTGACATGTCATCCGCCTTGCGTCTCTCGATCATCACAGTTCTGTTGCTCGCAACCGCCGCGTTCGGGCTTATTGCCTACAACATGAACCTGCCGAAACAGGTTCCGGTAGCGGTCACGGAGCAGGGGCCGGCGCCTCCTTCGACTGTCGGGTACTTTGTTGCGGCACGTCCGCTATCGAGAGGTACATTGGCCCGCGATGAAGATTTCGCAGTACGCTCGGCGCCGCCTGAACGTCTTCCAGCGGGGGCGATTCTCGAAACGCCCGACGCGAAGGCCGGACTTACCGGCTCTCTGGTTCGCAAGTTCGTCGAGGCTGGCAGTCCAATTACCTTGCAGGACGTGTTGCGGCCGCGAGATCGCGGCTTCCTGGCCAGCGTCTTGGCACCGGATAGCCGTGCAATCAGCATCAAGGTTGACGAGGAATCTGGCGTCTCGGGGCTGATCAGGCCCGGTGATCATGTCGATGTCTTGTTGACCCAAGTGTTCGAGAAGGCAGATCCGGCGCGTCGGGCCATGAGCGAGGTCGTTCTGGGCAACGTTCGGGTCATTGCTATTGATCAGGAGATTGTGCAAGGCGGGCGAACCGTTAGCTCTTTGGCCGGCAAGCAAGCGCAAACCGTGTCGTTGGAGCTTGCGCCAGACCAGGTCAAGAAGATCACAGTCGCAAAGCAGATCGGAACGATCTCGCTGGCCGTACGGGCAGCAGTCGAGCAGTGGGATACGGCGGACACTGGCTCCATGTCCAGCTGCGATGTGTCGCCGGAAATTGCTCGCCAGAATGCAGTTGCCGGCCGGACTGCAGCGGTAGTCGTTCATGCTGGCGGTCAGGTCAAGCAATACTCAGTCAGGAAAGACTCAGGCGACGGGGACTCTATGGTCAACTGCGATGGGTCGGAAGTTTTCCACCGGGGTGCGACGATGGTGGTTCAGGCAGGCAAGGTGCTGGAGAAACGTTGATGAGCGTTAATATTGCAGTCGTCAGTTCACCTGAAGAAGCTACATCTGTTGTAGCCCGCAACCGGATCGTCTGTTTTGTGAATGACGAGCTTAGTGCTGCGGCTCTGCGCAAGGGCCTCGAAGGTAGCAACATATCGATCAAGCGTGGCACGATCCGTAATGCCATACGGATGCTCGAAACCGATACCGATATATCCGCGTTGGTGACGGACATCAGCGGCATCGAAGACCCATTCGCTGAGCTGGGACGGTTGGCCGGCGTCTGCCCGCCCGATGTCCGGGTTGCTCTGGTCGGCGAGAGCAGGGAGATTACGTTCTACCGCGAGCTTATGGATCTTGGCCTGACCGAGTATCTGCCGAAGCCGATCACGCGGGACATGGTGCTGGACCAGCTACGCCCGAAGCTGCTTGGCGATGTGGCCCACAGTCAGCCCGATCGCGGCGGGCATGTGATCTCGATCTGCGGAGCGCAGGGCGGCGCCGGAGCGACGAGTATCGCCATCAACCTCGCCCTGCAGCTGGCCGAGACCACCAAGGCCAAGGTCGCGCTGCTCGACCTTCACCTGCAAGCCGGCGAAACAGCCGTGATGTTGGGTGTTCGGCCTGGGCCAGGGCTCCGTATCGCCTTGGAGAACCCGATGCGGGCGGACACGTTGTTCCTCGAGCGCGCGGCAATTGAGGTCAACGAGCGGGTTTGCCTGATTTCCGCCGATGAGGAGTTGGATGCGCAGCTCGACATCACTGAAGCGGGCGTGAGACACGTGCTCGGTCTGCTCCGCCAACGGTTCAATTACATCGTTGTCGATGTACCGGTCCCATTTCCGCCATCCATCCATCCGGTGATCACTCTTTCTCGTCACGTGCTGGTGCTGCTCGAAGCCGAGGTGACTGGACTTCGTAATGCTCATGCGCTGCGTACCGCTGTCACCAACATCGCCGGCAAGGATCGGGTCTTTACTCTCCTGAACCGCGCCGATCGCCCCGGCGGCCTCCCCAGGGCCGCGATTGTCAAGGCCTTGGGGGCAGAACCAGACATGGTGGTACCCGATCTCGGGAAGGGGATGACTCAGGCGGTCAATCTCGGAATTCCAGCGCTCAAGCACGTATCGGGACTGCGGCGTCACCTCGCCCCGATTGTACGGGAAATCACAGGGCTCGGCGCCGAGCAGAAGGGACGGCTGAGGAGGCTGCTGGGACTATGAAGACCTTTGGTAGGCGCGACGACGATACGCCAGCTCCTTTGCCTGCAGTGACGCCATTGCCTGCGTCGACGCCGAGCTTGCCTGCATCTGCGCCCAGGCACGCGCCTTCGACTCAACGGCCCCTGATGCCGGCCTCGCTCCGCGAGCGAGTCATCGAGCAGATTGATCCGTCGGTTGCCGCAACGGTTTCGCGAGATGTCCTTCGGCGGCAGATCGAGGAAATCATCCATGGAATCGCCAACGAGGAACGACTTGAACTGTCGGGTCGCGAGCAGATTCAGCTAGCGGACGAGATTGCGGACGACATGACCGGCTACGGGCCGCTGCGTCCGCTTCTGCTCGATCAATCGATCAACGATATCATGGTGAACGGTCCGAGTAACGTCTACGTGGAGCGAAGCGGCAGGCTGGAACGAATTGCCGTGCGATTCCGCGACAATGATCACATCGCCTCCGTCGCGCAGAAGATTGCCGCGCAGGTTGGTCGGCGCGTCGACGAATCCAGCCCGATGGTGGATTGTCGCCTGCTGGATGGCAGCCGCGTCAACATCATCCTCCCGCCGCTGGCGATTCATAGTCCGTGCATCTCCATCCGAAAATTCCCAAGCCTTCGTTTGGATATGGCCGGATTGATCGAAAACGGCTCAATGACCGCGGCAATCGGACAATTGCTGGAGGTCGCGGCCCGATCTCGGCTCAACGTTCTGGTCTCCGGCGGCACCGGTTCCGGTAAGACAACGCTCTTGAATGCGATGAGTCAGTACATCGATCACACCGAGCGCATTGTCACGATCGAGGATGCGGCAGAATTGCAGCTTCAGCAGCCGCACGTGGTTAGCCTGGAGACCCGGCCTCCCAGTCTCGAAGGCACAGGACAGGTGACACAGCGCGATCTCTTGTGGAATGCGCTGCGCATGCGTCCTGACCGGATCGTCGTGGGCGAGGTGCGCGGCGCTGAAGCATTTGACATGCTGCAGGCGATGAACACCGGCCATGATGGTTCGATCTCCACGGTGCATGCCAACAGCACCCGCGATGCCCTGACCCGCATCGAAAACATGGTGCAGATGGGGCAGGTTAATCTACCGTCGCGCGCCATTCGAACTCAAATCGTCGCTGCGCTGGATCTCATTGTGCAGGTCGAACGCATGCGGGACGGACAGCGCCGTATCATTCAGATCAGCGAGGTAATCGGGCTGGAGGGGGACGTGATCACCACCAATGACATCGCAGCCTTCGAGTACCAGGATGAGGATGTGCATGGGCGGTTATCGGGCACCTACAGGTGCAACCTTGCAACCCCGAAATTCAAAAGCCGTCTTGTCTATTACGGGCTGGACGGAGCTTGGGCCGAGGCGATGAGGCAGATATGATGCCGGAGTCCGTGATCGTCACTGTTCTGGCGCTCGCGATGTGCGCAGCAGCCATTGCGTTGTGGCTCGATGCTCGGGAAAGACGCATCGATCGCCGGCTGGCTGTTGCTTTGCCAGCCTCACATCCAGCCAACCTGCTTTCCATTCGCCGCACGGAAACCGGATCCCAGACTCAGTTCCTCCATCGCCTGGTCAATTACAATCCCGAGATACCGAACATTTGGCATCCGGCCTATGTGCTGGTTGCCGGTGCGTTCGCAGCGGCAGCAAGCCTCTATGCGATTAGCCAGCTCGGATATTCCATTCTCTACGGGGGCATCGCCGCTGCAATCGCGGCCGTCATCGTGATGCGAGGGCTGTTTGGATGGCAGCAACGTCGCGTCGCCCTCCAGCTTTTTCGACAGCTGCCTGATGCGATCCAGCTGGTGACGAGTACGGTTCGATCGGGTTTGCCCGTGCACGAAGCATTCCGCGCCCTCGCGCGCGAAATGCCGCAACCAACAGCTGGGCAGTTTGCCATCGTATGCAACGAAGTGAATATGGGGAGACCTCCAGCGGAAGCTGTCGAAGGTGTCTATCGCCGAACGCGAGTGGCCGAGTATGCGATGTTTGCGGTGACGCTTGCAGTCCAGTTGAAGTCAGGTGGCAGCTTGGCTGAAACCCTGCAGAACCTGGGAGACACTGTGAGGCAGCGTGTTGCGCTGGCTGCTCGCGCCAAGGCGCTGGCAGGAGAGGTGATCTTTTCCTCACGAGCGCTGACAATCTCGCCCTTGATTGGAGGCGGGGTACTCTACGCGGCCAATCCGCAAACTGTTGATCTCTTGTTCACCGATCCGGTTGGAAACAAGCTGCTCGCTTACGCGGTAGGCTCAGTGCTTGTCGGAGCCTTGGTGATAAGTTGGATGGTCAGAAGGGAAACACAACTATGACTTTTGGCCTCGGTCTGGTGGCCCTCGCATTGGCAGCTGGGACTGCGACCAGCCTGATGATTATCCGCGAGATACACATTCGTACTGTGGACGCACGGGTGGCAAACGCGGTGATGGGCGGTGCTGGCGGGGCAGCACCCTTCCAAGACGTGACCGGTTGGTTCTCATGGCTCGGCACGCGGTATCGCCGCTTCTACGCTGAGGAGAATCTGGATCAATTACGAACGATCCTTCAATCATCAGGTTTCAATCATCGTCGCGCGTTGCCGACCTGGATCGGTGTCAAAGCTGTCGCCATGTTCCTATGCCCGATCATCGCCGGGTGTGTCGCTCAGCTTTTCGGGAAGTCACTGACGGATGTGCTGGTCTTCACACTCATGGGCGTGATGATCGGAATCTTGGGGCCACGATTGATACTGGCGGTGCTGAAGCGGCGGTTTGATGCTGCCATTCGGGTAGGTACGCCGGATATGATCGATTTGCTGGTCGTGTGCAGCGAAGCGGGAATGGGCCTGGAGAGCGGGCTCGCTCGCGTCGCGCAAGAAATGAGCGAGACCAATCCCCCTATGGCCCGGGTCATACACTGCCTTCTTGATGATCTGCGGATACTGCCAAATCGCAGCGAAGCATTCGATAAATTAGGAGCTACATCGGATGGGCTTCGCCGATTCGGCACCATGGTGGCTCAAAGCCTGCAATACGGAACGCCGGTAGGCCAGGCTCTGCGGAATATCGCTGTCGACCTCCGGCGAGAACGCATTACCAAGCTTGAAGAAAGAGCACACAAATTGGGCGCCAAGCTGACCATTCCGATGGTGCTGTTCCTGCTTCCAGCCATGTTCGTCGTTTTGGGAGGAAGTCCCATTCTGCACCTGGTGCGTTCGTTCGCCAGCTTCGGTAAATAGCCATGAGCACGGTTGCCCTGTCGAAAACCTCCTCTTACGACCGGACGATGCAACTGTTCGGCGGCATGTGGTTCATGCTGCTGGCGCTTGGCGTCGCTTTCAATATTGGATCATCCGCCGATAAACCTTGGCCATCGCTCTTGTCGAGTGTTTGCCTTGGTACCTTCTACGTGCTCCTGGCGCTATTGACGATGACGCGGTCGCCGGCGAAGGCGCAAGCGGATGGCGTCCTCCCAAGAATAGCGGCGTTCGTCGGCACCTATATGCCATGGACGATAGCCTTCTTCGGCAAGACCGACCAAGCGTTACCGAACCTGGCATCCACCGCTTGCGTGTTGATCGGCATGATCATGATGCTGGTCACCATCCGACACCTTGGCAGGTCATTCAGTCTGGTGCCACAGGCGCGCAACGTGGTGCAAACGGGTCCGTACCGGTGGATCAAGCATCCGCTCTACCTTGCGGAAGAAATCGCAGTGTTGGGAGTGGTGCTGAGAAACCCGACGCCGCTGACGGCGGTGCTGTTCGTCCTGCATATCGGCGTTCAGGTATGCCGAATTCTTTACGAAGAAGACCTGCTTCGGCGCAATTGCCCCGAATATTCCAGCTACGAGGCATCGCGTTGGAGAGTAGTCCCTTATGTTTGGTGAACGACTATGCGTGGCCGAATTGTCATGGACAAGGTTCAAGTCGCTACCGCGCGGACTCGGCGATCGGAAGTGGTAAGTATCGGTCGAGCCGGGCGCGCGCGTGCCAAGGGGTCTTTCGTCGCGGATCAGCGCGGCGCCGTCGCGTTTGAGACGATGATCGTTTACCCGGTCTTGGTGGCGTTCCTGCTCATGCCGCTCGCCGACTTAGCCGCCGCGAGTTTCCAATTTATCTCCGCGAAGACGGCGTTGCGCTCCTTCGGGCAATATGTGCAGTACTATAATCCGCTCGGCCCCGACGGCACGGTGACCTGGAGGTCCGGGCTACAGACAACAGTCGCTGGTCATACGATCGGCAACCTGCAGGTCATATGCGGAGATGCAGGCGCTACCTGCTCGCCGAGCAATATTGCTTTTCCCAAGTACATTACATTTTCGACAACCGTCACCTTGCACCCGATTGTCTCGAGATCGGTGCTGTGTCCGACCACTTGTACGTACACGTTGGCTTACTCAGAACGCTTCCAGTAGGTGCTTCCATGCGCGGTCTGCTCCGTTCCCGACGAGGCTCAGCCGCATTCGCAACGGCCATCGCGCTCGTGCCGCTGATCGGAGTGGTCGCGCTCGGGGCCGAGGCCGGATCGTGGTACGTCACCCGCCAGCATGCGCAGAACGCCGCCGACTCGGCGGCCTACTCGGGTGCATTGCGGCTCTCATGCACGATCGCTGGCGCGACCTGCGACACGCAATCGGTGGACTATCGCGGCAAGGAATTTGCCGCACAGAATGGGTTCTGCAACTCGAATCCGAAGGACAATACGCCCTATCCCGGCGCCACGTGTGCGTCGGTTCTCCCGACCAGAGTCTCGCGGGCCGTTCAGATCGATATCGGCACCTACAATGCGGGCACATTCACAACGCCACCTGCAGGCACCGGCAACGCCGTTCGCGCCAGGGTCAGCCAGCAACAACCGGCCTACTTGTCGGCAGTGTTGGGTTTCTTGACCATCAACATCCCCACCCAAGCGATTGCGCTGGTCCAGCTGCCGACCAAGGTGTGCGCCTTGGCGCTTGGACCTGACTCAGGCGCGCTTAAGCTTGCTGGTAACCTCAGCAACAACGGAACTGGCTGCGCGCTGATGTCGGACACCAGTGTTCAACTTGCCAGCACGCCAACTTTCACCGGTTCGGGATGGGCGGTTTATGGTGCAAGTGGCTGCACCCCCTCAGGCTCCTGCAGCAGTGTTAGCGTGCCGCACAATTATTTTATGCCGTACGCTAACAATCCGCTCAGCAAACTGGACACCGAATCGTTCAACAGCAGGACTGGCAATACAAACCCGTCATGCCCCGTTCAGGCGGATGGGTGGAAGCATTGCGCGCCGAATAGCGCGGGGACTGGCGCTTACGGCAGTTTCACGGTGCAGAACGGGGACAAGTACGTTTTGGACCCGGGAACATATTTCTTCTACAAAGCGACCATAAAGGTCACCGGCGGACAACTGAAAGGCACAGGCGTAACCCTCGTATTGCTCGGTGACTCGCAGCTGACCATCAACGGGGGGACTGTTGATCTCTCCGCACCTGTTACGAACAGTTTTTCGTCTGATCTGAATGGCGTCTTGATTGATGATCAGGCTCCGAGCAAGACCAGCAACAAGGCCACTGTAAACGGGAATGGTCTAGTTAGCCTGGGCGGGGCCATGTACTTCCCCAAGGTCGACGTTAGCTGGAACGGAACGACTGCCAGTGCCAATACGACCTGCTCACAAGTGATTGCGAAAACGCTCGACATGAGCGGTGGCGGCTACCTGAGCACGCAAGGGTGTGACCCGGCCACCATCGTTTACACCCAAGTTGTCGCTTTGGTGCAATGATGAGAAAGCTCGACAATCGCGGCTTTGCGTCCTTCGAATTCATCCTCGTGTTCGTGCCGCTATTCACATTGATGTTCGTCATCATCGATCTCGGACGCTATGCCATCACGATGCAATCCTTACGGACGCTGGCGAGTGCCGGCGCACGGGCGGTCATGATTAGCTGCTACACGCCTGACGTGGTCCAAAGCCCGCCGCAGTCGCCGGCGGGCTGCACCGGAGATCCCCTGTCCACGACGGCTAAGCAGAACGCGGCGCCTTTCCTGTATTTCGGCCATCTCACGCCGACGTTGACCGTGGGGGCCAGCGGCAGCAGTTTGACTGTTACCGCTTCGCAAGCACGCTTTACCATGCTGATGCCGATATGGGGCACGTCACTCAATGCGCCGAGCGCGTCCACAAGTATTCCCTTCTAGCGCACTCCCGGCATCACCGATGAACACCCGATCAGCCCCTGGCGATGGCGTTACAATGATGCCGGATGCGAAGCCAAGACAAACGCCATCACCATCATGACAAGTGCCATCGTGACGGCGTCATTGGTGCAGGCCGTCGTAAATATGGCAGCATACCTTACGTGTATTGGCCAGCATCGCTGCGTGGCCGCGCCGGTCGAGTTGGCTAAGTGCGTGGCATGGAACTTTGCCAGAGCTGTGGAACTCCGCCAGAGCTATCTGCGCCTGGCCAAGCGAATCTCCAAGAGCGACTCGAGGCGTTCGACCGCGGGGCGACGACGGGAACTCGTACCCGAGCGGTTGTGCCGCGGGATTGTTCCGAACGGGCAGAGAGAATGATGCTCGCTGGCAACATTGGAAAGTTTTCTTTGCTGCCTGCGGCAATGCGGTAAGCGTCTCTTCTTGCAAGGAGGCTGCATGAGGGACGATGATCTCGGAAACACGAAGTAACGAATTGTAGTGGGACGGAATGTAAGCTCTGCGACGTGGTGCGCGGAGGAGAATTGTTGGGGACATCGAGCACGTAGATTTGCGGGGATAGCCGTGAACCTGCGGCGGGGGGACTCGAATGGGTGGCGCTGGCGTTTCGGGTAAAAGGGTAGGGAGGCTTCTCGCCACCGGTGTGATGGCTCTTGGCGCGGCGGTGGCCTTGTTTGGGTCCGCCGACCGCACGGAGGCTGCAGACCGGCGGGGTTCCTCCAGCGGCGTCTTCGTCAGCGAAATGAACGACGTCCAGCGGGTCAAGGTGGTCGTCAACAAGTCGCGCACCTTCAAGGTCGACACCGCTTTTGCGACGATTGTTGCGGGCTCGCCTGACATCGTCGACGTGAAGTCGCTGAGCGATCACCTGATCTATGTCCAGGGCAAGCAGACCGGCACCACCAACGTCATCCTGTTCGACAGTTCGATGAAGCAGATCGGGATCCTCGACGTCGAGGTCGTGATCGATACCGGCAATTTGCAGCAGAACATCCGGACCGGCACCGGCATGCAGGGTGTTCGCGTCTCCGCCTCCGAGGGCCAGGTGGTGCTCAGCGGAACCGCCGTCGACGCGGTTGCGGCCGAGCGGGCCATGGCAATCGCCACCAGCACCGTTGCCAAAGGAGGCACTGTCGTCAACGCGATGAGCGTCGCAGCGCCGCAGCAGGTGATGCTGGAGGTGCGCTTCCTTGAGGTCAGCCGGGAGGCCGGTCGAAACCTCGGGGTGAACCTTTCTGCGGCGAACGCCAACGGCACTAACATTGGTAATTCTGGGCTGGGTCGTGTGACCGCCGCCGGTCGAACACCGATCGGTGGTATCAACACCGCCAACGGTCCCCTCGGTGCGGGCGGGGGGCCTGTTGGTAGTGCCCCGACAGGCAGCCTTCCGGTACTCGGAACTCTGGGGACGCTGGCCGGTACTGCAGGCGGCATCGCGCCGGCTCCGTTCGGGAGCTTGTTGACCAGTTTGATTCGAACCAGCAACGGCGGCTCGGTGGACCTGCTGATCTCTGCATTGGAAACCAAGGGATTGGCACGCCGGCTGGCGGAGCCAAACTTGACTACGCTTTCCGGCGATGCCGCCCGCTTCCTCGCCGGCGGTGAGTTTCCAGTGCCGATACCGACCCAGACGGCGAACGGTTTTCCCACCATCACGATTGAATACAAAAAGTTCGGTGTTGAGCTCGCCTTCGTTCCTACCGTGCTCTCCCGCGGCGTGATCAACCTTCGGGTTGAGCCGTCGGTGAGTGAACTTGATTTCGCCAATGCGGTGACGATCCAGGGGACGACCGTTCCTGCACTGACCCGCCGCGACGCGCGAACCACGGTTGAGTTGCGCGATGGCCAGAGCTTTGCAATCGCCGGCCTGTTGCAGACCCGCAATCGCCAGGACGTTTCGCAATTGCCCTGGATCGGCTCGGTGCCAGTGATTGGAACCTTGTTCAGCAGCAAGTCGTACCAGCAGGAGGAAACGGACCTCGTCATCATCGTCACGCCGCGCCTGGTTGCGCCGGCGGCACCCGGTCAGCAGCTGGCGTCTCCGCTCGACTCCCGCCTTCCGGCCAATGACGTCGACTTCTTCCTCAATGGCCAGATGGAAGTCCGCAAGCGCTACGATGACTACGTCAATTCCGGTGGCGACGTGAAGGGCCCGTACGGCCACATCATCGCTCCTGAGCTCAGGACACCCGTTCCGCCCCCGGCCGCCGCTGCCAACCAGCCGGTCGTAAAGACCCTCAACTAGGAGCGAGAGATGACCAAGAGGTATCTGGTTCTGTTCGTGCCTTTGCTGCTCGGGGGATGTTACGGCCTCGCCGGTCATGACGAGGTGGACCGCTACTTCCAGCGTTCCAATACAATCACGATGACCGCCGGCGATGCCAAGGAGGTCAACGCGGTCACACATACGATCCATCCATGGCCACGAAACGTCGGTGACAGGAGGATCGCGTACGACGCTCGGCGCGTTGGCGCCGCCGTGACGCGTTATGGCAATACGCAACGGCCGGTCGATCAGCTTCCCGATATCGGGCCGGCGACGGAAGCGATGGGCCAGCGGCCCCCCGTTACCCAGAATGTCAACGTAACCGGAATGGGGGCTGGGTCGACGAGTGGAATATCGGTGCCGGTCGGCGGCGCGGCGAGCAAGTGAGCAGCCGAGGGGGCCATAGCTTTGAGTGATCTAACGAAGATATTTCAATGAGTGCGCTGGGCCAAACTGGGACGAGAGTTGTGCGGCGCATCATCTTAATGCTGACCTGCTGCTGCTTGGGGGCAGGCCTTGCGGGGTGTGACTACACACTGAGGGAGGCTGCGATCGTGGCTCCCGTGGATCCGCCGGGCGGGGACCCCGTGCAGGAACCGACCGACGTCAAATATTATCCGTCCGACGAGCCGGTGCGGCTGGGACTGGAGCATTACAACCGCGGCAGCTACGGGCTATCCCAGCGCTATTTCAAGGACGCTGTCGAGAAATCACCGAAGGACCTGACAGCCTGGATTGGGCTCGCGGCAAGCTATGACCGCCTGCGTCGTTTTGACCTGGCTGATCAAGCCTATGCCCAGGCGATTCGGCTGGGGGGCGAGACCGTTCAAATCCTGAATGATCAGGGTTATTCGTACATGCTGCGCGGCAATCTGAGTGCGGCGCGACGGAAGTTTGAGAAGGCTTATTCGCTCGATCCAGGCAACCCGGTTATCGCTAATAACCTCGAGCTTCTCAATGGTAGCCGTCGGTTCATCGAAAGGCCGCCGAATAATCAGCCATAGGTGGGCCGCCTCTCATTAATTGGGCCCGATCACAACATCGGCTTGACGGCTGCCGATGCGGGTAATGACGATGACGCCGTTGCGGATGGTAAATCTCGCGCCGAGTAGTTTGCGGACCTTCTCAGTGATGGGAGAAGGGAACGGGATCGTCTCTCCCGTGACGGGATCGCCGACCTTGATCGACTCAGTTGCGGAGCCCGCAACTGGGGCGGGCTTGATATAGTCGCGGATCAGCTGAACCTCTTCGCGCGATAGGACGAGAACAGCCTGGTCGGGGCGATTCTCGGCCGGCGGCTTGGGTGCTTCGGTGCCTGGCTTGTCACGGGCCTCATTGGCGCTTGCGATCTGATCGAGCCTGGCTACGCGTAGCTTGAGCGCGATAATTTCGCGTTGCAGTGTGGCGATCTCCGCCTTGAGCGCCGTGGCCTGCATCAAGACAATGGTCGCGCAAACGCAACTCACGATGACGAGAACGCTCAGCAACGCGAGCAGCCAGCGCTCGATGTTCCCCATCGACCCTCCGGTTGCCTCGGGGAGTTGATCGCGCTGGAGGTGCCCGCGCCAGTTGCGGCGTCCACGCTGTATCCAATTCGCAATGGCCGTCACACGTCCGGACTCCTCCTGCCCGGAACCGAAGTGCGTGGACGACAAGGCAGGGGCCCCCTGGGGCGGGTGAATTATGGGCGCACTGTTACCTTGATCGGTGCGTGGCTGCGGCTCTCGGTCCTCGGCGACGTGATCGTCCGCCAGGAGATGAGCGGGGGCGCGCGGATGAGTGCGGGAGGGATCATCATCCATCTGGTGATCAAGCCGGCCCGTATCCGTTCTCGATGGAGCCATCTATCAACTTCAGCGGTTGTTCCGCCTGGAGCATCAAATGGGGCGGTCGTTTTGCACGTTTGCGGGCCGACGCCGCCGGATCTGCAAATCATTCCAGCATAGACGTGGACGTAAACCGTGCCGATAAGCGAGCCCTATGTCAATTCAGGAAAAGGGCAGCAGCATCGAATCGGGATATCCGCAGAAGGTCTCAGTCGCGCCGGCCCCGGGCGCGCGGCCGCGCACGACGGTTCATTCTACGGACGCCCGACGTCGCCTCATAGAATGCAGCGGCAAATGCGACGCCCAGCGAGTCGATCGAGGCCTCGGAATAACTGTCAAAAACCAACCCGGACGTGGCCTCATCTTGAGGTTTGATCCGAGATTGGGAGAATCGGTCTCTGGTTCCGTTTCGCGTTCGCGAACCCGTGAGGAGACTTCATTCGTCCCGCGAAGACGAAACAAATGACATCGGATCGAAACCACTTTCCAGCAACCTCGAAGTCAGGGAAACACATTGCCGGCCTACTGTTTCCGATGCTTCTAACTCGGAGAGCCAGCAATGCGGTCTCACCAGAATTTAATCGCGCCAGTCATCATTCTGTGCTGCTCGGCTTTGAGCATCGCCACTCTTGTGATGATCGGAGCGTGGTGACTCCTTGGCTACACATACATGCGTGAAGAATTCACATCTCTTGCTTTTTTGGCGGTTACGCTCGTGGGCGTCGCTCTGCTCGGCTCCGGTCTGCTCGCACTGGTAATCGTGGGGTAGAGCGCGACGTGCTTATGCTTGAGACCCGTCGGATTTCAGTTGCTTGAGTGCGGCACCGTTATCGGTGGCCCGGGCCAAGCTCGGATAAATCGCGGCGCTCATTGTAGCGGTTCGACATTCGTCGTCATGGCGCGACTTGCCGGAGCGTTACGGTCCCCGCACCACTCGTTACTTCGTTCGGTGGCGGCGAGCTGGCGTCTGGGACCGGATCATGGATGCACCGGTCGCCGGTTGTGACGCGGCGGTACAAAGGATCGACACAAGTTCTTCCGCACCCGCATGAAGCGCCAGAGTTCGACCAGAAAATCCATCATCAGAACTGGTCTCTCATCGTTTCCGGCGCTGGCCCCGGCGTGCGCGCAAATCCAATAGCTCGCGGCGTCGGGCTCGCGCTTCAACCGCAGGAGGTCTCCGCCGCGCGGCCGCATGACGAGGCCAGTCGGCAAAATTGTACCGTAAAAGAGAAGGCCCATAACGATTGGGTTGGCGATCCTGTGCGGGAGCAAGCCAAGTTTCGTCCAGAAACGGTTTAGCGGCTGCAACAAAGCCGGACTGCTCCAGGGGACGACGGCGGCCAGAGCCCATGGCCACAGCCGCTCGTGATGCCAGCCGTTCGGGAGGTTTAAGAAAGCGAGCGCCCGGGCATCACCAAGCCGAAAGTTCGATTCGAACCCGGACTCGGTGTCGCGGACGAACTTTCGCGGATTGCTTGCGGCATCGTAGCTGGCCAAGCGTCCATGGACAATCCAAGCTGCCCCATCAGGTGTCTGGGACTGGGGGCGCTGTCCGTTTGCCCCCTCCCTTTGAGCATCAGGAATCTATTGATCGAAAGCAATCACAGTTCCAAAGTCGATGCACCTATTGAGTCATTTGGAGTTCATTTAGGAGATTTTCAATGAAGCCATGGTTTCGCCTCCTCAGACAGGGGGCGTTGCTCCTCATCACCTGGGGCGCGATTTTCGAGGTCGGGCTGCGGCTGCAACAGTATTTTGGGCCCCTGTTCGATTTGGAGATGGCGAGTGTCAATCTGAACTGGGAGTCCAACGTCCTGAACCATAAGCCGGCTCCGGAAAGCCAGAACCTCTGCATTTACGGCGACCTGACTGGCTTCAGCTACCAGAGGCACTATGACGAGAACGGTGTCAGGGTGATCGACGACAAGGCTCTACTTGAGGGGTGTAGGAAGCCGCTTTCGGTCTTGTTTCTCGGCGATTCCTTCATGGAAGGCTATGATGACGAGAACACGCTCCCGTATCACGTTGCAAAATATATCAAGAAGGAACGCGGGGTCTGTCTGAAGACGCACAATGCTGGATATACGTCCTATTCTCCGGCGATCTTCGTGCCCCAGGCGAAGAAGCTGTTGCCTATTGTGCATCCCGATTACATCGTTGTGGACGTGGACGAGACAGATCTCTACGACGACTTCGCACGATATCGTAAGTTGATTGTCCGCAACGAGCGCGGACAGAATGTTGGCGTCAAGGCTTCACCCATCGGACATGCATGCAGCGTCGGGCTGATGGAGGCTCGCGAGCATCCACTGTATCTGATGCGGTTCGCGGCGAAAGGTTGGCTCTCCTTCGTACATATGCCGGCGGTGATCAAGAAAAACCGACCGGATGACCTCATCCTCTTTGGCTATTCGCAGGACCACGGCGCCGATCTCGAACGGAAATATGCAGAACCGCTCTCGACTTTCCAGCGGAACCTGCAGGAGCTGGCTGACATCCTGAAGGATTACACCGAGGACGGGAGCCGGGTGCTCTTCATCTTTCATCCTCATCTCGAGCACTTGAAGCCCGACGCCGAAGGGCACGTCTGGAACGATCTCGTCAGCTCTACTGTCGAGAAGATGTGTATCGACAATGGCTTTCTTTTCTTCAATGCCACTGAGCCGTTGAGGCGGCGGTTCGGGTCGCGGCCCGAGGAGTTCTATTGGCCGGGCGATATGCATTTTAGCTTTGAGGGGTTGGAAGAATATTCCACTGCAGTCGCAGCTTTCATGGCCTCGGATATGTTCAAGCGAAGGACCAGTGCGCTTGATAATGGCGACCAATCTCAGACCTCCACAGGGCTCGGCGTACGCTCTGCGGACCAACTGCAATGAAAAGTCCCGGCTCGAAATTCTGTCTGCAGCGGCGCGTTCACGGCGACTTCCATTCAATCGACGTCGAACTTGACGCCCTGGGCGAGCGGCAGCGTGCGACCATAATTGACCGTGTTGGTGGCGCGGCGCATATAGGCCTTCCAGGCATCCGAGCCGGATTCACGTCCGCCGCCGGTTTCCTTCTCGCCGCCGAATGCGCCGCCGATCTCGGCGCCCGAAGGGCCGATGTTCACGTTGGCGATGCCGCAATCGGAGCCGCGCGCCGACAGGAAGGCTTCGGCCTCGCGCAGATCGTTGGTGAAAATCGACGATGACAGGCCTTGCGGAACGGCATTGTGCAATTCAATCACGGCATCGAAGTCGCGGTACTTGATGACATAGAGGATCGGCGCAAAGGTCTCGCGCTCGACCGAGCCGGTCTGTCCGCCGATCTCGACCAGCGCAGGGCGGACATAGAAAGCCGCTTCTGCGCCCACAACATTGACGCGATCGCCGCCGACAATGCCCGCACCCGCGGCCTTGGCTTCGCCGAGGGCTCGCTGCATCGCTTCGTAGGCAAGACCGTCAATGAGGGGGCCGACCAGGTTGCCGGCGAGGGGATTGCCGACCGAAACGGACGCATAAACCTTCTTCAGACGCGGCACGAAGCTGTCATAGACGCTCTCGTGAACGAACAGGCGTCGCAGCGTGGTGCAGCGCTGGCCTGCCGTGCCCATGGCCGCAAAGGCAACGCCGCGCAGCGTCAGGTCGAGATCGGCCGTCGGCGTTACGATCGCCGCGTTGTTGCCGCCGAGCTCCAGAATGGCGCGGGCGAAGCGTTGCGCGAGCTTCGGAGCGACGGCGCGTCCCATGGCGGTCGAACCGGTTGCCGAGACCACGGGGACCCTGGTGTTGTTGACGAGGGCCTCACCGATCTCGCGCCCTCCTATCAGCACGGCGGATAGTCCGTCGGGGGCCGACCCGCCTTCGGCTTTGAAGCGCCTCAGGGCGCGTCCGAACAGCGCGTCGGTCGCCAAGGCGGTGAGGGGCGTTTTTTCCGACGGTTTCCAGACGATGCTGTTGCCGCAGACCAGTGCCAGCGCGGCATTCCACGACCAGACTGCAACCGGGAAATTGAACGCCGAGATGATTCCGGTGACGCCGAGCGGATGCCACGTCTCCGCCATGCGGTGCTCGTGTCGTTCGGTGGCGATCGTCAAGCCGTAGAGCTGGCGGGAGAGCCCGACGGCGTAATCGCAGATGTCGATCATCTCCTGGACTTCGCCAAGGCCTTCGGACTCGATCTTGCCAGCCTCGATGGAAACCAGCCTTCCGAGCGTACGCTTGTTGCTGCGCAGCTCTTCGCCAAGCAGCCGCACCAGTTCGCCGCGTTTGGGAGCAGGGACCAGACGCCATTGGAGGAAGGCCGCGTGAGCCTTTTCGATGGCTGCGGTCGCACTGTTGGTATCGACCTGCCTGACCTGCGCCACGGTTTCGCCGTTGATCGGGGTTTTCGAGACCAGCGTGCCACCGGTGTAGCTGGCGGGCTCGACGCCGAGCTCAACCAGAAGCGCGTCGACCTCGGCCTTGAGCGAGGGGTTTTTGGCATGAGCGGATTGTTTGTCTGACATGAGGGACTCTTTCCGACGGCTCGCGTTGATTTCAGAGGAGTTGGCTGTCAGCGATTGTCTTGAGATACGTCATGACCGTTCTCCGGCAGCGCGGGCCTTGAAGGCGATCGCCAACCTCATAGAGGACAATGGCCCGGCATTTTCAAACGATAGAAGTTCAATAAGTCATTCTGAGGCTGAATGACCAGGGGGCGAAATCCAAAATCGCTCGCAGGTGAGTGCAAGCCAGCAGGCCTGACGCTGTCAGGCGGCGACCTTCAGCGGTCTGGTGCCGTTTCCAGGAGAAGCCATTCCCGGAAGGCAACAAGTGGCGGGTGGGATGCCCGGTCGGTCGGCCAGACCAGATAGTAGGCCTCGGCGCTTTTCATCGGCAGGTCGAGGGCGCGCACCAGCTTGCCGGCACTCAACTCCTCCTCGATGAGAAATTCGGGAAGCAGCGCGATGCCGAGCCCGGAGATCGCCGCCTGCGATGCGGTGGCGAACTGATCCAGCAGCATGCCGTGGACAGCATGGGCGTCCACGCCGTGGAGCGTGAGCCATTGCTCCCATGCGTCCGGGCGCGTCGTCAAATGCAGGAGAGGGGCCTTCCGGAGATCGCTTGCTTCCTTGAAATCATATTGCCTTCGCAGTTCTGGGCTGCAGGCGGGGATCACGGTCTCCGACCGCAGCAACGCCAGTTCACCCCCTTGCCATTCCGGGCGCCCGAAATGGATCGCCGCGTCGACGGGCTCAAGCCTGAAGTCGAAGCTCGACAACCGCGTGATCAGGTTGATGGTGATGCCGGGATTACCCGCAAGGAATTTGGGCAGCCGCGGCGCCAGCCATCGTGTGCCAAAGGTTGGAAGGATTGCGAGAGTCAGCGTGCCGCCGAACGGATTGGCGCGCAGATTGAGCGAAGCCGTGCTGATTTTGCGCAGCGCGTCGCGGATCTCGCGGGCATAGGCGTCGCCACCCACGGTCAGGCGGATGGTCTGCCGCTCGCGATGAAAAAGCTCGACCTCGAGCTGCTCCTCCAGCGCCTTGACCTGGCGGCTCACCGCGCTCTGCGTCAGCGACAGCTCCCTGGCCGCGGCCGTGATGCTCCCGGTCCGCGCTGCCGCTTCAAAGGCGGTTAACAGAGGCAGTGAGGGTAGGAAGCGGCGGGGGCCTTGCACGTCATTCTCCAGCCGAATGAGGTCTTGACCAAACATGACTTGGCCCGCCGCAACTGGCAACGCTAGATTACCGCCCGGACCCGCAGTCCTGGTATTCGGCCCCCTGCAGCGGTCGGCATCTCACTTGCCGAATTGGAATGAGCCAGTCAATGCGCCTCGGACAACGCGACCCTGCGGGCGGAAACAGACGAGGACGTCGGAGGCGATGCTAGACAACGCCAGATCCCACGGTCTTTGGGAGTTGACCGCGCCACCGGCCCCCGAAACGAGCGGACTGAAGGGATCGATCAGGGTCGACACTGCCATCGTCGGCGGCGGGTATACCGGTCTGTCGGCCGCGCTGCACCTTGCTGAAGCGGGCGCCAACGTCGCACTGCTCGAGGCGGTGGAGATCGGCTTTGGCGGGGCCGGCCGGAACGTCGGTCTGGTCAATGCCGGCATGTGGGTGATGCCGGACGTCCTTGGCGATGTGCTCGGTGGCGATTACGGTGAGCGTCTTCTCGAATTGCTGGGCGATGCCCCGAAATTGGTGTTCGATCTGATCGAGCGCCACCGCATCGAATGCGAGGTGGAGCGTGCCGGCACGCTCCATTGCGCCGTCGGACCCAAAGGGTTGCAGGAACTGGAGCAGCGTGCGGCGCAGTGGAGCCGTCGCGGTGCGCCGGTCGAGTTGCTGAACGCCGCCGACACCGCCGCGAAAATTGGCTCGTCGGCCTATGCAGGATCGTTGTGGGATCGGCGCGCAGGCACGATCCAGCCGCTGGCGTATGCGCGGGGCCTTGCCCGCAGCGCCGTGAATGCCGGCGCGAAGATATTCACCCGCAGCGCGGTTACCTCGGCCGAGCGGGTTGACGGAAAGTGGAAGCTGCACGCTGCGGGCGGCCACGTCATCGCCGATCGCGTCATCGTGGCAACGGACGCCTATGCGACAGGGCCCTGGTCCGAAGTCAGAACGGAGCAGATCCATCTGCCCTATTTCAACTTCGCCACCCAGCCGTTGTCCGACAACGTTCGCGCATCCATTCTTCCCGAACGGCAAGGCGCCTGGGACACCAATGAGGTGCTGAGTTCGTTTCGCTTCGATCGCGCCGGCCGCCTCGTGTTCGGAAGTTGCGGCGCGCTCCGAGGGACGGGTGCTGCGGTTCATCGATCCTGGGCACGACGGGCGCTCAAGAAGCTTTTCCCGCAAATCGGGGACGTCAGGTTCGAAGCGGAGTGGTACGGCCTGATCGGCATGACCGACGATCACCTGCCGCGCTTCCACAAGCTCGCCGAAAACGTGTTCGGCTTCAGCGGCTACAACGGGCGCGGCATTGCGCCCGGTACGACGTTCGGGCGTTTGCTCGCCCTCTACGCGCTCGGACAACTCGACGAGAAGGACCTGCCGCTTCCGGCATCGACGCCGATCAAGCCCAATTTCCGGAGCGCGAGGACGGCGCTGTACGAGGTCGGGGCGCAGTTCGTCCATATGATCGAGGCGCGGATGTAGACCCGAAATTCAGAAGCACAACAAAATGATCCTATAGGAAATAAGTTGACGATAGGAAACTTTTGATCAAGGATGGACCCGCGGTCTGGTCCAAACCCGTCTCTCCAAGCTGCGATCCAGACGTCAGCAGGGCAAAGGCATGACGGACGGCGCCGTTTACGCTCTGGAGACTCGCGGTCTGAGCCGCGAGTTCGGCGGCTTCTTCGCCGTCAACGGTGTCAACTTCCGCCTTGCCCGCAACAGCATGCACGCCGTGATCGGCCCCAACGGGGCCGGCAAGACCACCCTGTTCAACCTTCTGACGAAATTCCTTCCGCCTTCAGCCGGCACGATCCTGCACGATGGCCAGGACGTCACCCGCCTCAGCATGCCGGCGATGGCCAAGCGCAGCGTGGTGCGCTCCTTCCAGATCTCCGCAGTCTTCGCCGGATTGACTGTGCGCGAGAATATCGAGCTCGCGCTGCTGCGCGAGCATGGTCTCGCCTGGAATCTGCTCGGCCGGATTGCGCATCATCGTCGCGTGCTGGAGCGCGCCGACACGTTGCTCGAGCGCTTCGGCCTGACCGACTATGCCGGGACGATGGCGGGCAGTCTTTCCTATGGCCGCAAGCGCGTGCTTGAACTTGCGACGACGCTCGCGCTGGAGCCCAGCGTGCTGCTGCTCGACGAGCCTATGGCAGGGCTCGGTCATGAAGATATCGGGCGGGTGACGCAATTGATCCGAGAGGCCGGCAAGGGCCGTACGGTCTTGCTGGTCGAGCACAACATGAATGTGGTCGCCGAGCTTGCCGACACCATCACCGTGATGGTGCGCGGCGAAGTGCTGGCGCAGGGAAGCTATGCCGAAGTGTCCTCGCGCGCCGACGTGATGGCTGCGTATACGGGGCAGGCACATGAGTGAGAGCCTCGCGGTCTGCGATCTCCAGGCCTGGTACGGCGAGTCCAAAGTCCTGCACGGGATGGATTTCGGTGTCCGCGCCGGGGAAGTGGTGACGCTGCTCGGCCGCAATGGTGCCGGAAAAACCACGACATTGAAGGCGATCATGGGGCTGCTGGACAAGCGCTCGGGCTCGATCACACTCGATGGCCACGAACTCATCGGTGCCGCACCTTACGACATCGCGCGCAAGGGCATCGCCTTCTGTCCGGAGGAACGCGGCATCTTCGCGAGCCTGAGCGTGCGCGAAAACCTGCTGCTGCCGCCGAAGGTCGCCGCCGGCGGCATGACGGTCGCGCAGATCTTCACGCTGTTTCCCAATCTGAAGGAGCGTCTCGACAGCCAGGGCACCAAGCTGTCCGGCGGCGAGCAGCAGATGCTGGCGCTCGGGCGCATTCTGCACACGGGTGCGCGCATTCTGCTGCTCGACGAGCCGACCGAGGGGCTCGCTCCCGTGATCATCAGCCAGATCGGCCGGACGATCACCGAACTGAAGGCGCTCGGCTTCACCATCCTGTTGGTCGAGCAGAATGTCGGCTTCGCCGCCGGCCTAGCCGACCGACACTACATCATGGAGCTCGGCCGTGTCGTCGAGGAAATTCCGGGCGCGGCGTTCGAGGGCCGACTGGGCGCGCTCAAGAGCTATCTCGGACTTTAAAGGGCATCATGACCACGATCCTCGGCGTCCCTTCTGCAGTCCTCTATGGCCAGCTCCTGCTCGGGCTGATCAACGGAGCGTTTTACGCCATGCTGAGCCTCGGGCTGGCGGTGATCTTCGGAATGATGAACATCGTGAACTTCGCACATGGTGCGCAGTACATGATCGGCGCGATGGGCGGGTGGCTTCTGCTCAATTACCTCGGCGTCGGCTATTGGTGGGCGCTGATCCTGGCGCCGCTCATCGTCGGTGCGATCAGCATCGTGATCGAGGTGTTGCTGCTGCGGCGCCTTTACAAGCTCGACCATCTCTACGGCATGCTCCTCACTTTCGGTCTCGCGCTGATGGTGCAGGGCGCCTTCAGCAACTGGTTCGGATCCTCCGGCCAGCCCTATACGATTCCACAGGCGCTGACGGGCGGCCGCAATCTCGGCTTCATGTTTCTGCCGAACTACCGGGCCTGGGTGATCGTAACCTCTGTCGTGATCTGCCTCGGCACCTGGTACGTCATCGAGCGCACCAAGCTTGGCGCCTACCTGCGTGCCGCGACTGAAAACCCGATGCTGGTACAGGCGTTCGGAATCCGCGTCCCGCGCATGATCACGCTGACCTACGGCGCCGGAGTCGGGCTCGCCGCGCTGGCGGGCGTGCTGGCCGCGCCGGTTTACCAGGTCAGTCCGCTGATGGGCGCAGATCTCTTGATCGTCGTCTTTGCGGTGGTGGTGATCGGCGGCATGGGCTCGATCATGGGCGCGATCGTGACCGGCTTTCTCGTCGGCATCATCGAGGGCCTGACGAAGGCGTTCTATCCCGAAGCCTCGACGACGGTCGTCTTTGTCGTGATGGCGGTGGTGCTGCTGATCCGTCCAGCGGGATTGTTCGGCTCGAAGCTCGAGGCGGCGCAGGGCCAACCGCAGTCCGGCCTGTCGGCGACCGCGCCGTCGATGCGTACGCAGACGCTGATCTTCCTGGCACTCGCCTGCTGCCTCGCGGCCGCGCCACTCGTCGTCTATCCCGGCTTCATGATGAAGGCGATGATTTTCGCGCTGTTCGCCTGCGCCTTCAACCTGGTTGCCGGATACGGGCGGCTCGTCTCCTTCGGCCACTCGATGTTCCTGGGCTCGGCCGGCTACGTCTGCGGCCATGCCGCCAAGATCTGGGGGCTATCTCCCGAGCTTGCGATCCTGGCCGGGACTGCAACAGCGGCCATGCTCGGCCTCGTCACCGGCTGGCTCGCTATTCGTCGCAGCGGCATCTACTTCGCGATGGTGACGCTTGCGTTCGCGCAGATGGTCTATTTCGTGGCGCTCCAGGCGCGCTTTACCGGCGGCGAAGACGGGTTGCAGGCCGTTCCTCGTGGCATGCTGTTCGGCCTCATCGACCTTTCGAAGCCGGCAAATCTCTATGGCTTCGTGCTGGTGATATTCCTCGGCGGCTTTTTCCTGATCATGCGGTTGGTGGGGTCGCCGTTCGGGCGCGTGTTGAAGGCGATCAGCGATCATGACGTGCGTGCCCAGTCGCTCGGCTTTGAAACCAATCGCTACAAGCTCGTCGCCTTTGTGCTCTCGGCGGCTCTGGCGGGGCTTGCGGGTTCGACCAAGGTGATCGTCAGCCAGCTCGCCAGCCTCACTGACGTGCACTGGTCGATGTCGGGCGAAGTGCTGCTGATGACGTTTCTTGGCGGCGTCGGCACCCTCTATGGCCCGCTGGTCGGCGCCTTCATCGTCGTCGCGATGCAGAACTATCTGGCGGCATTCGGGCAATGGGTCACCGTCATTCACGGCCTGATCTTCGTGCTCTGCGTGCTCGCCTTCCGGCGCGGCATCGTCGGCGAATTGATCGAGCTCTGGCATCGCCTGCGCCGGACACCGCCGGCTGCGTCCGCCGCGCTCCGCGAGGTGGTGGTCGCGCCGCAGGAGTGAGCAGAGACATTTCGAACAGCTTCGCCGTCCGGCGGAGCAGGACAGGACCGGGCCAAACCCGCTCGAGAGAGTGGATCTGACAACAGGGAATAGATGATGCAACAGACGCCTTCCAAATCCTTGCGCGGGATCGCGGCCGCGCTCTTCCTGGGTTCGTTCGCCGTCGGCGGTCAGGCCACGGCCCAGGTCAGCGACGACGTGGTCAAGATCGGTGTACTGACCGACATGTCCGGCCAGTACTCCGACCTGAATGGGCCGGGCTCGCTCCTGGCGGCGCAGATGGCGGCAGCAGACTTTGGCGGCAAGGTTCTCGGCAAGCCCATCGAGATCATCGGCGCCGATCATCAGCAGAAGGCCGACATCGGCGTCGGCATAGCCCGGCGCTGGATCGAGAACGAGAAGGTCGACGCGATCTCGGACGTCACCAACAGCGCGATTGCGCTCGCGGTGCAGCAGTTGACGCGCGAGACCGACCGCGTCGCGCTGTTCTCGTCGCCGGGCACGACGGATCTGACCGGCAAACAGTGCTCACCGACCGGCTTTCAGTGGGTCTACGACAACTATTCCAACGCGGTCGGACCGATGAAGGCCCTGATCGACAAGGGCAACGACACCTTCTTCATCATCACCGCCGACTTCGCCTTCGGACATTCGCTCGAGAAGATCGCAAGCGAGGCGATCAAGGCGAATGGCGGCAAGGTTCTGGGCACCATCCGCCATCCCTTCGGCGCGAACGATCTCTCGGCGTTCCTGCTGCCGGCGCAGGCGTCGAAAGCCAAGGTCATTGTTCTCGCCACCGCCGGCAAGGACATGACGACGGCGATCAAGCAGGCCAATGAGTTCGGTATCATCGCGGGCGGCCAGTCCATCTCCGCGCCGGTCGTGTTCATCACCGACGTCCACGCGATCGGCTTGTCGACCGCGCAGGGGATTTCGTTCATCGAGGGCTTCTATTGGGACCAGAACGACGAGACACGGGCTTTCGCCAAGCGCTTCTTCGAGGTGCGCAAGGCCATGCCGACTGCGCCGCAGGCCGGCGTCTATTCCTCGATCCGGCACTATCTCAAGGCGATCCAGGCCGCCGGCACCGATGAAGCCAAGGCCGTGGCTGCCAAGATGCGCGAGCTGCCTGTGGACGACTTCTTCGCCAAGGGCGGCAAGGTGCGCGAGGACGGCCGCATGGTCCACGACATGCTGCTGGTCCAGGTCAAGAAACCTTCCGAATCGAAGCAGCCATGGGACTATTATAATGTCGTGGCGACGGTCCCTGGGGAGCAGGCCTTTCAATCTCTTGCCCAGAGTGAATGCCCGCTCGTAAAGAAGTGAGGCAAGTCCCGGCGGTTTCGCGCCGCCGGGCGTCACTTACGCAATAAAAGGGAGAGAGCCGCGATGAAGAAGACTGCGACGCGACCGTCGCTGAGGGAGACCGCGGCCGCCGAGATCGTGCCAGCGCGTTTCTCGGCGGACGTCGCGCCGGCCGAGACAAGCGACGATCTCGGTCAGAGGCTGAAGCGCGTACGGATCGACAAGGGTTGGACCTTAAAAGAGGTGAGCGAGCGCACGGGGGTCGCCCGCTCGACCCTGTCGAAGATCGAGAACGGCCAGATGTCGCCGACCTATGACGTGCTCCAGAAGATCACGCGCGGGGTCGAGCTCGACATCGTCGAGCTGTTCGACCAGCGTCGCCAGAGCGCGCCCTTTGGCCGCCGCAGCGTCACCCGTAGCGGCGAGGGCAAGCCGCATCCAACCGATACTTATGACTACGAAGTGCTGGCGACCGACCTTTCGCAGAAACACATCCTGCCGTTCAAGGCGCGGATCAGGGCGCGCAGCCTGGACGAGTTCCCTGGCTGGGTGCGTCACGAGGGCGAGGAGTTCTTGTGCGTTCTGTCCGGTACCGTCCGGGTGTTCACGGAATTCTATGCTCCCGTCACGCTCGAGGTAGGCGACAGCACCTATTTCGACAGCAAGATGGGCCATGCCATCGTGTCGTTGAGCAAGGAGGATGCCGAAGTCATCTGGATTTGCACCGGCATCAGCGCACTTTCATGATTGGGACGGGATGATACCGATGCTGCGCAGTTACTCCGCTGCCGACGTCCATGCCGCGCTTGCCTTTCCCAAGCTGATCGAAGCATTGCGCGAGGCCTTCAGGCGCGACGGCGAGCCGATGCCGTTGCGGCAGGCCTACGAGGTCGGCGTCGACGGCGCGCCCGCCAGTCTCCTGACGATGCCGGCCTGGGTTCGCGGCGTGGCGCTCGGCGTCAAGCTCGTCACGGTGTTTCCGCAGAACGCCGAGCGCGGTCTCGGAGCGGTGTCGTCGCTCTATTTCCTGCTCGATGGCCAGACCGGCCAGCCGCGCGCCATGATCGACGGCGAAGCCCTGACCAACCGGCGCACTGCGGCCGCCTCGGCGCTGGCATCCGACTATCTGTCGCGCACCGACAGCCGCACACTGCTTGTCGTCGGAACCGGCCATCTCGCACCTCACCTCGTCGCAGCCCACTGCGCCGTACGTCCGATCGAGAAGGTGCTGGTCTGGGGACGCAATCCTCAGCGCGCGCTGGCCCTGGCCGATACGCTTGTCCAGCGGGGCGTCAACGCAGCCAGTGCGGCCGACCTTGCCGAGGCCTTGCCGCAGGCTGACATCGTCACCTGCGCCACGACGTCGACCGAGCCTTTGGTTAGAGGGGCACTGCTGCGGCCGGGAACCCACGTCGACCTTGTCGGTGCTTTCACACCGCAGATGCGCGAAAGCGACGATGATGCCGTTTTGCGCAGCCGCGTCTTCATCGACACCTATGCCGGAGCACTGGCCGAGGCGGGAGACCTGCTGCAACCCATCGCCGCCGGAAGTTGGAGCGCCGACAGGATTTGCGGCGATCTCCATGAACTGACTAATGGCACGAAGTCGGGTCGCCTTGACCGCAACGAGATCACCCTGTTCAAATCGGTCGGCGCGGCGATCGAAGATCTCACGGCCGCGAGTCTGCTGGCCAATCCGAGTTCCCTCGTGCGGTCTCCCGAGCGAGGGCGCCCGACAACGAAGGCCTGACGATGTCCAAGCAGGAAAAGCCTGGCTTCTGCACGTTGTGCCGCTCCCGCTGCGGCACGCTCAATGTGGTCGAGAATGACAGGCTTGTCGCTGTGCAGCCGAATCCGGCTCATCCAACCGGCAAGGCGTTGTGCCCAAAGGGCAGGGCCGCTCCGGAGATCGCGCACTCGGCCAGGCGCCTGAAGACGCCATTGCGACGCACCGCGCCGAAGGGCGCCCCCGATCCGGGCTTCGTGCCGATATCTTGGGACGAGGCACTGAGCGAGATCGCCGAGCGGCTCGGGCGCTACCGGGAAGAGACCGGGCCGGAATCGGTCGCGTTCGCGGTGACCTCCGGCTCTTCTTCCTCGACATCAGACAGCCTGGACTGGATCCAGCGCTTCGTCCGCGGCTTCGGCAGTCCGAACAACTGTTTCTCCACCGAGATCTGCAACTGGCACAAGGACCACGCCCACGCCTTCACCTTCGGCTGTGGCTTGCCGACGGCGGACTATCGCAATTCCGAACTCATCCTGCTCTGGGGCCACAACCCCGCCAATGTCTGGCTGGCCCAGGCGGAGGCGATCAGCGCCGCGCGGGCGCGCGGCGCCAAGCTTGCGGTGATCGATCCGCGCCGGACCGGCTCGGCGCGCGACGCCGATCTGTGGCTGCGGATTCGCCCCGGCACCGATGCCGCGCTGGCGCTTGGCCTGGCGCGCTGGCTGATCGTCAACCGCGCCTATGACGCCGAGTTCGTACGACGCTGGACCAATGCCGCCTTCCTGGTCCGCAACAGCGACGGCTGCTTTTTGCGCGCCGGCGATATCGGGCTCGAGGGCGACGGCTTCCTGGTCTGGGACGAGGCCGCGGGTCGCGCGGCGCTCGCCGCGGACGGATTAGCTGTGGCTGCGCTGGAAGGAAACTTCGACGTGATCGGTCCCGAGGGTCCTATCGCCTGCCGCACCGGTTTCGACCACTATGTCGCGGCGGCCGAGCCTTACGATCCCGCGACGGTCGAGCGTATCACCGGCATTCCGGCGGCGCAGGTCGAGCAATTCGCGGCCACGATCTCGGCTGCGGCATCGGTTTGCTATCACGGCTGGACCGGGCTCGGACAGCATACAAATGCCTCACAGACCGAACGCGCCGTCGCAACGCTCTATGCACTGACCGGCTGCTTCGATGCGCCGGGCGGCAATGTCCGGATGCCCAGCCTTCCGGTGCCCTCGTTGCATTCCATCGCGATGATCCCGCTGGAGACGAGAGCGCGCACCCTCGGCCTCTCGGAGCGCCCGCTCGGCCCGCCTACCGACGGCTGGATCACCTCCAGCGATTTCTATGACGCGGCCCTGACCAGCAAGCCTTACCGCGTGCGCGCGCTGTTCGCGTTCGGCTCCAATCTTCTCGTGTCGCATCCGGCGCCAGAGCGTGGACGGGAGGCGCTGAAGGCGCTCGACTTCCAGGTCCATTGCGATCTGTTCCTGAACCCGACCGCCGAGGTGGCCGACATCGTGCTGCCGGTCTCGAGCCCCTGGGAGCACGAGGCGCTACGCCTGGGCTTCGAGATTTCGCCCGAGGCGCAGGAACTGGTGCAGCTGCGCCCGCAGATGATTCCGCGGCAGGGCGAGGCCCGTTCGGATATGTGGATCGTGTTCCAGCTCGCCAAACGGCTCGACATGGGGGAACTGTTCTTCGACGGCGATGTCGAGAAAGGCTTTGAGCATCTGCTCGCGCCGCTCGGCCTCGACCTCGAAGCGCTACGGGCCAGGCCGGAGGGCATTCGCGTGCCGCTCAAGCATCTCCACCGCAAATATGAGACGACCGGCTTCGCCACCCAGACCGGCAAGGCCGAGCTGTATTCGGAACTGCTGCATCGCCATGGCTACCCTGCGGTACCGCGCTTCATCGAGCCGGCCGAGCGTCGTGACGAGGCGTTTCCGCTGACGCTGTTCTCCGCCAATAGCGGCTATTTCTGCCATAGCCAGCATCGGGGCATCAATGCGTTGCGTCGCAAGCGCGCGGAGCCGACGGCCGAGATTCATCCTGAACTCGCCCGCCGCAGGCGTATCCAGGAAGGTGACTGGATGCGCGTCAGCAGCCGCATGGGCGCGATCCGGATGCGGGCCATCTTTAACGATGCGCTCGCGCAGGATGTGGTGGCGAGCGATTATGGCTGGTGGCAGCCGGCGCCGGATCTTGGCCTTCCGGGCTATCTTCCGGATGCGACACAGCCTGTCGGTGCGAGTTTCAACGCCATCATCGCTGAAGATGGCCGCGATCCCCTGAGCGGGGCACTGGCGCTGCGCTCTTTTGCCTGCGATGTCGCACCTGAGGAGAGTACGTCCTGGCAGGGCTGGCGGTCATTCGCCGTCGCGGAGCGTCGCGAGGAATGTTCCGATGTGGTCGGGCTGACATTGCGGCCCGTCGACGGTGGCTCGCTTCCCGCTTTCCGGCCGGGCCAGTATGTCAGCGTCCGGATGGGCGATGCGATCCGATCCTATTCGCTCACCGGAGCCGCGGCCGCGTCACCCGAGGCCTACGACATCGGCGTCAGGCACATCGAGGGCGGGCGGGTCTCGACGGCGATCAGGCATGGGCTCGCGCCCGGTGACGTTGTCGAACTACAGTCACCGAAAGGTGGCTTCGTCCTGCCGCTGCGCAACGAATTTCCGGTCGTTCTGATCGCCGGCGGCATCGGCATCACACCATTCCTGTCCTATCTCGAAACGCTGGAGGGAACTAGCGACGAACCGCGTGTGACGCTGCACTATGGCTGCCGGGATAACGAGAGCCGCCCGTTCCAACATCGGCTCGAGGCGCTGCGGCAGAGGCTTCCGAATCTGACTCTCGTCACTTATTTGAGCCAGCCGCGATGCGGCGACCGCTTTGACCGGCAGGGCCGGTTCACCGTGTCGGATATCGATCCGGAACTGTTGCACAAGCGTGCGCGCTTCTACATGTGCGCATCCGATGCGATGATGGAAGAGGTGAGCGCGGGTCTCCAGGCGTGTGGCGTGCCTGCATTCGAGATCTTCAGGGAACGTTTCCGTTCGCCCGCGCCATCCGCGCTCGACCGCCTCGTGCCGCGCCGGATTCATTTCGTCCGCTCTGGCCGAACACTGACGTGGTTGCCGCAGGTGCCGCTGATTAGCATCCTTGCGACTGCAGAAGACGCCGGGCTTACGCTTCCGAGTGGTTGCCGTGTCGGACAATGCGAAAGCTGTGCCGTGCCGATAAAGACCGGCGAGGTTCGTCATTTCGTCGATTGCGCGGATCTGGATGGGGGGCATTGCCTGACATGCCAGGCCGTCCCACTTTCCGATCTTGTCATCGACGCATAACGGGCAGGCCCCCAAGCGATTTCAAAATCGGAGGCGCCGGGTTTCGAGGCCAAAGCTGACGTTACGCGCACGTTCACCAATCCCCGGACACGAGGCCGACAACTTGGCCAGTCCCGCTCGGCGAATTCAACCGCGAGGTGAGGGAGATCATCTGCGCCATAGCTCGCGGCTCGTGCATCGCAAGCGTGATCACCCATCCAGATCTGATGCGCGCGGACATGCGACTGTTCCGGCGCGAGGTGTGACTTGCCCGATAGCTGCAGAAAAACGCACATGGACTCGCAGTGCGTGGACCACATCATTGTCTCGGGCGAGATGCATCTGAAATCCTACGCGGACTATTACAATTGCGTCAGAACGCATCGATCCTGGAGCAGGGATGAGCCGGTTTCTCGCCCGGTTCAGCGAACCGGTGTGATCAGTTCACGCGCCATCCTGGGCGGACTTCACCACCACCACGGCCGGGTTTGAGGTTTCGGTCCACACAGCAGTCGCCGCAATGTTTTCCTACGGGCTACCCCGCTCGTCAGCTTCTGGCGCGCGGTCAGATAACGGCGTCTCGGAAGAGCCTGCTTGCAATGTTTAGTATCTCGTGGTTCACTAAACAAATCGAGCCTGGCTGAATCCCTAAGAATCCGGGCAGGCGCGAGGAAACGTCCGTTTAGTCGTTCAGCCCGTGAAGGACTGTATCGCTCTGCTCGAAGCATTCGAGCGGGTTGGAGAGTCGCGCCATGTCGATGGCCGGCCCCACTGTGAGGGAAAGCGTTATGAAACAGACAGTGAAGGCGCTTCTTACTACTTGCGGAGTTCTCGCATCCGCGCTCGGTGTCGGAGTGGGGACTACTCCTGCGCATGCGCAGGCCAAGACCATCACGCTGTGCTGGGCCGCGTGGGACCCCGCCAACGCCCTGGTCGAATTGTCGAAGGACTTCACCGCCAAGACCGGCGTCGGCATGAAGTTCGAATTCGTGCCCTGGACCAACTATGCCGACCGCTTCCTGAACGAGCTCAATTCGCATGGCTCGCTGTGCGATCTCATCATCGGGGATTCGCAATGGATCGGGGGCGCCGCCGAGAACGGTCAGTACGTCAAGCTCAACGATTTCTTCAAGAAAGAAGGAATCAGTATGGACGACTACATGCCCGCGACGGTGGTCGGCTATTCCGAGTGGCCGAAGAACAGCCCGAACTATTGGGCGCTGCCTGCCATGGGCGACGCGGTGGGCTGGACCTATCGCAAGGACTGGTTTGCACGGCCGGAGATCCAGGCGGATTTCAAGGCCAAATACGGCCGCGATCTCGCCGTGCCGAAGACGCTCGATGAACTGCGCGACATCGCAAAATTCTTCCAGGGCCGCGAGATTGACGGCAAGAAGGTCTATGGCGCTTCGATCTATACCGAGCGGGGCTCGGAAGGCATCACCATGGGCGTGTCGAACTACCTCTATGATTACGGCTTCCAATATCAGGATCCGAAGAAGCCGTATTCAATGGACGGGTTCGTCAATTCGCCCGGCGCCGTGAAGGGGCTCGAGGCCTACAAGGAGCTCTACAAGTGCTGTACGCCCCCCGGCGCATCCAACTCCTACATGTCCGAAGGCCTTGATGCGTTCAAGTCGGGGCAAGTCGCGCTGCAGATGAACTTCTTCGCCTTCTTCCCGGGCCTCTACAAGGATCCGAACGTCGGTGGGGACAAGATCGGCTTCTTCAGCAATCCCGCCGGCCCCGCGACCCAGGCGACGCAGCTCGGCGGGCAGGGCATCTCGGTCGTTTCTTATTCCAAGAACCAGGCCGAGGCGCTGCAATATATCAAATGGTTCTCCGGTGGAGATGTGCAGAAGAAGTGGTGGGCGCTGGGCGGCTATTCCTGCGCCAAGTCAGTGTTGAACGATCCGGGCTTCCCGAACAGCGCGCCGTTTGCCGGCGAGTTCTTGAAGTCGATGGGAATGGTCGTCGACTTCTGGGCCGAGCCTTCCTATGCGCAACTCCTGCAAGCCGAACAGAAGCGCGTGCATGACTACGTGGTGGCGGACAAGGGCACCGCGCAGGAAGCGCTCGATGGCCTGGTAAAGGACTGGAAGGCGATCTTCAAAGAAGAAGGCAAGAAGTTCTAGGGCAAACGCCTGGAGCGCACGCCGAGCGCGCTCCAGGCTCTCTTCGGTAGAACCCGCAGGCGTCGCATAGACGACAATCGCGACGCCAGGATTGACCAAGGCCATGAACGATTTAAGCACCTCGTCGCAGATCACCTACCGGGCCGTCCCGATCCGACCAGGCGTGATACGTCGTATCCGCGGCCTTTCGGACCAGGCGCTCGCATGGCTCTTCATCACTCCGACGATCGTGCTGCTGCTGGCGATCAATATCTTCCCGCTGGTATGGACGATCTACCTGTCCTTTACCAACTACCGCGCCAATCGGCCGAACGCGCCGACGTTATGGCTGGGGACCGATTGGTACCAGTCGATCCTGACCGATCCGGATATCTGGGCGGCGATGCAGGTCACGGCGCATTTCGTGGTTTGGACCGTGCTGATCGAGACGGTGCTCGGATTCGGCCTTGCATTCCTGATCGACAAGAAATTCCGTGGCCATGGCCTGTGGACCACGATCATTCTATTGCCGATGATGCTCTCACCCGCGGTTGTCGGCAATTTCTGGACCTTCCTCTATCAGCCGCAGATCGGGCTGTTCAACTACGTGGTCGCCTTCTTCACGGGGCGCGGCGCGTCGTCGTTCCAGATGCTGGGAGACGTGACCCTCAGTCCGTGGGCCATCGTCATCGTCGACGCCTGGATGTGGACGCCTTACGTGATGCTGATTTGCCTGGCAGGGCTGCGGTCGATCCCGGATTACATTTATGAGGCAGCGGAGGTCGACCGCGCGTCGAATTGGCGGCAGTTCTGGTCGATCACGCTGCCGATGGCTCTGCCGTTCATCATGCTCGCGGTGCTCTTTCGCGGGATCGAGAATTTCAAGATGTTCGACATGGTCAACCTCCTGACCGGTGGAGGGCCGGGCTCGACCACGGAAGTCGCTTCGATCACACTGAAGCGCGCAGCCTTTGAGAGCTGGCGAACCGGCTATTCTTCGGCCTTCGCGATCATTCTGTTCGTGACAGTGTTTGGCCTTGCCAACATCTACGTCAAGGCGCTGAACCGGGTGAAAAGCCGATGAGCGCGTCAAACGCAGCCCACTCAGTCGTCGAACCGTCGACCGGCACTCGCCGCTTTGCCGGCCTGCTCGTCATACTCTATGCCATCATAACGATGGTTCCGCTGATATGGATCGTGCTCACCTCGTTCAAGTCGCCTGACGATGCGATCTCCTATCCGCCGAAGGTCTTCTTCAAGCCCTCCCTTGAAGGCTATTGCAACGTCTTCACAACGCGCTCGCGCCAGACCCAGGAGTTTATCCAGACGCTGGGGCCACCGCAGGGGCTTTGTGACAATATCGCGCGCAGCCGCAACATGGTTGTCGCCGGGCCGTCGAACTATGTGCCGCGCTTCATCAACTCGCTGATCATCGCCTTTGGCTCGACGGTGCTTGCCGTCGCGCTCGGTACGCTCTCGGCTTATGGCTTTTCGCGCTTCCGCGTGCCTCTCAAGGACGACCTCCTGTTCTTCATTCTATCGACCAGAATGATGCCGCCAATCGCGGTCGCGATCCCGATCTACCTGATGTACCGGACTGTCGGGTTATCGGATACCCGTCTCGGGATGATCCTGCTCTACACTTCGGTGAACGTCTCACTCGCCGTCTGGCTTCTCAAGGGCTTCATCGACGAAATCCCGCGCGAATACGAAGAAGCGGCAATGATCGATGGCTATACGCGCTTCCAGGCTTTCGTGAAGGTGGTTCTCCCGCAGGCAACGACCGGGATTGCCGCAACGGCAATCTTCTGCCTGATTTTTGCCTGGAACGAATACGCCTTTGCGGTCCTCCTGACCTCTGGCAACGCCCAGACCGCGCCCCCTTTCATTCCGATCATCATCGGCGAGGGCGGTCAGGATTGGCCCGCAGTAGCCGCCGGTACGACGATCTTCCTTGTGCCGATCGTCGTGTTTACGGTGCTGCTCCGCAAGCATCTCCTGCGCGGCATTACCTTTGGGGCCGTCCGCAAATGAACCTTGATGTGAACACGTCAATGCCGCACGTCAGCCCGACGAGCAGAATGTTGCGGCGCGGTCCGCTAGAGGCCATCGCGACGGCAATCATTGCTGCAGGCGTGGTCATGCTGATGCAGCCGTTTTCTCTAACGCTTTATTCCTGGTCTTTCGTGGTCACTCTCTTTGGGACGGTGATGTTCACGATCGTCTCGAAGGTCCGGGAGTAGCGCTCGATGGCACAGATCAGGGTCGAAGCGCTCAATAAATCCTTTGGAGAGTTTCACGCAGTCAAGGGCGCGAGCTTTACGGTGGATGACGGACAGTTCCTTTGTCTTCTTGGGCCTTCCGGGTGCGGCAAGACGACAACGCTGCGGATGATTGCAGGACTGGAATTGCCGACATCCGGCACGATCAGCGTCGACGGTGAGGACGTGACGATGAACCGTGCCTCCGCGCGAGATATCGCCTTCGTCTTTCAGCTATTTGCGCTCTATCCGCACATGAATGTCCGGCGCAATATCGGCTTTCCGCTCAAATGCGAGGGGATTGGAGCTGCGGAGCGCGACCGGCGCGTGGTGGAGGCGGCTCGGATCCTGCGTATCTCCCATCTTCTTGATCGGTCGGTTTCGACCCTCACCGGCGGCGACCGTCAGCGCGTCGCGCTTGGGCGGGCGATCGTCCGCAAGCCGAAGTGCTTCCTGATGGACGAGCCGCTCGGAGCGCTCGATACCGAAATGCGCGAGGCGATGATCCAGGAATTGCGCGCGCTGCATGACCGGCTTGGCGCGACGACCGTTTACGTCACGCATGATCAACTGGAAGCCATGGCAATGGCGGACCTGATTGCAGTGATGAACAACGGCGTGGTCGAGCAGATTGCGAGTCCGCGCGACATTTATGACCGGCCTGTTTCGCTCTTCGTCGCCGACTTCATCGGTTCTCCAGCGATGAATTTCCTGCCGTTTCGCGGCAGCCTGCAAGCCGGGGCGCAGGCGATCCGGCTCGGGGATCGCGAAGTTGCGATACCCACCGCACGCGAGGCGTTGGTGGAGAGCGACCTTGTCCTGGGCGTCAGACCCGAGCATGTGCGGTTTTCCGATAGCGGCGTGGTGCGGGGCGAGATCTATGGTTCGGAATATCTCGGCACGACGCAGATCGTGACGGTGACGACGTCTTACGGCGCTCTCAAGGCTCGCTCGCCCGCCAGCATGCCCTTTCAGATTGGGGTGAATGTCGGGCTCGATTTTCGGCCCGATACGTTGTCGCTCTTCGACCAGGGGTCGGGACGGGCAATACGCACCGCATTGTACGAGGGAGGCGAGCATGGCTGAAGTCGAGATCGGGGCGGTCTCCAAGGCGTTTGGCAAGACGCAAGCCGTCGTCGATCTGTCCCTCACCATTGGAGACGGCGAATTCGTTGCGTTGCTGGGGCCGACCGGCGCCGGCAAGACGACGACGCTGCGTCTCGTCGCCGGATTAGAGGCGCCCGACAGCGGTTCGGTCCGCATCGACGGACGCGATGTGACCAGTGATGCGCCGGCGGATCGCGACGTCGCCTTCGTATTCCAGCAATATTCGTTGTACCCGCATCTGACCGTGTTCGAGAACATGGCCTTTGCGCTACGCGCGCCGACTCGCCGGCTGCCGGAGGCCGAAATTCGCGCAAAGGTCGAACAGGTTGCGCGTCTTCTCCATATCGAAGCCAAGCTCCACAGCAAGGCGACCCAATTGTCGGGCGGGCAGATGCAGCGCGTTGCGATTGGCCGCGCTCTGGTGCGCTCGCCCTCGATCTACCTGATGGACGAGCCGCTTTCTTCGCTCGATGCCAAGCTGCGCGGTGAAATGCGCCTGGAGCTTAAGCGCATCCAGATCGATCTCGGCGCGACGATCCTCTACGTCACCCACGATCAAACCGAGGCTATGACCATGGCATCGCGCATCGGCGTGATGGAGGCCGGGCGATTGATGCAGATCGGAACGCCGCGCGAGATTTACGAGAACCCGGTCAACACCTATGTCGCTGCCCGGCTCGGCCAGCCGATGATCAACCTGCTGCCGGCCGGTCTGTTTGCGGGGGCTCCGTCGAACGCCAAGACCATCGGGGCGCGTACCGAGCACCTGGCTATCACACGCAATGGCGGAGACGTGTCGGCAACCGTCACGCGGGTCGAGCATCTCGGCGACCAGAGTCATTTGCACCTGGATCTCGGTGGCCAACCCGTTGTGACGTTGGCGGAGTCTGAGACCACATTAGATGTCGGCGACGTGGTGTCACTACGCCTCAACAGGCCGCTGTTCTTCGACGCGGCCGGCAGGAGGGTCGCAGCATGAGTCTCGAGCGGGCCTCCAGGGAAGAGCTGGTGCGAGCGCTTGCGGAAGCGGTGATCCAGCACGCCGACGAGCTGACCGGCCTCGATCAGGCGATCGGTGACGGCGATCATGGGTTGAACATGAAGCGCGGCTTCGAAGCCGTGCTCGCGACCTTGCCTGGCCTTGCGGACAAAGCACTGCCGGAAATGCTGAAGTCGATCGGAATGACGCTGGTCATGAAGGTCGGCGGGGCCTCTGGGCCACTGGTCGGGACTTTCTTCATGGAGCTGGGCAAGGCGCTTCCGGAGCAGCCGACACGTGCAGAGTTCGTCGCGGCCGCGGATATGGCGATTAACGCCGTGAAGGCACGCGGACGCTCAGAAGCAGGACAGAAGACCCTGCTCGACGTGCTGGTGCCGGTGCAAGCGGTGTTGGCCGCGGGTGGCGATGCGCGGGCGATTGCGATGGAGGCAGCGCAGGCGGCCGATCGCACGACGCCTATGCTCGCCATTCGCGGCAGGGCTTCTTTTCTCGGCGAACGTTCGATTGGTCACATGGACCCCGGTTCGCGCTCAGTGTCCCTGTTGATCGGCGCTGCAGCCAAAGTATTGGAATTCGAGGCAAGGTTATGAACAGTCAAGATCGCGGTAATGTCGGAATCGTCATCGTTTCACATTCGCCCAAGATTGCGGAAGGCGCGGCCGATATGGTGCGTCAGATGGTGGGCAATGCGGTGCCGCTCGCCTGGACCGGCGGCGATGTCGATGGAGGGCTCGGCACGAATGTTGCTGGAATCCTGGAGGCGATCGAGGCGGCGTGGTCCCCATCAGGTGTGGCTGTGCTCGTTGATCTCGGTGGAGCGGAGACAAATTCCGAGATGGCAGTGGAAATGTTAGCCGAAGATCGGAGGGCGCGCGTCGTCGTCTGCAATGCTCCGGTGGTCGAAGGAGCGGTGATTGCAGCGACGGAATCCTCGGGTGGCTCATCGCTCGCAGCCGTCAAGCGTAGCGCGGAGGAATTCTATGCATGATGCCCACGCCAGCCGGGCAGGTGAGACGTCGGTGCCGCTGACCGCCTCGGCGGTTCTCGTCAACAAGGTCGGTCTTCATGCGCGGCCGTCGGTCAAGCTCACGCAGTGTGCGAAGAGGTTTGCCGCAAAGATCGAACTCGCCCTCTCTGGAGACGGGCCTTGGACCGATGCCAAGAGTCCGGTGAAGGTGATGCGTGTAAAAGCTCCGCAGGGGGCGACGCTGCATTTCCGGGTCACCGGACCGGACGGAGAGGTGGCGCTTGCTGCCGTGCTTGCGCTTGTGCATGACGGTTTCGGTGAGGCTTAACAGCAGTGGCAGAGATCCAACTTATCGGCCGTGCCGCATCGCCGGGCCTCGCGTTCGGGCCGGTCGCCGTGCTGACTGCGGCCGTGGCCGGGCGAATGGCGAGCGAGGATCCGGAGCAGGAGGCTGCAGCGCTGCGGTCGGCGATTGAGGGGGCGAGGGCGGAACTCGCCGAGCAGATCAAGACGATTCAGAGTGAGGCGGCAGACATTCTGGAGTTCCAGGCCGCCATGCTGGAGGACGATGCGCTAACAGACACGGCATATGAACTTATCGCGATCGGGATCACTGCCGACCATGCCTGGCGCCGGGCACTCGACCTAGAGATCGCCGGCTATCGCGCGGCTGAAGATGAATATTTCCGTGCCCGCGCCGTTGATATCGTTGACATCCGCGATCGCGTGCTTGCGCATCTGGGCGGTGTGGAGGCTGTCGCCGGAATCGCGGGCGGTTCGATTGTTGCGGCTGAAGATATCACGCCTTCGACCTTTCTTGCGACTGACTGGTCGCAAGGCGGCGCGATCGCGCTGGCCAGTGGCTCACCTTCCTCGCATGTCGCGATGTTGGCGCGCGCGCGCGGGGCGCCGATGGTCGTTGGATTAGGTCCGTTGGCGTGGCACGGACAGCCGCCGGTCTTGGCGCTGGTAGACGGCGACGCCGGAAGGGTCATCTTCGATCCGGAGCCGGAGACCATCCGTCTCTTTGAGCTGCGTATGGCGGCTGCGAAGGCCGAGCTGGCTGTCGCCGAGGCGACCAGCCTTGCGCCTGCCTTCGTCGCCAATGGTCGGCGGATAACGGTTCTGCTCAATGTCGCCGGGCCTGAAGACCTTGCAAACCTTGATCCCGCAATTTGCGACGGCATCGGCCTTGTACGCACGGAATTCCTGTTCGAGGCGGCTCACGGCCTGCCGGACGAGGAAACGCAATACAGGGTCTATCGAGACATTCTCGTCTGGGCTCAAGATAAGCCGGTGACGATCCGGACCTTGGATGCAGGCGGAGACAAGCAGGTTCCCGGGTTGACAGTCGAAGGTGAGAGCAATCCATTTCTCGGCCTCCGCGGTATCCGCCTCTCGCTCGCGCGGCCGGAGGTGTTTCGCATGCAACTCCGCGCGCTCTGCCGTGCGGCTGTCCATGGCACCCTGAAAGTGATGTTGCCCATGGTAGCGGTCCCGTCGGAATTGGACCGCGCGAACGAAATGCTTGAGGCGGAGTTCACAGCCCTCCAAGCGAAAGGAGTTGCCTGCGCTCGCCCGCCGCTCGGCATTATGGTCGAGGTTCCAGCGGCGGCGCTCTGTGCAGCGGATTTTGGCGCTGCATTCTATTCCATCGGTTCGAACGATCTAACCCAGTACACGATGGCGGCGGCGCGCGACATCGGCGCAGTCGCTGACCTCAATGATACCAGCAATCCAGCTGTGCTGGCTCTGATAGCCGCGACCGTCGAGGCCGGGCTAAAGCGTGGCGTCGAGGTTTCGCTCTGTGGCGACGCCGCGGCCAACACCCACCTGACGGCGGCGCTGCTCGCCACCGGATTGACAACTCTCTCGGTGTCGCCGATTGCCGTCGCACGGCTCAAGGCCGCAATCGCAAAGGTGAGTTCATGAAGGACGATGTCGGCAAGGACACGCCCGGTGACAAGAATGTCGCAGAATACAAGATAATCCTGCGAAAGGTACTCGACAATCGGCCCTCGGGGACGCGCCTGAAGCTTGCGGCGGCGCTGGGCAAGAATCGCTCTTTCGTGAGTCAAATCACGAATCCGGCTTATCTGGTGCCGATCCCTGCGAAGCATGTCACGGTCATCTTCGACGTCTGCCATCCGTCCAGCGCCGAGCGTGCGGCATTTCTCGATGCGTATGGCCGCGCGCACCCCGGAAGACTGCGCGCACCCCACCGCGAAGCACGCACGCGTGTCATTACGGTGACCGTTCCTGAACTTGGTGACGACAAGAAGAATCGTGCGCTCGAGCAGCTCATCGTGGATTTCGCCGCGCAGCTCGCGCGCTTTGCAGAAAGCGTCGGTTAGCCATTGAATTGAACTTTGGACCGGACTGGGAGAACGCTCATGAAAAAGCTGATCAACAGCGCAGATACGGTGCTCGAAGAAAGCCTTGACGGTCTAGCCGCAGCGCACGCGGATCTGCTGGTGCTTGGCCCCGAGCGCAAATTTGTGCGTCGTCGGGCTCTGAAGCCAGGCAAGGTCGCGCTGATTTCGGGAGGCGGTTCGGGACATGAGCCGCTGCACGCGGGCTTTGTCGGCCTCGGCATGCTTGACGCGGCTTGCCCCGGCCAGGTCTTCACCTCGCCGACACCTGACCAGATGATCGAGGCCGCGGAGGCCGTTGATACCGGCGCAGGCGTGCTGTTCGTCGTCAAGAACTACGAAGGCGACGTGATGAATTTCACCATGGCAGCCGAGATGGCCGGCCGAGAAGTGGCAAGCGTGGTGACGAACGACGACGTGGCGGTCGAAAAGTCGACCTACACGACCGGTCGTCGCGGTGTCGCTGGAACGTTGATCGTGGAAAAAATGGTCGGCGCCGCGGCCGAGACGGGTATGCCTCTTGCCGCGCTCAAGACGCTCGGTGACGATGTCAATCGGCGTACGCGATCGATGGGGGTCGCACTGCTGCCATGTACCGTGCCAGCGGCCGGACGGCCAAATTTTGCTTTGGCCGACGATGAGATGGAGATGGGCGTCGGCATTCACGGTGAACCTGGCCGTCGCAGGGTGCCGTTGGCTTCCGCGGATGCGATCGCCGCTGAGCTGGTCGAGTCAATTCTGAAGGATCTTGGGCCCAGCAGAGGCAGCGAAGTGCTGCTTCTCGTCAATGGGTTCGGCGCGACGCCTTTGATCGAGCTCTATCTGATGGTCAATGCCGCCAAGCGGATCTTGGATCGCGCAGGAATAGCGGCAACGCGGTTCCTGACCGGTCCCTACGTCACATCGCTAGACATGGCCGGCGTCTCGATCACCGTATCTGTACTCGATAACGACGCCGCAAAATTGTGGGATGCCCCGGTGCATACCGCGGCTCTGCGGTGGGGAGCCTGATATCGGCGTCGTGACGAAGTGGTTCTGTTGCAGGCGAAGACCCGTCGCTTTCACACCGCCGGGGTCCGCAAGATCGCGCAGCGGGCTTCGGCGGCGTCCACGCCGACTTCGACGCGAACAGCACGGCAGCCACTCCAAATTAATGCGATTTCCTTGACGTTGTCGTCGCGATGCCCGCGAGCAGTTCACTGCACCAACCTCTACTGCTCTTTCGCTTCCATTCTTGCGCAATCACTGCCGATCGTCGTCGGCCGAGGTGACGGCACGCGATTTCAGCGCTGCAACTACGGATTGGGGCCGCGCCACGCAAAAGCTAATCGCTGGGAACTACCCTTAGGGCCTACCTGTCAGGTCGCAACCGTCAGCGAATGTCGGTCGGCGTGTTGGTGCATCATTAAGTAGAATCCCGACCACTCCTTTGCAGCGGATTCTAGTCCAGGTGCCTTGCGCGCAGATCTTGAAGGTCCTTTTTCAATGCCACCAGATCCAGCCCGCGAGGAAAAGTGAGGCGTCCAGAGCGGATCACGAGCCGGACATACGGATACCGTTCTTCGGCAAGCATCGGAGAACTGATCTTGTACTTGTGCCAATCTTCGACGATGTGTGCCTGTTGTTCGACGTTGTATGAGTCCCAGCTATCCCCGGGCGTGTAGTCGTAGCCGGCACCGACCGTCTGCGCCCAGAAGGAGCGCGCCATCGTCCAGTTTGAATCGTTGAACGCCTGCCACACGTGGGTCATTTCGTGCACGAAGAGGTCGCAAATGCGACCGAAGTTGTCGCACAAGAGGCCGAAGGTGGGGCTAGGCGATGCCAGGTTACTGAACGCGACATTGCCGAGATTGATGGCATACCGCATGCTCGGCACCATGGGATTGCTTCCTCTAAAGAACGGTCCATCGTTCGTCCACGGTCTTCCGCCTGCTCCCAGGCCATTGGTAATCGCGATTGTCTCCCACGGCGGCAACGTCGGGCCAAAGACGTTGCGCGCGAAATCCCGTTCGCTGACGTCCAGCACGCGCGCGAAGTCGGGTCGGCTTCCTTCACAGTCCGGCGGGGTCGGAGCCGCTGGGGTGGGCGCAACCGGTGGAGTGGGCGCAATCGGCGGGGGAGGCGGCGTACCTGGCGGCAGATAGATGAATCCCCCTCGCCATCCACCTTTCCCGCCGGTCGTACCGGAAGAAAACGCAAAATTCTGGCGGTCGGGCGACATCGCGCGGCAGCCTACATACTCGGCCAGGTACCAGTTCACCTGCCGTGTGGCTTGTTGGAAATCGCGCTGTTTGACGAGCTTTATGCCCGGAAAATTGAACTCGATGAGGTCCCAGGGGTCGATGCCGATCCGCTTGGCGAGGGATATCCAGGTCTCGCCTGCCGTCACCGCATGCCGGATTCCTGCTGGCGGTACATAGCTTTCGACGACAGGCTTCAAGGGCCTTTCCTGGTTCGGCAATGTGAGACCTCCCCTGCTGGTTCCTGCGGAACTGTGCGTTCTCGCCACCAATATCCTGGTTGCCGCTATCTCGAGGCGGTTCGATAGTTCCATTCATTCGGGCCACGAACTGGCAGTGGCAAATCGAGGAGCCTCATTCGTAGCTTGGAGGCGTAGACACGGAGCAATGTCGAACGAGCAATGTCCGCTTTAGCGCCGGCCTTTTGACTTCGAACCAAGCAGATCATGCGTTCCGCTGATGCTCACCGTTCCCGAGCACTCGAAGCCGCCGAAAATTCCGCAGGAGCCGGTGACCGTAACGCGCAAGTCTTTGCGTTGGTACATGTCGACCGAAATGCCCAGGCGCGAAAAGTCGTTCGCGCTGTTCGGCAGGATCAGATCGATGTGCTCTGCGGCCCATTGCGGTATATGCTTGTTGCTCTTCCAGAACAGTTCATTGCCGGCGTGATGCACGAAGTTCGGCCCGACCGTAAGCGCACCGTCCACGCCCTCGAACACGAAGCCCGTTTCGTCGATGTGCACGTTCACCCGATCAGGCGCTACGGCGAAATGCAGCGAGGTGATGTCCTGGGGCTGCGGGTCCTTGCCGAATTGCGAGCTGTAGGCGTCGCTCCATTGTCCGCGGTCGCGCCCGAGCCCGAAGCCGTGGCGGCCCGGGAGATCCCGCGTTGAGAGCGGCCTGTCCGACAGCTTTGGGCGCCAGATCTCCCGAAACCCCTTGCCGATCGTTGCCGCCATCGACAGATCGAGGGCCCAATGCGACGCTTTCTCCGGGCTTTGCCCTTCGGCGAAGGCGTCGAATCCGTCGGTCGTCTTGGCAATGCGCAGCTTCTTGATCAGCTCTTCCCAGTCCTTGGGCAGGAAGGTGACGCCGTCGAGCGTGGTCGTCGCGGCAGCAACACCATACTTCTCGAGTTGGTGTCGGATGTAGGGCTTCTCGTCATAAAGGCGCACATCCGGGTTGGGGCCGGCAAAGTAATTCTTCAAATCGATCTGCGGCCGAAGCATGGTCAATCGCGCCGCGATCTTCCGGTAAGTGTCGGTCGTCGTCGGATCAGTCGTCGTCATGGAACGCCCTCCGAGCCAATCCTCCCCTCAGATTGGTCTCACCCGAACGGGCTCGGGTTCAATGCCGGCTCGTTCGGTCAAGCTGCCGCCCGGCCCAGGTCATTCGAATTCCTGTCGCGCCAGCGCAGTGACTGTTTGAACCTGCCGATCGGAAACGGCGACCACCATCCGTGGGGTAGTGTGAACAACGAGGACGATCAAATGTCACTGCGGAGCAGGGTGTTAGACGTACTCAATGGCCCGGCGGTCGCACGCATGCGGTTCCGGTTTCCGATCCGCGGCAGCCATGTGACCATTGCGCCGCAAACGTTCCATCACGTCGCCCGCGCTATCCGGTTGGGGCAGGTCACCGTCAGACCTCCGACGGATCTCGCGGCAGGCGTTGCTGCGCAATACAACGATGTCGCGAGGACCAGGGCGGACGGCACAGCGGTTGCGGCGAACACGCTGGAGGTCGTGTCGGCGACGGGGCGGCTGGACGAGGCCTATATCGTCCACGAAAGCCTGCATGCGGCATATGATCTGCTGCGTACCGGCCTTGATGCCAATGCGGAAGAGGCGTCTGCGTACGTTTGCACGGCGCTCTATTGCCGCATGACAGGCCTGCCCCGCCCTCGCTGGGCCAACGGGCCGATCTACGCCAATGCCGCAGAGGTCGCCCGAACGCTCCTGTCCCAGTATCAGAAGGGCGATCCCGGGATTCCCTGGGTCGGCGAGCATGAATGGAAGATGCTGCGCGCAGGTGTTGGCTTTGATCCGGTCTATACGAGCGGACCAGGCGGTATTCTCACGGGATGGCTCCTCGGCCAGCAATATACCCACGACGGCTAGAGTGCCGGGGCCGCATCCGTTTCAGGAAATGGCAGGAGCTTCCAACTCCTGCCGTTCATCGCCAACGGAGCCGACGCACTTGAGCGCGTCATGCGACCAGCAGGCCCAGCTTGCCGACCATCGCAAGCGAGCGTCGAACGCTTTCTCGCGTTGACAGCAACAACGGATCGGCAGGCTTCCCGGCACTATCCTTCTGGTCTACCTGGATGGTCGGGCCGAATCTTTCGGTCATTTCGGCCGTGATCTGATCGATAGTCCGCGCACCGTCGAGCAATTGCAGGAAATCCCTGGTCCGGTCGTCCTCCAACTGTACCGTCTGGTGGAGGAGGTTGGTGACGAGCGGACCTGTTTGCGCTTGTCTTCGTGCGAGCAGGCTCGCCTGCGGATGCTCGGAAGCTTCCTTCAACAGAAATGGGCGCGAGAGCAGGAACGAAACCTCGCCGCTGCAAGCCAGGATGAACATTGCCTCCGTCAGCACTTTTTCGTCATCATCCGCGTGTCGGCCGCCCAGCAGCGCGCGGGCGCCATCGAGCAACTCGCCAAATGATAATGCGCGCGGCCAGGCCCGGCCGAGACATAGATACGCAGCCTTCAAGAGCGGATTGGTTACCGTGACCCTGCTGCCGTCCTGGTTTTCGAATTCCATCGCGGAATCGTCGATCACGCAGGCGCCGGGGTCAACCGGGTTGGTCGTGCTCAGCAAATGGAACCTGGTGACGAAATCTAAGTCGATCTGGCGGGATAGCGAAATGCTGTCGTGGCAGAGCAAGGTGCGCCGAAAGCCGTTGCCGTCGATGAAGTCCTGATATTGATCGCGCGCCATGAACTCGCTCTCCGGGAAGCGCTGCAGCGTCGCGCGAACCTCCTCGGAATAGCCGGCAAGATAGCGTCGTGAGAAATCAGCGTCGCTCAGATATTGCAAGCCGTGGCGGCTTGCGTCTTCGGCAACCTCATGCAGCAGGAAGGCCTCGGCGCCATCATCGAGATCGTCGTGAAATAAAAGTTCGTCGGGGGACTTGAGGACGCGGTTGTACTGGTCGCGCATAACTGCGCCGTGCACCGAGTTGGCCTTCGAGCCGTCGCTCAGGAACTTCAAGATCGCGCGGGCCTGTCCTACCTTCCCCTTCATGTCGGTGAGACGGCGGGTGTGATACCGCATCATGTCGCGGACCATGTCGCGAAGATGCGAGAACGGGTGCGCGTTGTAGCTGACGTAGCAGACCCCGCGTGGAGCCAGGTTCTGCTTGAAGATCATCATCATCTTCTCACGCACCGCCGGCGGCACCCAGGAATACACGCCGTGTGCGATGATGTAGTCGAACTGCCCGAAGCTCGCGTCGACGTTCATGATGTCGCAATGGAGGAGCTTGATATTGCTCAGGCCCAATGTGGCGATATTTCGCTGGCCGCGCTCGATAGTCACGCCGCTCAGGTCGACACCGACGAATTCGCTGTTTGGATATTGAAAGGCCATCGGCAACAGGTTGCCGCCAACGCCGCAGCCAAGCTCGAGCACCCGACAACGCTCGACCGGAGCCGCCTGCATGCCGTAGACGGCAGCAATGGTAGCGAGATGGTTCGGATGAGTGAGCCCGTAGACGTGGCCAGGGTAGTAGACCTCGTCGTATGGCGTGGGACCGGTGCTCGGGTGGCGATGCTCGGCTTGAATGTTCATCGTCCTCAATTCCACGAATATGCGAACTTGTCGTTCTCGATCGAGACCCGCGCTTGCTTGACTTCCTCCTTGGCAAGCGACTTGCTGAGGAATTCGCGCGACAGCTCCGGGAGCAGGGTGTTGGTGATGATGTTGTCAATCATTCGCCCGCCGGAGTCCGGATCGTTGCAACGTGACACAATGTGCTCCACGACGGCGTCATCGTAGCTGAAGGCCGCGTTATGGTTGTCACGGAGGCGTCGTCCGATCCGGTCGAGCTGCAACCGAGCGATCCCGGCGAGCATTTCGTCGGATAGCGGGAAGTACGGTATCGAGACGATGCGTCCGAGCAGCGCTGCAGGAAACACCTTCAGCAATTCCGGCCTCAGCATCTTGGCGAGCTCTTCCGGCTCGCTGCGATACCTTGGATCTCGCGAGAGGCCCATGATCAGATCGGTGCCGACGTTGGTGGTCAGGATGATCAACGTGTTCTTGAAGTCGATCCGCCGCCCGTTGCCGTCCTCCATGGTTCCCTTGTCGAACACCTGAAAGAAGATCTCGTGGACGTCGGGATGAGCTTTCTCCACCTCGTCGAGCAGAATGACGCTATAGGGCTTGCGCCGGACAGCCTCGGTGAGGCGTCCACCTTCTCCATAGCCCACATAGCCGGGAGGCGCTCCCTTCAAGGTCGAGACGGTGTGCGCCTCCTGGAACTCCGACATGTTAATCGTGATCATGTTCTGCTCGCCACCGTAAAGAGTCTCGGCAAGCGCCAGGGCGGTTTCGGTCTTGCCCACTCCGGACGGACCAGCCAGCATGAACACGCCGATCGGTTTCGACGGGTTGTCAAGCTTGGCGCGGCTGGTCTCAATTCGCTTGGCGATCATCGTCAGCCCATGGGACTGTCCAACGACGCGGCGGTTGAGGATCTCCGGTAGCTTCAGCACGGTTTCGATCTCGTCGCGCATCATCCGGCCGACCGGGATGCCAGTCCAATCAGAGACAACGGACGCAACCGACTGCTGGTCCACATGGGCATAGACCATCCGCTTTTCCGGATTGATGCTCTCAAGTGTGTCGAACTTGGCGCGCAGCTCCGCGCGGCTGACGGCCGGATCTTCGCCTTCCTTGGGCCCTGACAGGATCTCCCGAATGCTCCGGATGTCCTTGACGAGCTCCTGCTCTGTGGCCCAATCGGATTCGAGGTTTGTCAGCTTGTCCTTCAGTGCCGCGATGTCGTTGTCGATCGCCGTGATGCGGTCGCTCTCCTCAATCCCAAGATCGCCGTCGCTGACGAGCGCTGATCTCTCAGCTTCACGAGCGGCAATTGCAACGCGTGCATCCTCGATCAGGGCCGGCGTCGCGCTCTGGCTGATGGCCACGCGTGCCGAGGCAGTGTCAAGCAGGCTGACCGCCTTGTCCGGCAACTGCCGTGAAGGAATGTAGCGGTGGGACAGGTTGACCGCTGCGACGATCGCTGCATCCGAGATACGAACGCCGTGGTGCTTTTCCATCGGACCGAGGAGTCCGCGCAGCATGATACAGCAGGTCTCCACGTCGGGTTCATCGATCTGGATCGGCTGGAAGCGTCGTGTGAGCGCGGGATCTTTCTCGATATACTGGCGATATTCTGCCCATGTGGTGGCGGCGATTGTGCGCAGCGTGCCACGCGCAAGGGGAGGTTTCAGGAGATTGGCTGCATCACCGGTGCCGGCCGCGCCGCCGGCGCCGATCAGTGTGTGGGCTTCATCGATGAACAGGATGATGGGGGTGGGTGAGCTCTGGACCTCGTCGATCACCGACCGCAAGCGCTGCTCAAACTCACCCTTCATGGAGGCACCGGCCTGCATCAGGCCGATGTCGAGCGCACAAAGCCTTACACCGCGGAGCGGTGGCGGCACGTCGCCGGCGGCGATACGCTGCGCGAATCCCTCGACAACTGCGGTCTTGCCGACGCCAGCCTCGCCGGTGAGGATTGGATTGTTCTGCCGCCGACGCATCAACACGTCGATCAGTTGGCGGATTTCTTCGTCCCGGCCAAGGATCGGATCCATCTCGCCCGATTTGGCCTTGGCGGTGAGATCCTGGGAGAACCGGTCGAGCGGCGTCGTCCCCTTGGGACCCGCTTGGGCCGCGCCTTCCGTGCCGGCGCCGACCAGGCCCGAACCGTCCATCGGCCGCATGGTCTCCTCATCGGAGCCGGCCCAGACGGCGCGGCGCTCCGCGGCCAGTGCGTCGACGTTGACCTTGGAAAATTCCTGCGAGAGGTTGTTCAGCGTGCGACGAATATCGTTCGATTTCAGGCCTGCCACAAGCAGATGACCGGTACGGATCTGGGTCTCGCCAAAGAAGAGCGTGGCATAATGCCAGCCCCGATCGAGCAGATCGATGACCGAAATGGCGACGCCCGGCATGTCGGTTTCGTTCTTACGAAAGCCATTGATCACGCCGGCAAGGTCCGACAACAAGCGTGCCCGGTCGAGCTTGTAATGATCGACCGAGAGGCTGAGATCGTTGCGTTCCTGCTGCAGGATATGAAACAGCCAGTGCGCAAGCTCGACGTTGCGATTGCCGGCGCTCTTTGCGTGGCGCAGGGCCTGTATGAAGGCATCATAGCCGGCCCGGTTCAGCTTGCCCGTTACAGCTTCAATGCTGATGTCGGTCACGGCGGCTCCTCCTGCTCAATTCCTCCGCGGATGCGTGCCATCACGCAGAAATTGCTTCGAATTCCATAGCATTAGGCGATCAGCGCGATGGATAGGTTCAAACCGCCGCGGCATTGGCTGCGGCACTCCGGCGGGCTCTCAATCGTTCGCCGAGCTGAAAGCGGGCATCGCGGCGATATTCTTCCGTCGAAGTCCAGTTCGGCGAGACCCAGGTGGTCCATCCAAGTCGTCCACTCTGTCCCAGCCTGACCGGTACGACCTCTCCCGCAGGAATGGCGAGCTCGACCTCCCGTTCCAATTCGTCGCCGATATAGAAGAAAACGGCGTCGGCCAGTGGCGCCGACAGGTTGGGTGTTTCGGTCGGCAGGAATTGTTCGTACTGAGCAAAAGTTCTGACAAAGACCCGAACTCTGATCTTGTCCTCGACGCTGAACACACGCGAGCCGAGAAGGGCGTCCTGGCCGAGCCTCGCATGCGTTCCGCCGAGCCGGCTGCAGTGACTTGGGTCGAATGAGAGCCAGGTGCCGACGAATTCGTCGATCTCGACTTTGACGTCGAACAGTCCTTGCAGGAACCGCGTCAACCGTGACGCACACTTCGCCCTGGGCGCGACCAGTCCAGCGAAGCTGAGCTTCGCCATGTCCGGAACCGCATCGCGATCGGCGAAAACATCGGAGCCCAAGCCGGCGAAGGAGCCGACATAGGCAATGAAGCGATCGTCCGCCGGGCGGTCATGCTGCGCGATCGGGCGCGCGTCGGCCCAGGCACGAAAGAAGAGTTGCAGGAAGCGTCCGTTGAGGAGGTCTAGAAAGCGGGGGAAGGCGTCATCCCGCATCAGCCACCAGCTGAGGCTTTCATCGGTGGTGGCAAGGGGCAGGGCGCCCTGCGGGCCGAGGAGGCCGAGAAATTTGACGAGTATCTTGAGCCGGCCACCCTGGTCGTCCACCGCCGCGAGGTTCGAGGCGGGGAACTCCAGATAAGGCACCTGGCCGAGGTCGATATATTCGTCGCGACGCGCAGCACTGTCGCCGATCCGCGGTCGATCCGGGTTGGCGCGCTCGAACTGGCGTAACGTATGGAAGAAATCGAAGCGCCAGGGCTCGGCCTTCATCTGGTCGATCAGCGTCATAGCGGTCTCCGCGTGCCCATGCGCGGTGGCCACCGCATGATCTCGCCGCGCTCCGGCGTCGAGATGACCGTCTGAGTGAAGGTGTTGAAGCCCGAATAGTCGGCGAAGAAGCGCTCCAGCACTGCCCCGAGCAGAAACACGCCGCTGCCCTCAAATGCCTTCTCGTCGAGCGTAACGGTAATCTCCAGGCCCCGTGCGGCGCCGCTACCCGTGCGCTCGCGCACGCGCCGCACGACAGGTCGGCTCTCTATGCTGCGCACGCCGCGGATCTTGCGCTCCGTGGCGTCGTCGAACTGATCGGCGAACAAGGACAGCATCTCGCGCAGCGCTCCGGCGTTCTTGCCGCCACCGCGTTCGACGAGGCCAAGATAGTTGAGGCTGAGCATATTGATAAGCCGCCAGCTGACAATCCCAATGTTGGCGATTTCGCTGCGGCTGCGCAGTTGGGCGATCACCGGCTCGCGTGGTGGCGTGGGACCTGCGACGCACATCAAATCAAGGGAGGTATCGTCAAGCAGACGAAAGTCGGCGCCACCTTGGCCGACCGGTAGGTGCTCGGTGAGATGGCGATTGGAGCAGAGAGCCCGGACGCTCAGTTCGGCGACGGAGCCTTGGCCGCTCAATTCACCGGGCTCGAGCAGTGAGAGGAACATGTCCGTTCCGGTGTAGTCGGAGGAAGAACCGTATGTCTTCTCTTCCACTGTGCGGCGCCGAGGTAAGCGGCGGACGGTAAAATAAAGCCCGTCGACCGATCCGCTGGTCCGGTCGACGGCGGCCGAATAGAGCGGGCGCACGGGCCGTTTATCCTTCTCTGCCGGCAGGTGCGCGTAGACCTCGAGCACCTGGTGCGGTTCGTATTCCAGATAGCGGCTGCGATCTGGCACCACATGGTACTCGTAAGTATTCGACTTGACGGGAATGCGATCGCTCGTTTTCTCGAACAGATTGATCGCCGGCGCAGTATAGAGCCTGAAGGTCTCGGGGCGCACCGAGGCGGCCAGCCGCGAATTGTGTTCATCGAATGCGAAGACAATATCGATCGATTTGCTGCGCAGTCGCGACATCACGCTGCGTAGTCCCGTCAGGTTTATGCCGAGGAACTTGCGTGGAAACATGAAATATTCTCGCAGCAGCTCCGAGCCGCGAAAGATCCGGTTGTCGTTGGGAAACAGTGACTCGTTTTCGTCGAAGCCGATTTGCTGCACGCAGTCATGGGGGGCACGAGTCACCACCGGATCGCCGAAGTCGTCGAGATGCCGGAAGTAGACTCCCCTGCAATTCGAGATCAATTGCTCGTAAAGCGCGATGGCGTCGGATTCCGCGCCTGACAGATAGATCGGAAGTTCGCTCACGCGGCAGCCTGCAAACCAGGTTTCCGGCTTGGTCCGGGCTTCTGCGTCCGACAGCTCCTCGTCAAGCCGGGCCGCACTACGATGGGTCAGCGACAGCCTCAGCCCGGCGATGACGTCGCCGCCGACCGGGATCCCGAGCGCCTGCAGAGTGCCCGCTGTCGAGAAATACTCTGCGCTGGTGACGTCGAACGGCCAGAGCACGATGTCGCGGCAAAGTCGAAATCGGCAGGAAAGGCTTCGTTCTCTCTCGCGGTAGGTCGCGTCGAAATAGGCGCCGCGCGCGATCTTTCTGCCGTCGCGCAGCGCCGGGTCGGCATAGGGTGGCCGTGCGGTGACCAGCATGGCCGATGGTGTCGGCGCAAGATAGTTCGGTACCAGCTGCTCAAGCAGATTTGCAGTGAATTCCGGAAACTCGTGCTTGAGCTTGAGCTGAACGCGGGCGGCAAGAAACGCGGCGCCTTCCAGCAGTCCTGTGATCATCGGGTCCGAGCGGTCCCGGATGAGGCCGCCGAGGCGCTCCGCGATGCCAGGATATTCTTCGGCGAAATCTCCCGCCTGCTCGTACAGCAATGACAGTTCACGATTGTAGAAATCGAGGAATTCGCGATTCATGCTAAAGTCGATTGATCTGGATATCGCCGCTGTCGAGGTCGACGTCGGCGATAAATTCCACGGGGACGTTGAGCGGCTCGGCCTTAAGGTCGGCATGAACGATGAAGCGCAGTTTGAGCTGCTCGGGACCGACGGAGCCGTCGCGGCGGACCCGGATCGTCTTGCGATCGAGCCTTGGTTCGTAGGTTGTTAGCGTCTCGCGCAGGGCGTCGGTGAGTTCGTCGTCCGTAACCTCGTCGATCGAACGGTGGGCGATATCGGGGAAGCCATAGTTCAGGATCGAGGTTCGAACCCTATCCCGCCCGCTCAGATCCAGGGTCGATTCCAGAGCAATGGTATTGAGGAGCGTTTCAAGGTCATGGGAGACCTCCCGCCGCAACAACGTTTCCGAGATCGGAAAGCGGCCTGCGCTGCGCCGCCCGGCAATGATCCGCTCACCGAACTCATCGCGCAGATTGAGCTTCTTGCGCGCATCGCGTGCTTCATGAGCCGAGCGAAAGGCCAGCATCAATGGAGGAGAAAGCCGGTCCCTCTTTGGAGCAATAGTCATTTACGGTCCCCAAGATGGCCGCCCGACTCGCTATTCTATTCCGCGGCGCATCAGCTGGTCTCCAAGATGATGTCGCCTCGACAGGCGGTCGGGCCCACAAAGACGTACGACCGCAATTGCGTCGCCTGGCGCCGGTTCGCGCTTATCGCAACCGGCGCCAGGTAGGGCCGACAATCAGGCCCATTCCTTGTTGGCGGGAACGTCCCAGCCAAACACCGGCGCAGCTCCAGCGCCGCCTTTTTCCGTCTGGGTCTTGTAGGTCATCTTGACCTTCGCGAAGTTCAGACTCACGTTTTCGGTGAGGCGATCTTCACCGTGCGATCCGCCCGTCGATACGCTGGTGACTAGGATGTGCTTCATCTCGATCTTGAGATACTCCAGCGGATTTTCACCCGCTTTGCGGACGGTGAGGATCGCCGTATCAATGTGCTTGCCGTTCGCGCAGACCTTGAAAAGCTCCGGCGTGGCCTTGTCGACGAAGTGTGTAAAGTGGAGATCCTGGACGCTGACCTTGCCGGCGCCGCCGCCCGAACCGCTGTGGAAAGTGCCTGACTGGCTCTCGCCGAAAGACCAGCTCAAAATATCGATTTCGTCCTTGTGCTTGTCGTCCAGCGACTCGCCCTTGATCGGATCGAGTTTCAAGAAGATGTCGACAGCCATAGCGTAGTCCTCTCAAATTTCTGCATGTTTACGGTTGCGATGTCGCGGCGTCAGGAACCGGGGCCGGGCAGGCGTGAAACCAGACTGAGGCCGACGTCCATCGCCTCCAATTGAAAGTGTGGACGAAGAAAGAAGCGCGCGTTGTAATATCCCGGGTTCTCCTCGTTTGCGATGACTTCAACCTTCGCAGCGGCCAGCGGCTTGCGCGCTTTCTGAGCTTCTGACGAGAGGGCTGGGTTGGCATCAACGTATTCGTTGATCCAGGTTTGCAGCCAGATCGTCAGCTCATCCTTCTCCTTCATGGATCCGATCTTGTCGCGAACCATGCACTTCAGATAGTGGGCAAAGCGGGACACTGCGAACATGTAAGGTAGTCGTGACGACAAGTTGTCGGACGCGGTGGCATCCACGCCCTTTTCGCCGAAGTACTTCTTCGGCTTGTAGAGTGACTGGGCGCCGATGAAGGCGGCCTTGTCGGTGTTCTTGCGATGGATCAGCGGGATGAGGCCCGCCTTTGCAAGTTCGTGCTCGCGGCGATCACTGATGGCGATCTCGGTCGGGCATTTCAGGTCGACGCCGCCGTCATCGGTCGGGAATGTGTGCGTCGGCAGGTTGATGACTTCGCCACCGGACTGCACGCCGCGGATGCGCGTGCACCAGCCAAATTCCTTGAAGGCGCGGTTGATGTTGACCGCCATTGCGTAGGCGGCGTTGATCCAGCCGTATTTGTCGCCGGTGTGTCCGTCCGTCTCCTCTTCGAAGGCGAATTCTTCCACGGGCTCCGATTTCGCGCCGTAGGGGAGGCGGCCGAGCGCGCGGGGCATGCACAGGCCGAGATAGCGCGAGTCGTCCTGATCGCGCAGCCCCTTCCATGCGGCATATTCCGGCGTGTCGAACACCTTACCGATGTCGCGAGGGTTGGACAGCTCGGTCCAAGAGTCCATTCCCATCAGCGTCGGCTCGGCGCCGCTGAAGAAGGGAGCGTGCGCGGCGCCGGCGATCTTGCTGAGATCGCGGAGCAACTGTACGTCGGTCGGGAGGTGGCTGAAATAGTAGTCACCGATCAGGCAGCCGAACGGCTCGCCGCCCAGCTGGCCGAATTCATACTCGTAGATCTGCTTGAACAGGGGACTCTGGTCCCAGCGCGCATCGGGGTAAAGCCGCAGATTCCGATACAACTCGGTCTTGGAGACGTTCATCACCCGGATCTTGAGGTTGGCGTCGGTCTCGGAATTGAAGACGAGGTAGTGGAGGCCGCGCCAAGCACTTTCGATTGCCTGGAACTCAGGTGTGTGAAGAATTTCGTTCATTTGCGCGGTCAGCTTCTGGTCGATCCGCGCGATCATCTCCTCGATGGTGTCGAGGACGTCCGACTTGATGACGCTCGTGTCCTTCAACGCCTCTTGAACGAGCGTGGATACCGCGTTTTCGACTTCGGTCGCTGCGCGTTCAGTGCGCGGTTTGAAGCTTTGCTTCAGCAGAGTGGCAAACTCGTCAGCTTCGACGGTCTTGACCTGGGTGGTGCTCTCTTTGTGAACAGCTTCTTTTGCCATGGTCCCCATTCCTTCCTTAGCTCTCGGTGCCAGGTTCGGTCGACTGGCTTGTCGCGCGTTCCCGAAGCGCCGCCATCAGTTGAGGATCGGCGAGAAGTTTTTTGAGCTGGTCCTCGGCGGCCACCTTGCCATCCATGTAGCGCAGCAGGTTGGCGAGTTGTTCGCGCGCCTCGAGCAGCTTGGCAGTAGCCGGCACCTGGCGGGCGACGGCCACCGGCGTGAAGTCTGCCATCTTGTTGAAGCGCAGGTTGACCGAGATCTTTTCGTCGGATCCATCGCTGAGGCGATTGGCGACACGCGCCGTCACGCCGGGCTGGATTGCCGCCATGCGGTTGTCGAAATTGTCCATGTCGAACTCGAGGAACTTGCGCTCCTCGACCTTCGTCTTCTCGACGCCGGGGTTATTGCCGGAGAGGTCGGAGAGGACGCCCATGACGAACGGCAGTTCGATCAGCCGCTCGGCGTCGTAAGGATCTTCGTATGTGATGTGCACGCGTGGTGCGCGGTTTCGCCGAATGAATTTTTGACCGCTGTCTGTAGCCATGGTTCCCTCACTACGAAATCGCATTAGACATCGAAAAAGACATCGAATTTGCGCGACGCAGATTGGCTAGGGCGCTTCAAGTTGCTGCGGTCGGCAAACATCCTTGTGTCCAGTTAGTGCCCTCGAGCGAAAGCTGGGTTCAATGCGATCTGTCGATTGTTTTAAGCGCTCCCTCAGGAAGAACATCATTCAAAAGGCTGAGAAAATCTCGTTGTGCGAGGTCGCGCGCGCGATCGACCAAAAAGGGGATGGGGCTGGACGGCTCCGCGGTTCGGAAAAACGACGCCACCTTCGTCAGCAGGCTTAAGGCCTGCGCCCTGCTTTCTATTGAAAATACAATATCTTGAGCGCTGTCATCGGTCGTCGATGAGAGCGAGGTAGCGAGCTCGGCCATCCGTTCGATCGGCAGGTCGAAGACCTTGTCGCGTCCGATGTTGATCGCAGCGCTCTCCACGTGCGCAGGCACCAGCATCCGCATCACTTCAATGAATGATTTGCCGACCATCTCCTGCGCTTGACGCACCAGTAACAGAGCCGGGTTGGATGGTTCCATTCGGGCGAAATAATCGGCCGCCGCTGCAAGCGCTGCAGATGCCTGTGCGGATGAAGCCACCACCCCGATCGTGTCTGACGGCACCTGTGTATCGACAGGACCGACATCTTCCGCAGTTTCGACAATTGCCGTCGGATCCCGCAACGCAACAAGACCCGCAAGCCAGGCAGCCATCCCGTTAACCAAGCCCGAGAGCCTGTCGAGGCTGATTGGTTGCCCCGAGTTCAACTTCTCACGCCAGGTCGCCTTGATGCCCGCGATTTCAGCCGCGACCGCGGAGCACCGCGCGCTGGCTGTCCTGAGAGTGTCGAGATCCGTCTCGCTGACGATGCGCTCGATGGTCGCGAGATCGAGCCCGTCGGCGTCGGCGTCACCGGCGGGAATTTCGCCCTGGGCGATTTGATAGGCGCGGTAGTTGAGGTTGCCGTGTCTGCGGTTCTCGATCAGGGGAAGGAACTGGAGCGGGTTGATCACGGTCGGAAACACGTCGATTGCTTCGACCGTGACAGCCCGAAGCGCGTAGTCGCCGTCCTCGCCTCTCGGATGCACCGCTTCCCACTGCTCGCGCAGCAGCAAGTTGGTCGCCTTCAGGCAGCAGAGAAAGCCGTCGAGATCGCGGTTGAGAATTGAAAATTTGGCCAGCAGCAGATTTAGGCGCAGATCGCGGGTACGAGCAAGAAGGGGCTGTGCGGCGGCAAATTGGCCGGCAAAATCGACTGCCTTTGGATCGAAGCGTCCACGCTCACCATTGGCATTGACGACCTCGAAGAACGACATTGGCAGCAGGGATTCCGCACCTGCGAAGAAATTCAGATACTGGACGTCTCCGATGGCGTCGAGATCCGGCCCGCAGGGATCGTCAGCGGCAACGGGGTGCGTCAGGGAGGCGACATCAAGCATACGACAATCGTCCATCTGCTCGGTCACGGCCCCGCTGCCGAGCCCGTGGCGACTGCCGGATCGCGGGGGATCCATGATCCGAGTCTATATCCATGGGTCAGATGCCTGCTGGTGTTGGTTCATTCCCGAAGATCATGCCATTTTCGCGTGAACCGGCAAGCTCTTGGAGCCGACTACTTGATGACCGGGGCGGTTCTTTGGACCGCTGTTGTGGAACGTCCGGGGCGGACCTGCCGGCACTGCCGGTGGCGGGCAGGATTTCGGTGGTCCTTGCATAACGTCTGATCAGCTCTTCGCAGCGGGTCATTCGATCGAAGGAGGGAGTTTAAGCCCACATGGGCCAGCTTACTCAGGATACCCGCCTCTGCGAACTCAAGACGCCTCTTGGCAAGGACGTTCTGGTTTTTGCCGGGTTCGAAGGCTCGGAAGGTCTCAGCGAACTGTTCGAGTATCGCATCGAGTGTCTCAGTGAGGATGCCGACCTCGACTTCGATCGTGCCATCGGTCAGCAGTGTACGCTGACCATAAAGCTGCATGAAAAGGAGCGCGAGTTCAGTGGCATTTTGACGGAGGCCCAATGGCTCGGGGTGAAGAACGACTATTTCAGCTACCGGATCGTGCTGAGGCCCTGGTTATGGCTGTTGTCGCGGACAACTGATTGCCGAATATTTCAGGACAAGAAGGCGCCCGACATCATCAAGGAGGTATTCAACGAACGTGGCTTCACCGACTATGAATCCAAACTGACCGAAGAGGGTTCCTGTCCGAAGCTCGAATATTGCGTTCAGTACCGCGAGACCGACATGAATTTCGTGTGCCGGCTGATGGAGCAGCACGGCATCTCCTACTTCTTCAAGCATGAGGGCGGCAAACACACGCTGGTGTTGGCGGACTCCAAATCGTCGCACAGCCCGATCAAAGGTCTTGCTACGATTCCCTACATCCCGCTGACGGGTGCCGATCGTCGAGGCGAGCAGCACATCTATGAATGGGTGTCGGAGCGCCGGTTTCGTACCGGCAAGATCGAACTCAACGACTACAACTACCAGAAGCCAAACGCTCAGTTGATCAGCGATGCCAAGGGCTCCGAGCATTACACTCGGTCGGAGATGGAGTATTACGACTATCCCGGGAAGTTCAAGGAAAAGTCCGACGGCGAGCGCTACGCGAAGATCCAGCTCCAGGCGGAGCAGGCGATGGACCGGCGGCGTCGCGGCAATGGTGACGCGGTCAACCTGTTCCCCGGTGGGCTGACGAAGCTCGAAAAGCACTCCAAGGACTCGCAGAACGTGGAATATCTCGTGGTGCGAGCCACGCACTCGTTCTCGATTGAATCTTACCGCACAGGCGGTCCCAGCGACGCCGGGCAACATGTCTATTTCGGCAGCTATGAGTTTCTGCCGAGCGATCGGCCGTTTCGAGCGCTGATGATGACGCCGAAGCCAAGGATCAACGGCGTCCAAACGGCCAAGGTGGTGACCAAAGACGATAATTCGAACGAGGAAATCGACGTTGAATCGCTAGGCGAAATCTATGTCCGCTTTTTCTGGGATCGGAAGAAGAAGCGGTCGTGCCGGTTGCGCGTGGCTCAGGTTTGGTCTGGCAAGCGCTGGGGCGGTCAGATCATCCCGCGCGTCGGACAGGAAGTGGTTGTCGAATTCCTAGAGGGGGATCCGGACCGGCCCCTGGTGATCGGCACCGTGTACAACGACGAATACAAGCTGCCCTATGATTTGCCGTCGAAGAAGACGGTTGCAGGATTGAAGTCCGACTCCACCAAAGGTGGTGGCGGCTTCAACGAGTGGAACTTCGAGGACAAGAAGGGATCCGAGAAGATCACGGTGCATGCTGAGAAGGACCACGACGTGACGGTCCGCGACACCGAGACACGGACCATCGGCGAAGCTGCATTCGGCGGGGACACCCGCAAAACCACGCTCAAGAAAGGCAATGATAAGCTCGATATCGAATTGGGCGGTCAGCACATCACGCTGGCCATGGACCAGTCTGTCAATGCGGGTATCAGCATCACGCTCACGGCCAATGCCAATATCACCCTACAGGTTGGTCCCAGCCAGATTATCCTGAGCCCGGCGGGCATCGTCATCAACGCGCCGACGATCGCCATGACAGCGCAGGCCGGCATGGCGCTTGCAGCCGGCGGTCCGCTGGTCGCGCACGGCACTCCAACTCTTGTCGGCTGACGGTCATGGGGCAGGTTCGGTTCGGCACGGTACGGGATCTGTTTCAAGCCTATCCCTTGGCGCGTTATGATGTCGGCAAAGCCGATGCCGACAAGCCTTCGCTGGATTTCCTTCAGGAGGCCGCCGATGCCCGCAACTGGCACCAGGCCGTATCTTACTGCGCCTATCTGCTTCCCAGGCGCGTGGCGATCGCCTGGGGATGCCGCTCCCTGCGACGGATGTTCGACCATTTCGACGCCTACGACAGCAGGTCGCTGAATGTTGTGGAGACCTGGGTCCGGCAACCGGACGAGCAGTCCCGGAACAAGGCGCTGGCCGTCGGCAATGCCAACGATCCCGAGCAGCCAGCGACATGGCTGGCGCTGGCGGCCGGCTGGTCCGGCGGAAGCGTGGTTCCTCCGGAATTTGCGCCCGTGGAAGCCAAGCCAGATCAGGCCGCACGGGCGGTGCGTGCAGCGCTGCTGATTGGCCTCTGCCGGCTCCCCCGTGACTCCCGGGACCAGATAATGACGTCATGCCTGGAGGATGGTATTCAATTGGCACGCGGCGAACCGCGCCCTCCGCGCTAACGAGACGATGTGATGGTGCTTCGCTTTAATATCGAGAACGAACCGAACCTTCCGGACGGCGGACCTGTGTCGTTTACGGTCACCGGCAGGCGCTCGGTCGATATTGGCCGGGATCGTCACCTCGACTGGACGCTGCCGGATCCGGCGCGGACGATTTCCGGAAAGCACTGCGAAGTGCACTTTCGCGACGGCGGCTATTGGCTGCACGACGTCTCGACCAACGGCACCTTTCTCAATGGTGCCGACCAGCGCATGCGGGGGCCGCACCGCTTGCGCGATGGCGACCGACTGACGATCGGCCACTACGTCATCGGAGTTTCGCTGGAGGATGAGGCTGGCGGGCGCAGCCCAAACCATGAGGCGCAACTGCACGAACCCTCGGTCCAGCAGCATGCCGATTACGGAGAGCTTTGGACGGCCGATCGTGACGTTCCGCCGCCGATCGATCCGAACCTGTTGAAGAAGCCACGCGAGGCTGCGCGGCCCGTTAATCCGGGGTTCCTGGATTGGGCGGCGAGCGTCCCGGCGCCGGGTGTAGACCCATTTCGACCGTCATCGCCGACGTCTCCGTACCAACCGTCCGTGCAGGACGACGACATGAACTGGGCAGCGGGTCCGGTCACCGCGCCGAAACCGCAAGTCGAGCGCCCCCCAGTCAAGCCGACCCCACGCCGGCCGTCGGTGTGGATCGATGATGAACCAGCCGGTGCACAGCCGCCGGCATCGCCATTGCACCAAGAGGTTGCGACGCCGCGCCAGACGCAAGCAGCAGGCGAGGGGCCTGTCACGTCCAAGCCAGTCGGCGGTACCGAGTTCGCGCGACTGGTGGCGCGCGCTGCAGGATTGCCGGACAATTTCTTTGCCAACAAGTCCGACGCCGAACTCGCCGAACAGCTTGGCATCATCTTGCGCATGACCGTGGATAATCTCATGGCGCTGCTGCAAGCGCGAACCCAAGCCAAACAGCTGACCCGCAGCACCAGCCAGACCACCGTCCAAGCCCTCGAAAATAATCCGCTGAAATTCTCGCCGACCGCGGAAGAGGCGATGCGCATTCTCTTTGGGCCGCCGACGCGTAGCTACCTCGACGCGCAGCGCGCCTTTGCACAGGGCTTCAGTGATCTCAAATCACATCAGTTGAAGACCTACATGGCGATGCAGCACGCTGTCCATGAGCTGATTGCGGACATAGATCCGACGCTGATGGCGCGCGAGCTCGAGCTTCAGCGTGGCGCAAGCTCCTGGCTCGGTACGAACAAGGGCAAACTCTGGGACGAGTTCTTGACGCGCTGGAAGGCGCATCTTGGCCGCGACAACAGCGCGCCGATCGAAACCTTCATGTTGCACTTCTCGGACTATTACGACCGCGGCGACAAGCCCGGTTCAAAGTAAGCTATCGGCGACCATGCGGTCGCCGACATTTTCTAAGTGGATGTAGGAATGTCTTGGTACAGCAAGGTTTTCTGGTCGGAAGGTCTGTTTCTGCGGCCGCATCATCTGCAGCAGAACGACCGCTACATCGAACACTTGCTGGAAAAGCGCGTTCGCTACACGACACCATACCCCTGGGGCTTTGCCCAGCTGGAGATCGATAAGGATCTTACCGAACAAAGCAAGTTCGCGGTGCGCAATGCGTCCGGCGTCATGCCGGACGGTACGCCGTTCGATATCCCTGCGGACAGCCCAATTCCCGAAGCGATCGATGTGCCGGAGACGGCCGCAGGCCAGATCGTCTGGCTGATGATGCCTGTCGCGGCACCAAACACCCGCGAGGTCGACGAGGACCGCACCGACAGCGCCAGTCGTTATGTTCGTACTTCGGAAACCTTCATTGACTCGACCTCGGCGCTACGCATCGAGGAAGAGATCGACATCGCTTATCCGCGCTTGTCGTTCGAACTGCGCAAGACCAGCAAGCCCGGATACATGGGCCTCGGCATCGCGCGCATTCTGGAAGTGCGCGACAAGAACATCCTGTTCGACGACAAGTTCGTGCCGCCGATGCTGGTCTGCGCAGCGCATCCGATCATCGATGGTTGGCTCAACCGCATCATCGGCTGGGTTGAGACCAAACTCGACGAGCTGGCGCGTTACGCGGTCGATCCGTCATCCGGCGGTGGGTTGCAGAGCGTCGACTATCTGGTCCTGCAAGTGCTGAACCGTACCATTCCCGTGCTGACTCATTTCCAACGCTCCGGCAGCGTGCACCCCGAGCGCCTGTACGAGGAATTGCTGAGGTTCGCGGGTGAACTTGCGACTTTTTCCACGGCGGAACGGCGGGCGCGCAACTATCCGGCGTACGATCACGACGATCTCGAGAACGTCTTCACACCATTGGTGAGCGACATCCAGGACTTCTTGAGCGCGCGGCTGGGCCGGCGGGCGATCCGTCTGGAGATCATCGAGCGCGCGCAGAATGCGTTCGTATCGCCGATCCGCGATCGAGCGCTGTTCCGAAATGCGACCCTGGTGCTGGAGGTTGCCGCACGGCGGCCGCTCGTGGAGATCCAGAACGATTTCCCGCACCTGTTCAAGGTCGGGCCGAACACCAAGATGAACGAGATCGTGCACGCAAACTTGCCGGGCCTGACCTTGGTGCATTTGCCGACGCCGCCGCCGCATATCCGGGCCATCACGGATCACGTCTATTTCTATCTCGACCGCAAGTCGCCGCTGTGGCCCGAGTTCAGCACGGCGGCCTCGATCGGAATGCACTTCTCCGGCGACTGGCCGGAGCTTGAGCTGTACCTTTGGGCTATCCTGGAAGACAGGCCATGAGCGACAGGGACAAGCCGGTCAATCCTTTCGGTCGGGGCGAACGGACGATCATCCGTCCCAACCCCGGCGGGAAGTTGCCGCCGACGCCGACCTCTCAGCCTCCGCCGGGCGAGGGGCCTGCAGCACGTCCGGCCTATTCGCCATCACCCGTACCTTCTCCCGGCGCGCCAGCGCCACCACCATCCTTTTCGCCCGTTCCACAGGGCCCGAACTACGCCTCCGCGCCGGCCAGCCATCCAGCCGAGGAATGGATCTCCACACCCGCGCAAGGCCAGGTGCCGCAACCCATGTTGCCGCCAGGGCCGCCGTTGCGCGTCGACGATCTCGTCGCGCCAAATGCCAATCCAGTGATGCGCGCTGCGGGCCCGTTGCTGCAGCTGCTTGGTCGGTTGCGGGTGGCGCTCATGCGCGCGTCATTCGCGAGCCTGATGGAGCAGGTCGCAGACGCTATCAAATTCTTTGAGAAGGACATCCGTTCAGCGGGCATTTCCGAGCATCAGGCCAACACAGCGAAATACATCCTGTGTGCCACTGCCGACGATATCGTGCAGCACATCCCAACCGAGGAGCGTCACGTCTGGACGCAATATTCGATGCTGAGCCGGTTCTTCGGCGAGCGTGTCGGCGGCGTCCGTTTCTTTGAGATCCTCGACCATTTGAAGGTTGATCCACTGGTCAACTATCCGGTCCTCGAACTTCAGCACGCCTGCCTTGCGCTTGGTTTTCAAGGCATTCACCGGACGTCAGGGGGCGGACTTGCAAACCTGCAGCTGATCCAGCGCAACCTCTATGAATTGCTGCGCCGGGTCCGGCCGAAGACGATGAGCGACCTGTCGCCCAACTGGCGCGGACAGGCGCTAGCGGGGCGCCGGCAGCGTCTGCGCGTTCCGGTCTGGCTCGTGGCGGCCGTCGTCGCCGCGCTGCTGACCGGGTCCTATTTCGTCCTGCGGACGCTCCTCGCTGGCCGGGCAGAGAACGCTGCCGAGGTGGCGCTCGCGCTCCATCCGGCCGGCCCGATCGAGCTCAAGCGCCAGGTCGTTGCACCACCGCCGCCGCCTCCGCCACCGCCGCCACCGGATCGCATCACCCAGTTGCAACGCATCCGCAACGCGCTCGCGAAGGAGAACACAGCCTGTGCCATGACCGCGGACCAGACCCCCAGTTTCATCGTGATCAGGGTCTGCGATCTGGCCTTGTTTGCATCGGGCCAGGCGACCATCCTCGACGGTTTCAAGCCGATCGCACTCCGCGTCGCGGCAACCCTCGACAAGGAGCCGGGACGGATCCGAGTCGTTGGCCATACCGACAGTTCGCCGATCCGCACAGTCCGCTTTCCGACAAATTTCGAGTTGTCGGTCGAGCGCGCCAAGGCGGTTGCCGCGGCACTGAAGCCTGGCTTGACCGATGGTTCGCGCGTCGACGTCGAGGGCAAAGGAGCAGATGCGCCAATCGCCAGCAACACGACACCCGAGGGACGCGCCAAGAACCGGCGCGTCGAGATCTTTATCGAACGCAGCGAATAGGCAGATTCCACCGGGTCAGGTGGTTTGCGACAGGTACGGTTAGATGCTTGCCAAGGACATTCTTCGCATCGTTCTCTACGGAGTCGGGCTCAGCTCGCTCGGAGCGGTGATCTATTTCGCCGGTCCCTTCATTGCGTTCGGCGATTGGCGGCCGCTGGAGAACCATATCGTCCGGCAGATCGCTATTCTGCTGCTCACCACGATCGTGGCAGGCATCGTTGGCCTCAATCTGTTCAAGCGGCGCAAGGGTGCCAAGGAGATTGCCGATGGCATCGCTGGTGCGGACCAGCCCGTCAGCGATGAACCGGTGCTCAAGGAGCGCATGAAGGATGCGCTCGCGACGCTGAAGACCGCCAGCGGCAACAAATCGGGCTTTCTCTACGATCTGCCGTGGTACGTCATCATCGGTCCGCCCGGCGCCGGCAAGACCACGGCGCTGGTCAATTCCGGGCTCAAATTTCCGCTCGCGCGCGGGGCGACGCCCGCGGCGATCGCGGGGGTCGGCGGTACCCGCTACTGCGATTGGTGGTTTACCGAGGAGGCGGTGCTGATCGATACCGCCGGCCGCTACACCACCCAGGACTCCAATAGCAAGGCGGACAAGGACAGCTGGCTGGCGTTCCTGGACATCCTGAAGAAAAGCCGGTCACGCCAGCCGATCAACGGCGTGCTTGTCGCCATCAGTATCGAAGACATTCTAACGCTGCCGAAGCAGGAGCTCGCACTTCACGCCGATGCCATCAGGATGCGCCTGCTCGAGCTGCATCAGAGGCTCAAGGTCAGCTTCCCGGTCTACGCGCTATTTACCAAGGCCGATCTCGTTGCCGGCTTCACCGAGTATTTCGCCTATCTCGGGGATGCCGGCCGCCGCCAGGTCTGGGGTGCCACGTTCCAGACCGCCGACAAGACCCAGAATCTGGTGGGGCAGATCCCGGTCGAGTTCGACCGTCTGCTGGAGCGCCTGAGCGAGGAGACGCTCGACCGTCTGCAGGACGAGCCGACGCCCCAGCACCGCGTGCAATTGTTCGGCTTTCCGGCACAGATGGCGCGGCTCAAGCCGCAGATCCACGATTTCCTCAACCTGATCTTCGAGCCGACGCGCTATCACGTGAACGCGAACCTGCGCGGGTTCTACTTTACCTCGGGTACGCAGCAGGGCACGCCGATCGACCAATTGATCGGATCGCTGGCGCGTACGTTCGGCGCTGAGGAGGTCGGTTCCGGATCCTATTCGGGCACGGGCAAGAGCTTTTTCCTCGCCGATCTGATTTCCAAAGTCATCATCGGCGAAGCCGACTGGGTCTCGACCGACCGTGCCGCGGTGCGCCGCGCGCTGATCCTGAAAACCGCGGCCCTGTCGTTGATCGGCCTGGTCTCGATCGGACTGATCGCAGCCTGGCTGACGAGCTACAAGCGGAACTCCGATTTGATTGAGCAAAGCCTGCAGGCCGATAGCGAGTATGCAGCCGCCGGCGCACCACTTATCAAACAGACGCTGATTGCTGATCATGATCTAGACAAGGTGCTGCCGCTACTCTACCGGCTGCGCAACGCCCCGGCCGGCTACGGATCGCGCGGCGAGTCGGTGCCTTTGTCGGCTCGCTACGGGCTCAGTCAGCACGCCCGGTTGCTGTCGCCCTCGAAGGCGGCCTATCATACGGCGCTTGAGCGCATGTTCCGGCCGCGCCTGCTGTATCGCCTGGAGGAGCAGCTCAATGCGCGCATAAACGAGCCTGCCTTCGTCTACGAGGCGCTCAAGGTCTATCTGATGGTCGGCGGCCTGCAGTCGCCGGACCGCGAGTTGATCCGCTCCTGGATGCAACGTGACTGGGCGGACAACCTCTATCCTGGCGCCACCAACGCGGAAGGGCGGCGTCTGCTCGACGAGAACCTCGTGGCAATGTTCGACCTCGAGACCGAACAGCAGCCGCTGGTCGAACTCGACGGCCGGTTGATCAAGCAGGCCCAGAGCTCCTTGGCGCGCCTGAGCGTGTCGCAACGTGCCTACGAGTTTTTGAAATCGGAGGCTCGCGCATCGACCGCTGGCGACTGGATCGCCAGCCGCCACGGCGGACCCGACATGGGTGTCGTGTTCGAAACCACGACGGGGCAGCCTTTGGACGCCGTGCGGGTACCCGAGTTCTTCACGTATAACGGCTTCCATCAGAAGTTCGTTGCCCGGCTGTCCGGATTGTCTGAGCGGATGAAGCGGGAGCGATGGGTTTTGGGGGATGCCGGCCAGCAGTCGGCCATCGACCAGCAGTACGATAATCTGGCCGGCGATCTGCTCAGCATCTATTCCAACGATTTCGTGACGACCTGGCGAACGGCGCTCGGGAGCCTGCGCCTGAAGAAGCTGCTCGCCGACAAGCCGAAATATGAGGTGCTGCGGGCGCTTTCGGCGCCGACCTCGCCGATGCGGCAAATTCTGGAATCGGTGCGCGACGAGACGTTGCTAACCAAGGAACGGGCGAAGCCGGCGAGCGCTTCGGCGCCAGCTGCCGCACCGGCGCCAGCACTCTTCACGAATGCCCAGGATGGACCGCCTGGCGCGACGATCGAGGCGCAGTTCAAACCTTACCACGCGGCGCTCGAAGGCGAGAGCACCCGCCGGCCGATCGACTCGACCGTCGCGAACCTGAACGACATCGCGCAGAACCTGACGCTGATCATCGAGAATCCCCAACTGACCGCACAGGCCACAGCTGCGCTTCAGACCCAGGTCGCAGCGCTCCGCAACAATGCCTCGCGCATGCCGCCGCCATTCTCCGACATGCTGCGAGCAGCAGCCGCGGAGTTCGAAGGCAGCATTGCGGCTTCAACCGCCGGGCAAATCCTTCAAACGTTGCGCGATCAGGTCACGCCGGTCTGCCAACAGACCGTGACCAACCGCTACCCGTTTATCCGCAGCAGCAGCCAGGAAGTCCCGCTGGCGGATTTTGCCAAATTGTTCAGTCCGAACGGCGTTATGGACAAGTTCTTCACCCAGTATCTGGCACCTTATGCCGACACGTCGCGATCGGACTGGGTTTGGCGAAAGGAGAGCCCCGTTGGTCGGTCGTTCTCGCCGGATACGCTCAAGCAATTCCAAAATGCGGCCTATATCCGCGACGCTTTCTTCCAGACCGGCGGCGGTGTGCCGGCGGTATCGTTCGCGATCCGGCCGCCTGGGGCAGCCGGGCCAGGCGTGACCGTCAAGACCGAGATCGGCGGCACCACAATTACAAGCCCAACCACACCTGGTCCAGCGACCTCATCCTTGTTCGGCGGTCCGCAACCTACGCCGCCGCCACAGCCACAGAGCAACTCGCCAACGACCGTCCTATGGCCGGGCCCCGCGCCGCGAACGGCAATTTCAGTCAGCAACGACACCGGCCCGCCATCCGTGCTTGAGCGCATTGGTCCCTGGTCGTTGTTTCGGATGCTGGAGGCGGGTTCGTTAGTGGTGAAAGCGGAAACGGCCAGCGCGACTTTCATCGTCGCCGGGCGCGAGCTCAGCTATCAAATTTCGACTGGATCGTTGCGCAACCCGCTGAACCTGTCAGTGCTGCGTGAGTTTCGTTGCCCGACCGGGATATGACCATGCGTTGCGGGTTATTCGGCAAAATCGGCGCGAAGCGCGATTTCATCGCGATCGCAACCCCGCGCAGCTTCCTGGAAGCCTGGGAGCCGTGGGTACAGGCTGCGCTGTCAGCAAGTCGCCACCAGCTTGGCCCAGGATGGCAGCAGGCCTTTCTGACCGCGCCGGTCTGGCGGTTTTGGCTCGGTGCCGCAATCTGCGGAACGACGGTGGCGGGGGCGATTATGCCCTCGCTCGACGGGGTGGGGCGATACTATCCCTTGACCCTGCATGCCGTGACCGGCGAGGCCGTCTCGCTGCCGCCGCCGAGCATTGATCCGCAGGACGAATGGTTCGGGCAAGTGGAGGCGTTCCTGCTTTCGACCCTGGATCGGGCCGCGACCTTCGAGCAGATCTCCGATGGATTGGACCGGCTTGCGATGCCACGATTGCAGGAGACCATCGCCAGCGGTCCGCCGATCACGTCGCTTGGTACTGCGGCAATGGGGAGGGCTTCGGCGGTCGACGCCTTCGCGGGGGCGTTTGCAGCACTTTGCGCCGCCAACCCACAGGTCTACGCCGCGGCTAGCTTCTGGTGGACCGCCGGAGGGGAAGGCTTTCCGCCAATGGCGCTGAGTTGCCGCGGATTACCAGATCCGTTTCACTACATTACGCTGCTGACCGGTGATCCCGGCCTCGCGGCATCCGGGAATGGATGACGCACGATGGCGCATACTCCATCCTTGTTCGATGTTGGTAGCGTTACCCATGCCGGAAGGGTGCGGGAGCGGAACGAGGATTCATGTTTGGTACGAACCGACGTTGGCCTGTGGGCCGTCGCCGACGGTATGGGTGGTCACGAGGCCGGCGATCTCGCCAGTCGCATTGTAGTGCAGTCGCTTGACGCGATCGGTACGCCAGAATCAGCCGCAGACCTGCTGGCGGAATGCGAGGAGCGGCTATTCAGCGCAAACCAGCAGATACTGGCGCTTAGTCATGAACGACAGGGTGCCACCGTCGGGACGACAGCGGCGGTTCTGCTCGTTCGCGATAGCTACTATGCCTGCATATGGGCGGGTGACAGCCGGGTTTACCTGATCAGTCGCGGCGCAATTAGCCAAGTGTCGCATGATCACAGCGAACTGGAGGAACTGATCGCCGAAGGTGCGCTGTCGCGCGACGACGTGAATGATTGGCCGAGCAATGCCATTACTCGCGCCGTCGGTGTCGCCGATGATCCGGAATTTGAGGTGGTAACAGGCCCGGCCGAGCCGGAGGATGTCTTCGTGATCTGCAGCGATGGCCTGACCAGGCACGTGCGGGACGACGAGATCCTGCAGCACGCGGCTACGCGACGCGCCCAGGCAGCTTGCGATGACATGCTCGCGCTGGCTCTTGATCGTGGCGGGCTTGACAACGTAACGATTGTGATCGTGCGACTGCTGACGCCGCGATCTCAGGAGGCGACAAGATCTCCGCTTAATCGCGAGCCGCAACCATGACCCCGAACGATCCGTTCCGACCGTCCTATCAGGGCGTGCCCCCCGGCACCCGTCTCAACGGTATCTACGAGATCGAAGCGGTGATCGGCGCGGGAGGCATGGGTGAGGTCTACAAATGCCGAGAGATCCAGACTGGATCGCCTGTTGCCGTGAAAATGCTATTGCCCGACATGGTCGATAACGAGGCGGCGCTCGCGCTGTTCCGTCGAGAGGCCGCGGCACTCCACAATCTTCCGCATGATGCGATCGTTCGCTACTTCCTGTTTACGGTGGAGCCGGTGCTGCAGCGACCGTATCTCGCGATGGAGTTCGTGAATGGCCGCTCGCTCTCGAACATGCTCGACGATGGACCGTTGACTTTCGAGGCGCTGATCCAGCTTATGCTGCGCGTCGCATCGGGACTGGAGGCTGCCCATGAGCACGGCATCATCCATCGCGACGTTTCTCCGGACAACATCATTGTTCCGCTCGACGACGTCAGGCGGGCTAAGATCATCGACTTCGGCATAGCCCGGTCGACCCAGATGGGTGACAAGACCATCATCGGCTCGGGCTTCGCTGGCAAGGACAACTACGCATCGCCGGAACAGGTAGGGTTGTACGGCAATGACGTGACCGCGAAATCCGATGTCTACAGCCTCGGTCTTGTGCTGTTTCACGCCCTGACCGGACAGAAGCTCGACATGGGTGGCAGCCAGTTTCAACTGGTGGAGAAGCGCCGGCGTGTACCCGACCTCGGTGCGGTGGATATGCGCATCCGGCCTTTGCTGGAGCGGATGCTGCAGCCTGATCCGGCATTGCGCCCGACCATGGGAGAGGTCGCCAGCTGGAAGCCGATCGGTTTGGTGCAGACGCCGGCCGCGCCGTTATATGGCTTCGATCCGCTGCGGCGGCCGGAAGGCGCGGCGCCGGTGCCGCAGGACAGGATGCCGTCGACCGCGCGGAGTCCGCGCGGCCGCTGGCTGGGGGCGGGCGTGGCGGCTCTGTTACTGCTGGTCGGCGGTGGTGGATATGCCTTCTACAAGCTGGTCTGGTCAGCGCCCGCAACCGCGGTCTTGCCGCCACCTCCAAAGCTCGCTGGAACAATGGCGCCGCCAAAGGTCGAGCCCGCTGGACCACAGCCCGGGCGCCAAGAGCCGGAGAAGTTGTCCGCGCAGCCGACGGCGACGCCGTCTCCGGCACTCGATGGGGCGGGGCGAGCTGAGCGCATCCGCAAATACGTGGCCCAATATTCTGGCGGTGACTGCTTCTTTGTCTTGCCGATTGCCGTGAGCCCAAATGCCGCTGTCATCGAAGGGTTCGGTGCCTCGACCGCCCCATTCGACACCTTCGACAAAGCGTTTCGGCGTGAGCAGGGTTTCGAGGCTTCGATCGGCGTCAGGCAAGTGACCCAGGCGCAATGCCCAGCCGTCAAGTTCTTGAGTCAGGTCGGGAGCGATCAGGCGCGAATGCCACGCATCACCCTGTCAGCGACAGAGCTGAAGGGTGGTGAAGCCCTCAATGGGACCATTGAGAACTTTGCCAACCGCGTGGTCGAGCTGCTCATGGTGTCGGATCGCGGCGAAGTCCAGAGCCTGTCTTATCTTCTGAAGCCGGGTATCGACGCGCTTTCGTTTACGCTCCCGACAGCGCGCGCGAGCGGTCCGCAATTGCTGTTGGTCGTGGCGGTTCCGCAGGTTCTGGACTCACTGCGCCAGCCGCGACCGATAGCTGCCGATACGTTCTTCCTCCAGGCGCTGAGCGAGGCTCAGCGCAACAAGGTGACTATCATCGCGGCCGCGCGCTACGTGCTGCTCACCAATTGACCGGCACGCTCAGAATGTTCCGATCACCAGGATTTTCAGGTCGGCATCCGGCTTGAAGTTGTTTGCCGTATATTCAAGCGTGTTTCCGGTAGCAGACGATGCCTTGAGCCGCCCAGGACAGAAGCTCACCAAGCGGTCGTTGCCGCCTGGGTCGATAGTCAGCTTGAACGACCGGATCGGCCCGGCCCAATTCGCGCCGGTCTTGAGCACGTATGATATGCGCCTCTCCTGCAGGTTCGCGCTGTTGGTCTGGTTACTGCCCGCGCGCTTGTCGAGCTCGGCGAGGAACGTATCCTGGACGCAGTATTCTTTCCGGTAACGGGCGACTTGCTGACCCAGCGCGCTGCTGCGGCGTAGGCTCGGGCGCAGGATGGTGTCAGGACTGGAGCCGACGCTCGGCCGGTACTGGTGTTCGACCGTGACGGTGCGCATGGGCGGAAACACCTGCTGGCGTACAGCCGAGGTCTTGATAACCCAGCCTGGCGCATACTGCTGGCGACCGTTGTCGCTCATTCCGGCAGGCATCATAAGTCCGTCGTCCACGAGCCGGGTCCGAGTCGCCACGGGCAGGTCGCTCACCCGGATCTCGCGGCCACCAATCGGCAGCAGCGGCAGCTTGAGTTCGCGGAGCAGGGCACTGACATCCCTGTTGCCAACCATGGCGCGCTGATCGACGGTCAGCGGCGCCGGGCTGCCGTCGACCCTGGTCTCGAAGTCGACGAAGTTGATCGGATCATTTGAAGGCAGTGCAATGTTCTCAGCCTCCGACAGGTCGATGTCGGGTAGCGGAAAGGCAACAGTAAGCGTGACCGGCTTGGCAGTGACGTTGGCGAATTGGTAGCGAACACTGATTCTGTCGAGCCCGATACTAAGGTTCTCGCTCTCCATGGCCACGTCATTGGTGCGTACGAACTGGAGCCCGCCGATCGACAATTCCGCAGCCGAGTCGTTGGCGCGTGCCGGCCAGCCCGTCGCAACCAGCAGCGCGACCGTCAAGGCCCGTATTCGGAACGACGGTCGGGTGCAGGCTCCGTTCGGCAAGCTAGTCTCCATGCGGCGTCGCAACATATGCTGGTTCCATCCGATGCGGGTCAATCGATCGGCTGATAAAGATCGCCCCACTCGGACTTCCAGACCCCGTCTGGATCGCACACCACCAGCGCCAGCTTTACGTCGTTTGCCAGCCGGATCGCGCCGCGAAAAGCATCCTGAGCCGGCAATTGCGCGCTGATCTGGTCGGTGGTCAGCCGTCCCCGGCTCGCGGCGGCCGGCAGCACGATTGATCCGCAGGCGCCGTCATTGTCGCGTTTCAGGAGCAGCGTGATCGCGTCGGGCTGAACGTCGCTCACCTTCTCAAATCTGTTCCGGGCCATGTTTTGCACCGCAAGCTGAAGGAAATTCGGACTATCACCGTCAAGTGATAGAATTGAACGTGATTGATATTGCTCACCACTAATTGACGCGCCGCATTAACGGCATCTCGGATTAGTCGATCCGACGCCGCGATCGGTTCGGGGTACATTGAGGCGAACATGCTTCGTCCAAATCGTTGGATCTGGGTCTTCATCGTTGGCGCTGGCATTTTCGGAACCAAGGCGCATGCCGACGATACTGTCGTCCGCAGCTTTGCCAGCGGTTTGGCTGCTTCCATGGTCGGCATCGTTCCGGCCAGCCAGGACGTGGAACTCGCGGGACCACAAGCACTCAGCGCCGACGGGCAGGGCAACCTGTTTGTGCTCGATCAGGTCAACGGTCGCATCCTGCAGTTTGACCCGAAACAGCCGAACTCAGATCCTGATGTCCTCAAGATGCCGAAGGACGTCCAGCCGACCGATCTCGTGGTCCACAACGACGACATCATGGTTTGGGACGGCGGCGTACGGACGCTGAAGGCGGCGCCAGGGCAGTCCACGCGCGGAATCGGTGGCGACGTGATCCAGCTTGAGGAAGTCTCGAACCGTGGCGCGGACGATCAACTCGCCGTCTCCGCTTTCGCCCAGATGGGATCGCAGGCGCCCGGCAGCGCGGCCGACTTGCTCGACCAGAATACCCGCGCGGCCATCGTCACGACGACGCGGCAGCCCGACCGGCAATATGTGGCTTCTCGAAGTAAGGGCTCGGTGATCGCCGATATCATTCCGGACAAGGGCAATGCCAGCGTAAGGGTCGAGATCCAGACCATGGTCACCAACGAGACGATCGCACAGCTAAGCCTGCGGGTGCGCAACCAGCTCGGAACGGTGGAGTTTCTTGAGATCGACAACGGCGACCGCTTCTACGTGCTTGCCGAGGACGTTCCGCCATCGGGAAAGAACGCCTCCACGTTCGTCGCACGCTATGCTGCGAACGGCCGTCTCGAAGGAATCTATGAGCTTCCTTTGGAAAATACGCCGCTGACCCGGCGGTTCGTAACGGTCTCGGGCGATGGCGATGTCTATTTCCTTCGGACCAAGCCGGACGGCATTGAAGTGGTTGGCGTCGGCTTCAGGCCTCTGACCAACGCTTCGATTATCGACGTGCGGCCGTCGCGAACGGCCGCCGCGCCGGCACAGCGATCCGACGTCAAATTTGACGCGTCGGCCGCCGTGAGACCGTCCAATCGCCAGCAGGCGATCGAGACCGCGTTTGCGTTCGAGGGCATCCAGTGGAAGCTGACACAGGCCAACTACGGCAGCGATCCCGACAGCCAATGCAGCGGCTTCAGCCGTGTTCGTCGGCCGTGGTATCTGCAGGGAAAAGTGAACCAGGAGGTGCGCGGCGTACCTTATTGCTGGGGCTGCCACGGATCGCTCGCGAACTTCCGTCAGCGGATCGAGAGCGGAACGCTGGCTGGCAATGTGTGCACTCGCAATGCGCCACGGCCGGATGTTGCTGGCGTCGACTGTTCGGCATTCGTCAGCGCCGCGTGGGGACTTTCCGTCCACTACACGACTGCCGCTATTCCTGCGATCGCAGCCCCCGTGGCAAATCCCTGGGACCTGAGGCCCGGCGATGCGCTGAACAAGCCGGGCTCGCACGTGATGTTGTTCCTGCGGTTCACGCCCGATCGCAAGGCCGAGGTGATGGAATCCTCGACCGGTGGCTGCAACGGCCGCGTCTGCCGCAACGTCTACCCGTTGGCGAGCCTGCTTTCGCGTGGCTACGTTCCGGTCCGCTTTCGGGCGTTCGCGGATGACCAGGCGACAGTCTCAGCGAGCGCCTATCAAGAGGCCGAACCGCAGGCGGGCCGCAAGACGGCAAGCAAAAGGCGCTGAACCCGGTGTGTCGCTGGCGCTACAGAATGGATATGAAGGATGTCGAGGTGGATCACGATGCGGATGCCTAGGGAACTTGATTGCGGGATCAAGCGGCTATGCGCCACCATCGGGCTCGCTGCGTTGATCGGGCTGATATCCCCGCACGCGCATGCGGCAGGCGGATTGTCGATCAGCAATCCGGACGGGGCGGCGGTGCGCGCGCTCGTGATCGGGATCGATGACTATCAGCACGTGCGGAAATTGAAGGGCGCGGTCGCCGACGCCACTGACATCGTGACCAGCTTGAAGAGCATGGGGGTTGGCGACGTCGTCGTACTGACGAACGCACAGGCCGACAGGGCAAGCGTCTTGCGCGAGATCGGTTCACTGGTGGAGCGGACCAAGAACAACGACCTCATCTTTCTGTCGATCGCAGGTCATGGAACCCAGGAGCCGGAGCGCGTCAAGGGCTCGGAGCCGGACGGGATGGAAAATGTGTTCCTGCTGCCAGGCTTTGAAACCACGCCAACCGGGTCCGTCGAACGTGTTCTGGGCAGTGAGTTCAACCATTTCATCCGGCAGTTCGAGCTTCGCGGAGCGAAGGTGATCTTCGTGGCTGATACCTGCCACGGCGGCGGTATGGTGCGCGATATCGATCCGCGTGCCGCTGAGATGAGCTTCCGGCAGGTCCCGCGTTACACGTTGCTGGTTGACGAACTGAAGCCGGTGTCGGACAGCAACGATCCGAAGTCAGAACTCGATCTTGACCACACGGCGTTCCTGGCTGCGGTGGACCGCTACACCAAAGCGCCGGAAGTCCGCATCCCTGGCATCGATGGCCTGCGCGGGGCTCTCAGCTATGCTGTCGCGCGGGCGGTGGAGGGGAGCGCGGACATCAATCACGATGGGAAGGTGACGCTCAAGGAGCTCTTCAGCAATGTTCGACAGGTGGTCTATCAGCTCTCGGACCAGCGCCAGAACATCGTGACCATATCATCGCCGCCTCAGACGCCGGATACCGACATCGCCTTCGAATTGACGCGCGGTGTCGTGCTGATTCAGGGGCCGGCCGCGAGAGCGGCCTCCGGCCCGGCCGGATCCGGGGCGCCCGTCGAGGGACAAGCGCCCGCGCCGCCGGCTGTCACGGCCAAGGCACCAAACATTCCCACCCTTTCCGCGGCAACGACCAAGGAACTTCCGACCGGCGACGCGCCGGCCCCCCTCCATCTCGCTGCGCCAATCCGGCTGGCGGCGCTCGACGGCAAGACGAACTATTTTGCCAGCGTGGTGCCAAAGGATGTTCCCGTGCAGGCTGTTCAACCGACGGACAATCCCGACCTGATCTGGGATCCCGTGTCGCACGACGTGATCGCGTGGGGCGACGTAGTCGCCTACGGGATCGACGTTGCCAGCCTGCCGACGGTCGTTGACCGGACAGCGGCAATTCGTGAACTGAAGCGCATTGCGACCCGGTCGCCGCAGATCATGCGCATCTGGCCGGACGATCGCCAACAGCGTGCTGGCCAGACTGTCGAAGTTGATCTGTCTGATGTGGGGTCAAGAGCGGTGTTGCTGTTCAATGTGTCTGGCGATGGCACCATCCAATTGTTGTATCCGGTGGGTTCCGATGCGGCACTGGCCCGATCGGCGAGTTTGCGCCTACCGCTCAGGGTCGGCGAGCCGTTCGGTGCGGAACAGATCGTTGCAGTGACCTCGCAGCAACGCATGGTCGATCTTGAGACAGTCCTGATGCAGCTCAACCGGCGCCGCGCTTCGGGGCAGGTGATCAAGAGCCTGGAGCGGTACTTGCCTGCGGACGCGCGGATCGCCTCGATCGGCTTCTTCAGTGCTCCCTGACTTTTAGGGAGAGCAGGCCATGCCGTCATCGCAGCCGATCCGCCGGGGGCGACCATGGCTCGCATTCCTGCTGCTGCTGGCGGGTAGCGGAGCTTCGTGCGCAGCACCGTTGCCGTCAGCATCGCTGAATGTCGGCACGACGTATGCACCCTGGCTTTGGCCCGTACAAGCGGCGCGCAGGCAGGCCAATACCGCGAGTGTGTCCCTTCAGATCCTGCCGGGTCAGACCGTCAACCTCGGCGGCAAGGTCACGTTCGGCGTCACCGCGAGGAAGCCGGGATATCTCATTCTCGTCGACGTCGACGCGGAAGGGCGGATGTCCCAGATCTTTCCGACTCCCGAGCTATTGGCGCAGTCGGACGGACGCGACATCAATCTCGTGAGGCCCGGCGTCGAATTTGTCGTTCCAACCCCGGCGGCTCGGCAGCGTGGTTTTGAATATGTCGTCTCACCGCCGACTGGGTCAGCAGTAATGATCGCCATCCTGAGCGAGCGGCGGGTGCAGTTGCTCGATTTGCCGGACTTGCCGCGCAAGCTACAAGATCAGGCCGAGGCGTTGAGCTATCTAACGGCTTGGACCAGTGAGCTGCGCGTGCCGGACAGCGGCAGCGGAAAGCTGGTGACGAATAATTGGTCGTTCGACGTCAAATCCTATTCCATCAAGTGAGCCCGGCAAGGCCAAGGCCTGTGAAGGCTAAAGCTTGCTCAGCCGGCTGAAGAAGCCGCCCCGGGCGATCATGTAATGAATGTCCTTTGGGAAGGGAAAAGCGCTGCGGACGTTGGAAATCGCGCCCTGAAGGAATTCCCCGTGCTGTGGCGCCGGCTTGTGGTGCAGACGCGGCTGGTCAGCGACCTGCGGTATCATGAAGCGATCCACGAAAGCCGGGTCGAGATCATTGACCCTGACCATCTGGCCAAATGCCGGGAACAGGTCGTAATGACCGACCCTTACGCTGAGGTTCTTGAGAGCAGGACGTTGTGGCTGCGCTTGATTTCCATCGGCCGTCGCCAGCCCGCGCCCGACCAGGTCCAGCTTCACCGATTGCGGGAGAGTTGATGGACCATACACGATCTCGAGCGCGCGGCCGCTCTGTCCAGACAGCCACTGGTACCAGAAGGTCGCATCGTCGGGCCGCGCATTGGCACCGTAGAGGCAGTCAAATCCCCAACAAGCCGTCAGCTTGCCCTGATATTTTCCAAGGCTCCCGACGAGATTCCGCATGCCGTTACCACCGCCGGAGTGGCATGCGATGATGAGCTTGCCGATCTGGAGCTGAGGAATGGACGTCGAGGAGAGACCCAGGAACCTGGCAAGAGCTCCAAGAATCTCCTCGAGATAGCGTTCGCCCCAGTTCGCGGTTGCCAGGTCAGACACGCTGTAGTTTCCGGCAAAGGTGTCGCCAACGGCATATTCGTAGCCCAGGAACGGCGCGATAAGCACCACGTCCTTGCCGGAATCCCGGACTTGTTCGCGCAGTCGCGCTGGATCGTTGTGGAACAGGAACTCATGGTTTTTGACGTAGAAGCCGTGAAGCCAGATCACGACATCGAACTTGGTGGCGGCTGTTGGGTGCTTTGGCGGAAGATAAACCGCCGTCGGCTTCATGCCGGGCGCCTGCCGCTTCGTGAAGAGCGTCACCCCTGGAAAGGCGTTGGCGTCCTTCTGCTCGAGCTCACACGCCACCACGCAGGTCGCTCCGCTTCGGCCAAGTCAGACACAGGGTCATCGACCGAGCCGAGGGTAGGCTCGGCAGCTCGGCACACTCGAGATAATCCGGCGTCCCGATAGCTTCCTGACGCCGCCGGCGTAGCGTTTCGCCGCGCTAGTTGCAGACCTCGGCATTGGGATTGGCGTAGGGGCCACCTCCGCCGCGATATTCGAGATGGCAGCCGCGCTTGACGGGGCGGCACAAGAGGTCATTGCAGTAGATCTGTCCGCCGGCGCCTGATGCGCTGCGCTTGGCACCATCCGCCTGCGGCTTCGGGCTCGCCTGTCGCGGCGGAACGTCCGCAGTCGGCTGCCGATTCTGGCGGGCCGAACGATCCGCGCGCGACGGACGGTCATCCGTATTGCTCTTGGCAACCGGCTTCTTCCCGCGCTGCTTCTCGCATTCATTGTCGTCGTTGAGGAACGAGCCCTCGGCACAGGTGATTTTGCTGCACTGGTCGCCGTCGGGCCTGTAGCCGCGATCGCAGATCAGCGGGCAGACCCGCGATGGCCTAAGCTTGATCGCGTCAAGAGCATCCAGACTTGCAAGCTTGACGTCCAGTTTGGTGCCTGCGTGCCGGTTGAAGAGAGCCAACGAGCGCTGTGAAGCCGCATTCCATTGGCCATCGACGGGGCCGGCGAAGCAGCCGACGCGGCTCAATTCGCCTTGTACGGACTTGGCGATATCGGCTCTTGCGATATCGGTCTGGCGCGGCTCGTCGCTCAGTGCCGCAAGCTTGGGCGTCTTGCTGTCCTCACCGGGCGCAGCGGCCGTAGGGCTATCCGCGACGGTACTCTCAACGGCCGGCTTATTCCCGGAGAGTGCAGCGACGATTGTAGATTCGGATGCAGTCCGTTTCCGTTCCGCCTCGGTGGCCTGCTCCTGCGCCGCTTGCTTCGTCCTCTCGGCGGCAATCCGGGCCTCTTCCGCAGCCTTCAGATCCGCGGCCGCCTTCTCCTGTTCGGCACGCTGGGCGCCCTGGGACATCAGGCGAGCTTGTTGCTGCTCGGCCTGCTGCGCTTTCGCCGTCGCCGCGACGCGTGCCTCTTCGGCCTCGAGCTGATTAAGCTGCAGCTTGGCCAGATTTGAGTAGTATCCGTCCGGATGCTGGGTCAGGAACGCGTTCAGAGCGGGCTTGTTGCGGAGCTGCAAGGCCAATTCGTAATCGCGACGAATTTCCGACTGGGGATTGGCTGCTTGTATCGGCTCCTCGGCCTTGGCAGCCGGAACAAGTGCAACGTCTTCGCCGCCCAGCGAGCCGTAGACATAGGGCTCCTGTCGGTTGCCCGTGGCTTGCAAGACATCGTCGCGGACGAAGCCGAAAGCCCTGCGCAAGTCGAGCCCCGGCTTTGCAATATACTTCACGAGGGCCGTCGCATACGGACTATTCTTGCTGTTGCCATCGAGTGCGGTTAGTCCGGCTTTCGCGGCAAACGCGATCAGTGTGTTGGAGACGGCAGGTTCGACCCTGGCCAGCCCGCGGCTGATTGATCGCGAGGCAACTGTACGCTTCATTGAGTCGGCAAACGGATTGTTGCGGCACGCGTCGACGATCACAACGCGCAGCTGCCTCGCAGGCTCGATCGCCAGCAGGACACGGTCGAGCGAGAATGCTTCGTCATAGATATCCGTGTCACGCTCGAGTCTGGCGTCTGTCGGGATCAGATAGTTCGTTCCGTCGATCTCGATACCGTGGCCAGCATAGTACACCAAGGCAATGTCGGCATTGCGGGCCTGATCGGCGAATTCTCTCAGGGCCCGCCGCATGTCGGTCGCGGCGAGGTTGAGCCTTGAGTCAACCACATCGAAACCTGCGCTCTTCAAGGTCGCGGCGATGGCCGCAGCGTCATTGGCCGGGTTTGGAAGCAGTGGGGCGTTTTGATAGCTGGAATTGCCGACCACCAAAGCCACGCGCTTTGTCGCCCAGGCTGGCTGAGAGGCCAGGAACAGCGAAGCGGCGAGAAGAAGACAAACCCGGAGGTGCCTGTACAATCTCATGGCGAACACCCAACTATGCCCGTAAAATGGTAACGTCGCGAGGACGGCCGCGTAAGAAACAATTCCTGAATTCGCACGCTACTGGCGGCTGCCTATCTGCATACAGTACCGATCTCGAGCCCGATCCATTCCTATGTGTTGTTTTGAAATGCGGAGGCGTTCAAAAGGTGCGGAGGATTATTGCGGCCGGGCGTTGTGCGCCGATTCATGTGGATGATGGGCGCTTGCCAATGTTGTGCTGTCGTGCGACCTCGGTATAAGATGTTGATATAAAACAGTTATTATACTCCTGCTGGCCTGCTCGCGGCAGCGCACCAGAAGGCTCTGGCGTGGTTCAAACGAAAGTTCCGCTGACGGCGATCGAGGGGACGTGAAGTCCAAGGACGGGCTCGCGGATCGACGGTCTCGGTCGCAGCTTGCATTCAGGTCAACAGCGCGGAGCAACGCCGTCAGTTCGGCTTCGGGCAGTGATGGACTTTGCCAAGAATTCGCGTCCATCGAGCTATGGCTTGGCGGCCACGAAGCCGTAGAAGTTCTCCAGGAGCTGATCCTCCGCGAGAGAGGACGTTCTTGTGGCCCTTGTACTCGTAATCTCCCCAAGTGAAGACCGTCATTTTCAAGTTCCCGCCGGAGCGCTCGATCTTCGAGCGCAGGACGATCCGATGACGAGCTTGAGCCTCATCGAGCCCGACGTCGCCTGATCCGACGCATCGAGCAAACTGGGCGTCGATAAGCAAACAGACGCGGTAGCCCGCGGCAAATAGCCGGCTCGCCCTGTCTATACGGCCGGTGCCCGACGGTGAAACACGAGATCGGCGTCTTCTTGGATGTCGGTGTAGCCGGCGCGGTGAATCTCCATCGGGGTCATGTCCCCCGGACATTGTTCCTTCGGTAGAGTCGAAATGAACCAGTCCTCCGAATTGCGGAGGACCGCGCGCGGAGATACGATCGCAAATTCCGAACTTCGGAGAAACTAATGCCTATTCCCTTGAGGATTTACATCACGCCACTTGCCGAGAGAGGGGTCGTTGAGTCCAGGCAATGGAGCAGCGACATGTCAATCGGCCTGCAAATTTGACCCCTCATCGGCGTCCAATTTTGACCCCTTAGCGCGGCGGGGTTTGGTGGTAGCGCTCGTCTCGTCGGAGCTGGTCGGGATAGCGGAGGCGAGACGAGCGCGGGTGGCGTGATCGTCGTCGCGGCTTTTGAACCGCCAGCTGTCGTTGCCGGTTTCGACAATGTCGCAGTGGTGGGTCAACCGATCGAGCAGCGCGGTGGTCATCTTGGCGTCGCCGAACACGCTTGGCCATTCGCCGAAGGCAAGATTGGTGGTCACGAT